>JBKPSC010000164.1:0-6297 GCA_046734915.1 Acidobacteriota bacterium | reverse complement strand
ATCCCATTGTCCGTCATGCGCGAGATCGAGGGCTGATCCTGACAGAAAAATCAGGTACTTGTCAGATGCCGTCGAGCTCTCGAGCTCTACGATGCCGCTCGATCAGGAGGCAAAGATGGTCGGAATGTGGGGATCGCCGACGTTCACTGACATGTGGCGATTCACGCCGCTGGGACTTCAGCGGCTGCTCACCCAATCATTTGGTTCCGAGAACGTCACCGTGCGTGCGTACGGCAATTCTCTGACGTCGGCGGGAAACCTGCGCGGGCTCGTGATCGGCGAATTTACGAGAGCGGAGCTCGACTATTGTGATTGGCGTTTCGCGCTCGAGGTGTGCGCGCATGCCGTCAAGCCGCCGAGCCACTTCAACCCGAACCGTCGCAGTTGGCCGCGAGCGCGGTCGATTCACACGCAGAGTTAGACCGACGCGCTTCGCGCCATCAGACGACGGCGGCCGGCCGCAGGCCCCTTTGCGCCCGGTCCAGGGTGGCCGTTTTTAGGCCTGTCGATACGACAGCAGAAAGCTGCGAACGTGACGGACCGCCAGCGGAATCTTGTCCGGGGTGTCTTTCCAGGGGTACATGCTCAGTTGGCCTTTCGGCGCGAGCATCGCGCTCTCGATCGCCACGCTTAATGAATGCCCCGCGGTGTCGTCTGGCAGGACCAGTACCGGCGTCTGACAACTCTTCACGAAGTCGCGCGACACCGTGAACACGAAGTCAGGGTTGTTACGGAACATCCTGGTCAGGAATTGGTCGGCCATCTCGTTCGTGATTTCGGAGCGCCGCTTGACCAGTGGCGCGGCCCAGCCAGTTATCTGACTCTCGTAAAGGGCGTTCGGCAGCTCCGGTCGGAACCCGACCGGCTGCGCCGGCACTGCAGCGACGACGCGATTTGGCGCGCGCTTCATGAGGTTCCAGATGAAAGGACCCGCAATGCAGAAGCCGAGCACCATGAACTTGTCGATCCGCAGGTGATCCATCAGACCGAGGTGGTCGTCAGTGTACGAATCCCACGGCCGGGCGATTTCGAGCGGGCCGGTGGACTGACCGGCGGAGTTGCGCAGGTCAGCGTAAATGCAGCGGAACTCTCCCTTGAATGCCTCGATCGTGTTGAAGGGATTGCCGCCACGGATGCCCTCGATCGTCGAGCCGTTCAACCCGCCGCCCGCGATGAGCAACAGCGGAAAGCCCGAGCCCGTCTCCTCATAGCGGATGCGGACATTCCCCTTCTGATAGAAGCGTCCGCTTTCCGGGTTCCCGCTCTGCTGCGCCAGCACGGAGGGCGTCGCGGCCATCGCCGCCGCTGCGGCGCCGGCCTTCAGAAGCTTCCGTCTGATCGGATTCACCATAAGCCCTCCTCTCTCACGGCCGCTCGAATACCCACACATTGTCCTGATCGCGGCCACCGCCGCGAAGCACCTCGGAGGCTCGAAGGCGGCGCCCGCCGTCTTCCAGTTCGTACCGGAACGCAATCGTCATCTCCCCGTTCGGAATCTCGACCCGCGACGTGGCCACCAACGCGTCTCCGTCCCAGCGGAGGCTGGACACGATCCGGCGCCCTTGCCCGGTCGCGACAATCTCGCGACCATCGGATAGGCTCTCGAATTTCGTTTCGAAGGGCTTGCCATCGAACACGATGGTCATTTGACACTTGAAGCTGGGTTCCTTGTGCTCGATCCGCAGCGTGCCGGTCTGCGCGACAGGGGCGACGACGGGGCTGAGCGTCGAGGCCTGCCGGTTCAATTGCCACTCGCCCGAGAAATCGGGCTTCTGCTGCGCAATCGCGGTCATGGATGCGGCCAGCGCGACGACACCAGCAATGACGGTGCAACTGGCCATCGTTGACTGGAAAGTTCTACTTCGTCCCTCTCCGGCGCGCAAGTGAGTCTGGCGCCGGCCACTGCGAATTGCGTGGCAGGGTGACGTCTGCCCTTAACCTCAACTGCCGGGTATTCCGGCCTGAATCCGCGCAACCTCTTTAGCCGATTTCCGCGATGGGCGTATACTCTCGTCCGCGGGCGATTTTTCTGGCTGGCTTGTACGAAGGAGAGACGAATGGGTTCGAAACGACTTGGTCGAAGGGAACTCCTCAAGAGCGGCGCCACCCTGGCGGGTGGTTTCACCCTGGGAGCTGCGGCACCAGCGCTCGGCCAGGAACCAGCAACGCACGCCACGCACGCGTCCCCACCGATGATCAAGGGCGACAAGGACATGGTCGCCTACGGGGACCGCTCGAAGTACGTAACATCGGTCCGCATCTCGCACCCTGTAGGCGCCCGGCCTTCGCCCGATGAGTTCGGGCTCACGTTCCACATCGCGACGCCGCTTCAGGATTCGGTCGGGGTGATCACGCCATCCTCGCTCCACTACGTAGCGACCACCCGTGGCGCCTTCTTGCCGGACATCGATCCCAAAGAGCATCGACTGATGATCCACGGCCTCGTCGACCGCCCGTTGATCCTCACCATGGACGATCTGAAACGCCTTCCTTCCGTCACCCGTCTTCACTTCATCGAGTGTGCGGGTAACCGATCGTCGCGGAGAGCGAAGAACGTACAGGAAACGCACGGGATGACGAGTTGCGCCGAGTGGACCGGCGTGCTCCTTTCGACGCTGCTCAAGGAGTGCGGCCTGAAAGACAGCGCAAAGTGGTTCGTCGCCGAAGGCGCGGAAGAAGTAAAGGGCGCGTCGAGCATGCCGATCGCCAAGGCGATGGATGACTGCATCGTCGCATACGGCATGAACGGCGAGGCCGTCCGGCCGCAGAATGGCTTTCCCCTGCGGCTGATGGTTCCTGGCTTCGAAGGAATTTTCCACACCAAGTATCTGAGACGGATCAAGCTGGTCGATCGGTACTACATGAACTACAACGACTACGGCCATATGGATCAGGATGCCAAGGTCGCGGCGTTGGATTACCAGATCGGACCCAAGTCGGTCATCACCTTCCCCTCTGGCGGACAGCAGCTGCCCGGCAAAGGTTTCTACGAGATTAGCGGCCTGGCCTGGTCCGGCGGCGGCGCCATCAAGCAGGTCGAGGTGTCCACCGACGGCGGCAAGAAATGGAACAAGGCTGAGTTCAAGGGAACGCCCCAGCGTATGGCCCACACCCGTTTCGCCTATCAGTGGAATTGGGACGGGAACGAGACGGAGCTCTTGTCGCGCTGCGTCGACGAAATCGGCCAGGTTCAACCGACGCGCGAACAGATCGCCAAGTATTGGAACAAGCCCTTCGACGCCACGTTCAGCGTGCCGGGTCTGGACAACAGCATTCAGCCGTGGAGGATTGCCAGAGACGGGAGCGTGACCAATGGGTTCGCATAGAGTGCTCCCGATCGCGTTCGCCTTGCTTGTCGGCGTCTCCGCGCAGGCGCAGGGGCCGACGTATGGAGTGGGACGCACGCCGACACCAGAGGAACTCCGCGCCTGGGATATCTCCATCGGTCCGACCGGAGAGGAGCTCCCGCCGGGGAAAGGAACTGCCAAGGAGGGCGCGCAGCTCTATCGAGCGCAGGGCTGCGCGAGCTGCCACGGGGCGGCCGGCGTCGGGGGCTCGGCTCCCATGTTGAAACCCAAGGCGGGCCCCGAGGTCGAGCTCTGGGCACGTGGGCGAATACTGCCGCTTCGCGCGCCGTTCGCGACGACGGTGTGGGATTACATCAATCGCGGCATGCCGCTCAATCGAGAGGGAACGCTAACCCCCGATCAGGTTTACGCGCTTACGGCGTATCTGCTCTACATCAACGATGTGATCGCGGAGGATCTGGTCCTGGACGCCCAGAGTCTGCCGCAGGTCAAGATGCCAATCGGTGATCGATACGCGCCGCTGCCTGATTGGAAACCTAAGACGCGGAGGCTTCCCGGTTACCCCTACTAGACATTCGTCGCCGACGCTTCCGCACATACGTCGCTACTAGCGACGTGAAGTGGTGGTGCCGTTCCGTTGATCAGCGTGAGGCAACGGCTTGACGCCAGGCGAGTCCTGCATCCGTCGAGCGACCTCTCCGTCTGAAATGACGCCGCGTTCAATGAGGGCACGCTCCAGCGCCTCGAAACTCTCGAGTAATTCCTTGAAGGCCGCCCGGAGCTCTGTGTCGCTCAGTTGCTCGATGGGTCGGCCACGGAAACGGATCTCGTGCATGCGCCACCTGATGTGGTTCTAGATTTCGATCGTACAGCTGATCACGATCTTCACGCGGCCTTCCGATGGCCATGCCTCGATCGTGCCAGACTACCCGGGCGCGTAGTCAACCCGTAACCGCCGAGTTGGATCCACACGGCTGAACTTGAACGCTCTCATGACCTGTCGTAGCGTCCCGCCATGCAGGCCGAGCGTCGCGGCGACCCGACACAAATCCGTTGTCCTTACTGCCACCAGATGGGAAGCGTCTATCGATCTCGAACACGATGGTGGGAACGACCCCTTCGGGTCGTCTCCCTGATGAAGCCGTACCGCTGCCAATCGTGCAGACGCCGGCGATGGTTGGGACCCTGGCGGGAGCGACGAAGGCAGCTTCGCTACAACACCCAATGATCACCGGGCCATCCCCCAACAATCCACATCGACAAGAACCCGACGGACGTTCACTGTTCGCTGCTCAACAATCCCGAGCCACCCCAAGCTCCGGTGAACCGGATCCATCAACGGCACGGGAACGCTCAACGGGCAGCCTGCGACCGTCACGCTGGTCCTCATCGACAACGGAGAGAGAAAGGGCGCGCCACCGGATCAGGTCTACATCGCGATCAATGGTGAAGCGATAACCGGGGGCACTGTCGCGAGCCCGGGGGATCTCATCGGCGGCAACATTCAGGCGCACTATCGACCAACCCACAAGTAGTGGTTACTCTGCTCGGCGCGTGGTCGCTCCGCCGGGCCCGCCCTCCCACGCGATTGCCAGCACTGGCAGTGCAGCTCATCTCTCGCTGAGCTTTTCGCAGACGGTGATGACTGTCGGCTGAACTGCTCGGTACGCCGCCGGCGCAGCCGGCATCGGCACCTCACAGAGCAACGCACGCCGGAAATTGGCAGACCGTCGAGCGAGAGCAAGGTTCCAATCGCCACTCAACGGCAGGCGTGGCTCGATCCAGGGCGTTGCCGCAACGAGCCAATCGGCATCGACGTGGTCGACCAGGATCGCGTTGACGCCGTTCAACTGAATCGTCGACTGGCCGATCACCACCACGTTGGCGTCGAAGTCGGCGTCGAATGCGATTGTGACGTCGCCGTAGGTCCGGTAGTGGGACACGCGGCCGTTGGTCATGCCGCCAGACACCGCTGAGCCGCCGCCTCCGCGGCGACCTCGACGCTGGAACCAGCCAGGCGTGCCGCGCCACAGGATCACCAGATCCAGCACCTGGTTCTCCCCCTCGCGGTGGCCACAATAGCTCGACACCGCCGACGACGACACGATGTCGGATTGACAGGTCGGGGCTTCGTGTCGTCGACAGTCAACGGCCGCAACCACGGCCGCTGCCAACATGGCCCCGCCGGCGATACGTCGGTGCATGGCAGTTACCGAGTCCGGATGGCGACGAGCGGGCCGAGGTTGACCGCCCGCCGGCTCGGGATGAGGCACGCGACCGCCGCCACCGCGAGAAAAAGATACGACAGCATACAAGGGAAGGGAGAATGAAGCGCTAACCGCCGCGACAGGAGTTTTGAAGGAAGACCGCGGCACCGGCGCCATCGCGAGCGCCAAGCCGCCGATAGCAGCCAACATGGGGCCGGGCTACCAGCCGGAGGGACGCGTAAGCGGTGCCGGACCAGCACCGCGTCTGTTACTGGATTACGAGATTTTCCGAGCGCGTTGGCGAGCGGCCGGGCCTCGAATGCGGCGGCGCTTATTGACGGACGCGATTCCGTCTCAAATGGAGCTGTTGCGCGAAGTCCGGGATGAACTCGCTGATATAGCGGGCGAGGCGCGTGGTGGCCACTCCGATGAGCGCGCTCTTCATCTGATCGAGGACGTCCAAATCCCCGGTCCGCGACACGGCATCACCGGTCCGCGTCACGGCGCCGCGAGCTTGGCGTGAACGTGTGGTCAGGCGCGCCAGGAGAACGCCGCCGCCGAACGCGGCACCCATCATTGCCACAGGGTGTGTGCGGAAGACATAGCGCCAATTGAAAACGATCTCGATGTTCTCCTCGAGCTCGTCCAGATGGGCTCTCAACGCCTCACGCTGCCGTTCGAGGTGCGCCTCTATTTGGTCGACTGTCTGGCCCATGTCACGTTCTCCTTCATCGTGGCGACCGTTCTCTCCGGGAGCGGGTTGAGCCGCTTGAGCCGCCCGA
>JBKPSC010000163.1:0-5134 GCA_046734915.1 Acidobacteriota bacterium | reverse complement strand
GGACGCCGCAGCTCTATCACGCCAGCATCAGCCGGAATCTACGGCAAGGTTCGGAAGTAACGACCGCGGCTTACATTCAATCGCGCCGTGACCTTGACCAAGCGCGCCGGACAATTGGCGCCGCGTTCTCCAACGTCGACGTACTGGTCACTCCGACGACGGCGGTGCCGCCGCCGACGATCGAAGAAGCCCTGCGTCTCGGAATTGAATTAGAGATGATCCGCAACACGGCGCCTTTCAATGTCTACGGTCTCCCGAGTATCTCTCTCCCGTGCGGCTTTACCCGTTCTGGACTGCCGATCGGTATGCAGATCAGCGGACCGCGGTTCGGCGAGACGAAGATGCTCGCGCTCGCCCATGCTTACGAGCAAGCAACAGAGTGGCATACGAAGCGGCCTACGTTGTCTAGCCTGTAGACTGAGTCAGGCCCTCACGACACTCCACGGCCGGGTCATGAGCATGAACGCATGGGTGAATTCTCCGGGGCACCGGAACCGTCAAACGCCGACCGGATCGCGGGCAAATTTGTCACCGAGACGTTCGACTACGACGATGGCCGGCAGGTCACGGTGTACGTTCCGCCGGATCCGCCCGAGGCGATCGTATTTGCCGCTGATGGTCAGATGATCTCGCAGTGGGGCGGGCTTCTTGAAGCAGCGGACGTGCCGTCAACCATGATCGTCGGCACGCACCGGGTAACCGACGAGACGCTGCGGCTCCAGGAGTATTCGCCGGATTTCGATCCGGAACGGTTCGCCGCACACGAGCGGTTTTTCGTCGAGGACGTCCGTGCCTGGACGCGGTCGCGTTTTGGGGTAACTCTGTCCGCCGAACGCACGGCGGTGTTCGGCGTGTCGGCGGGTGGGGAGCTCGCGCTCGCCATTGGACTTCGACATCCCGACCTCTACGGCGTGATCTTCTCAGGCTCGCCCGGCGCGGGGTACCGGCCGCCTGACGTGATGCCGAGGCCACTGCCGCGCGTGTACCTCGTCGCCGGCACGCTGGAACCGTTTTTTCTCGACAACGCGGCTCGGTGGGCGGCCGCGCTGCGCGATGCCGCTGCGGACGTCGTCATCAGCGAGAGGGTCGCAGGGCACGACGACGCGATGTGGCGAGAAGAGTTTCCGTTGATGGTCGCCTGGGCGTTTGGCGGGTGAGTTCATGCGCCCGCAAGACCCACGAGCCATCGATTAGGGCACAGAAAGCGCAACCAGCTCCGGCATGCTGTTCTGACGCGACGGACCGTCGACAGTCAGCGCGATGAACTGCTTGCCGTCGATCATGTAGGTCATCGGCGTGCCGATCGCCGCCGCCGGCAGGTCGGCCGACGCGAGTTCCTTGCCGGTGGCCTTGTCGTACGCCACGAGCCGAGGACCGCCTTTCGTGCCGCCAGTCGTCAGGGCGTAGACGAGCAGCGTCTTCGTGAGCAGCGGACCGCTCATCGAGACGTCGCCGCCGAGCGGCGGGAGCTTGAGCCCCCGCAGCGCCGGCAGGTTGCGGATCCGCTCGCCGTTGCCGGTCGGCACCATCCAGACGTGATCGCCGGTGTTCATGTTGATCGCGGTCATGCGCGAGTACGGCGGTTTGAACAGCGGCAGTTCCCGCATCTGGGGATTCCTCGGCGGCGTCTGCATCATGCGCAGATTCCCGTTGAGCGCAGGATCCTGCGGCGACAGATGATTGACCGAGAACTGGTTCCGCGACGGCACGTACAGCATGCCGGTTTCGGGATCGACCGCCGCGCCGCTCCAGTTGCCGCCGCCCGATGCACTTGGCCGTTGAATCGTGCCTTCAACCGTCGGCGGCGTGTAGAGCGGGCCAATCCGGAACCCCTGAATCGCCTTCACCGCCATCGCGCGAATCTCGGGCGTGAAGTCGATGAGATCCTCGACCGTCACGCCCTGATAGTCGAAAGCGGCCGGCCTGGTCGGAAACGGCTGCGTCCGCGCGGCCCGCTCGCCCGGGATGTCGGACGGCGGCACCGGACGTTCTTCGATCGGCCACAGCGGACGGCCGTTCGTGCGATCGAACGCGTACACGAATCCCTGTTTCGTTATTTGCGCGAGCGCCTTCACCGGCTTTCCACCGACGTTGATGTCGAGCAGGTTCGGCGCTGCGGGGTTGTCGTAATCCCACAAACCGTGATGGACCATCTGGAAATGCCAGATGCGCTTGCCGGTCTCGAGATCGAGGCACAGGATGCTTTCGGCGAAGAGGTTGTCGCCGAGGCGGTGGCCGCCGTAGTAGTCGGGGGCCGTCGTGTTCGTCGGGACGTAGAGATGCCCCAGTTCCTCGTCCGCGCTGAAGGTCATCCACGTCGTCACTTTGCCGGCGTACGACCACGAATCGTTCTCCCACGTCTCGTTGCCGAATTCGCCCGGCGAGGGGATCGTCTTGAACGTCCATTTGATCTTGCCGGTGCGAACGTCGAACGCGCGAATCCAGCCGGGGATCTGTTCCTTGTTGATGATCAGCGACGAAATGGACGCCGGCGTCACGACGATGTCGCGGGCGACGAGCGGCGGCGACTGCACCGAATAGGTCAGCGCGTTCAGATAATCGCGCGCGCCGCGTGTGGCGCGCGGCAGCCCCTCCATCAGATCGACCTTGCCGTTCTGGCCGAAGCCGGCCGCGGGACGTCCGGTCTTGGCGTCAACCCCGATCAGATACCCGTCGCCGGTGCCCCAGAAGATCCGTTCCTCTTTGCCGTCGGTCCAGTACGCCACGCCGCGCTCGTTCCAGCGCGCGCTCATGGTCGTCGTGCCGCTCTCGTAGCTCTTGGGATTGAACACCCATTTCTGGGCGCCGGTCTTGCCGTCGTACGCCGCGCCGACCGACGCCGGCGAGTTCAGGAACAGCACGCCGCCGATCATCAGCGGCGTGGCTTTGAAGTTCTGCGTGAACGGCGACTGGTTGTCGCGCCAGCGGTTCGGCTCGATCCGTTTGAGCTCGTCGAAGATCACCCGGCCCTCGGCCGTCCACTCGGCGCCGCCCGGCAGCGTCATGCTGAGGACGGCGTCAGGCGACGGCGCACGCCAGGCCAGCCTGAGCGATGAAAAGTTGTCCTTCGTGATCTGATCGAGCGGCGAGTACTTCGTGCTGGCGAGGTCGCCGCCATAGGTCGGCCATTCTCCGCGCGCGGTCGAGGGACGGGCCGTCTGCGCGCGCGTGACTCGGTCGAAGACGACTGCCAGGCCGAGCAACAGAACGACGATGACCGATGGCGCGCGACGCATGTCAACACTCCCCGGCGACGGCCGTTGTAATCAGGAAGTAGGGGTACCTTCGCGCGGGCATTCTACGCGATACGTCCTGCTGAGCTGCGAGCAATATGACGGCAGCGCCGACGCACACAAGAATCCACCACGAAACGCGCGTGCGTATGCCGCCTCGGGGTGGGGACGAACGGCTCTATACTTTCCCGGCCCCATGCCTCTGCAGTCCGGCGCTCGCCTCGGTCCGTACGAAATTCTCGAGCCGATCGGCAGCGGCGGCATGGGCGAGGTGTATCGCGGCCACGACCCGCGTCTGGATCGCGCCGTCGCCATCAAGGTGCTCGCAGGGGACTTTTCAACCGACGCGCAGCGGGTTCATCGCTTCGAGCAGGAGGCGCGCGCCGCGGCGACGCTGAACCACCCCCACATCGTCGCGGTGTACGACGTCGGCCAGCACGAGGGCGTCCCCTATATCGTGTCGGAGCTGCTTGAAGGCGAGACGTTGAGAGAGCGGCTGCGCACCGGTCCTGTGCCGCCGCGGAAAGCGATCGAATACGCCATCCAGATCGCGCGCGGGCTCACGGCCGCACACGACAAAGGCATCGTCCACCGCGATCTCAAGCCCGAAAACATCTTCATTACGCTCGACGGCCGCGCCAAGATTCTCGACTTCGGGCTGGCGAAGCTGATTGAAACCGGCGCGCCGCTGGTGCGCTCCAGCCCGCACACCGCGAGCATGACGCAACTGCCCACCGTCCCGCCCGACACGCTCCCGGGCGTGGTGCTCGGCACGATCGGCTACATGTCGCCGGAGCAGGTGCGCGGAACGAATGCCGATCATCGGGCGGACATCTTCGCGTTCGGCGCGATTCTGTACGAAATGCTGTCGGGGCAGCGCGCCTTCGCCGGCGCGACGCCGGCCGACACGATGACGGCGATCCTCAGAGAGGATCCGCCCGATCTGCCGGCATCCGAGCGGCACATTCCCGCTGGTCTCGTGCGCATTGTCGATCGCTGTCTCGAGAAGAAATTCCAGCTCGCGCTTCCAGTCAGCGAGCGATCTGGCTTTTGCGCTGGAATCGGCATCGAGCGTGTCAGGATCGGCCATTGCGATCGGCGGCGGCACGCCCGCACGGACGCGCGAGCGGCTGGCCTGGGGCATCGCCGTGCTGTTCGCCGTCGCCGCCATCGTGCTCGCGGCGCGGCAATATCTCTCGAGCGGGACGGCGCCCGAGCGTGTGATCCACGCGATCGTTCCGCCGCCGGATGATTGGGTCGTCAGTTCGCGACAAGACGTGGATTTCGGCTCAATCCTTCGGACTGAAGCTCGGCGGCGGATGGACCGTGGAAGTGCGCTATTTCCGCAGCTTGCCGCCGTCTCTCAACATCTCGCTGAGGAGCGGAATGTCCTTCAACGCCGGCTGTGTGGGCTTGAATGTCTTGATGTAGGCGAAGAGATCCGCCGCCTCCGAATCGGGAAGGCTCGACACCCCATAGCTGGGCATCGAGAGCGACGACCCGACAGGCGGCGGGGCCGTTGGCCGCGGGGCGCGAATGAAGGTGGTGAATACGCGCGCGGTCGTCAGACGAGCGACGAATGTCCCGTCCTCTTGAACGAGACGGGTGCCGGTCTCGCCGTTGTAGCCATGACACGCGAAGCACTGATGGGCGAGAAACAGCGCCTTGCCGTTGGCGATGTTCCCGGCGGTGTCCTGAGCGTGTGCGGTACCAGCCGTTGCCAACAGCAGGACGGTGATGGCGATCGTGGTTTTCATGGCGCCCCCAGCTCCTAGCGCGGCTGCGTGATCACGTCGACCAGCGCCGGCTCGCCGCGCTTGACGCGGGCAATCGCGCGCGTGTACGCCGGCGTCAGCTCCTTCGGATCGCTGATCGGCCCTTCCGCATAGACGCCGTAGGCC
>JBKPSC010000162.1:0-7435 GCA_046734915.1 Acidobacteriota bacterium | reverse complement strand
TTCTGGTACTGCTCGTCCTGCTTCTCGTGATGAACGCCGTGGCGATCGTCGTCCGCGACAGATTCCAGCAACGTTCTTCGTGAACGCCGTCCAGGTCATCCGACCGGCAGAATTTACACGGCTGGAACGACGGCTTCATCGCGCTGTCACTCCATCGGCGGAGCATGGGATCGGTCTCAAGAAAGTCGTAAGAGGAGCGCCCGATGGATGCCAGTCGGATGCAGGACGTGCTGACACTGATTCAAATGGAATATCTGGAGATGCCCGATCTGAAGCTCACGCTTCGGCAGGCGCGCCGGCTGTTCGATGTTCCCATGGAGCTCTGCGAGCCAGCCTTCGAGTCGCTGGTCGCAATGGGCTTCCTGGCCCAGACCCGCGACGGCGCCTTCCTGCGCCGCAACGCTCCCGAAGGGGCGCCTGCCAGCTGACGCTCGGCGTTGCGGCGGCGCTGCCCCCGTCAGACGACCGTTCCGGCCTTCACGACGCCGTCCTTCGGGACAACGATGATGCCGTCGCGGATGTAATAGCCATCGCCATCCGCGTTGTCGACCTTGTCCGCGTTCGTGAGCCGCGCGCCATCGCCGATGCGCGCGTTCTTGTCCACGATCACCCCGTCCAGTACGACGTCGCGGCCCAGACCGAGCTTCGGGCCGGCAATTGCCGGCGCGAGATCATCGCTGGCGTAATAGTCGGCTCCGAGCAGCACCGAGTGGCGGATCGTCGTCCCGCTCTGGACGTTCGTCCGAATGCCGATCACCGAGCGGTCGATCGTCCCCTGGTCGATGAAGCAGCCTTCCGCGAGGATCGAGTCGCGCACCGTGCAGTCGGTGAGCCGGGAGCCAGGCAGGAACCGCGGATGCGTGTAGATCGGCCGGTTCGGGTCGTAAAAGGTGAACGGCGGATTCGGACCAGTCAGCAGAATGTTCGCGTCGTAGAACGAGCGAACGGTTCCGACGTCGGCCCAATAGCCACGAAAGAGATGGGACTGCACGTTGTAGCGGCCCAAGGCCGCCGGAATGATTTCACGGCCGAAGTCCTTGCTGGCGTCCCGATGCAGCACCTCCAGCAGCATGTCCCGCGAGAAGACGTAGACACCCATTGACGCGACAAACGGCTTGTCCGGCGCGTGCCCGCCGACGGTCGATCCGACGGGGATGCTGCGGCCGATGGCGCCAAGGCGCTCCTGATTCGGCTTCTCCTCGAATCCGACGATCTGTCCCGAGCGATCGAACAGGAAGATGCCCATCGACGAAGCGTCGGAGATGTCGACCGGCTGGGCGGCGATGGTGATGTCGGCGCCGCTGTCGATGTGAGCGTCGACCATGGACGAGTAGTCCATGCGATAGAGGTGATCGCCGGCGAGAATCAGATAGTACTGCGCGTCGTGTCGGGCAAGATGGCGCTCGGCCTGTCGAACGGCGTCGGCTGTGCCCTGATACCAGCCTCCGTGATCGGGCGTTTGCTCCGCGGCGAGAATTTCCACGAACCCGCGGCTGAAACGGTCCAGCCGATACGCCTGTCCGACGTGGCGGTTGAGCGACGCGGAATTGAACTGCGTCAGGACGAAGATGCGGCGGATGTCGGCGTGCAGGCAGTTGCTGATCGGAATGTCGATCAGACGGTATTTGCCGCCAATCGGAACGGCTGGCTTGGAGCGAAGGTGCGTCAGCGGAAAGAGCCGGGTGCCTTGACCGCCGCCCAGGATGACCGCGAGGACGTCGCGCATCACGCCAGTCTAGCAGCGCCGCGCTCGTTGCGGCGCGTGGGGAGGGCTCGCCCAGCGCTAGCCCTCCCCGACGGTAGGGTTGCTCAGAACGTGTAACGCACCGAGATTTGCGTTTGACGCGCGGTGCCCAGGCCGACTGTTCGGTTCAGCGGCCCGAGCATGTAGCCGAACGTGGCGCCTTGCGCATCGGTGAACGGCACCCCCGGAGTGCCGTTGCCTGGCAGGTTCAGCGCGGGGTTCTCGTAGTTTAGATGGTTGAAGAGGTTGAACATCTCGAGACGCACCTGAAAGCCCTGCGACTGCATGAAATGAAAGTCCTTGGAGAACATCAGGTCGGCTTGCCAGAAGCCCGGCCCACGCAGATAGTTCCGGGGCAGGTTGCCAAACGTACCGGGCTGCGGTGTCGTGAACGCCGCCGGGTTCAACCATCGCACGCCATCCTTGAGATAGGGGTCGACGCCAGGGACGAGATCCGGGCGCTGCGTGCCGCGACTGTTGCCGCCGGGGATATTCGTAACCGTGGCGCCGCCGACTGTTGCATTGTCCGCGCGGGTGATCGTCACGTTCAGAGGAACTCCGCTGCGCGCGTTGATAATCGTGCCCACACGCCATCCGCCTCGCCACACACCCTCGCCCGGAATCTGATAGACGACCGACCCATTGAACGTGTGCGGAATGTCCTGCGGGTTCGTGGCGTACTCGGTCTCGAAGTCGAACGTGTTCTGCGCGGTTCCGGCTTCGTTCGAGCCCTGGGTGGTTCCCTTGTTACGGGAGTACTGGTATTGGACTCCACCGCTGAATCCGCTGTGGAAGCGACGCGTCACGCTCAGTTGGAACGCGTCGTAGTTCGCGCGGCCGCAGCCCGCGATTGGGTAGACCCCGCCGAGCGAGATGTCGTCGACGCATCCCGCAGTCTTGAAATCTACCTGCCCGACATTGGGAACGAGCCGAACGCGAGTGACAGGATCGAGAACGTTGGCAACGCCGCGCAGAAACATGTCCTTGCCCTTGCTGCCGGTGTAGCCGACCGTGAGATTGAGGGCGCCGGGCAGCTCGCGCGATACGCTCGCACCGTACTGCATGTTGTACTCGTTCGGGTAGTGATGCGTGTAACCGCGGACCGACAACAGGTTGCGCAGTTGATCCGAGGTGACGGGATACGCAAGTCCGGGCAGCTCCGACTGTTGGACGCGTCGACGCTCGATGTAGTTCTCCATCGGCTGGATGCGGTCCTCGAATTGACCGGGTCCATAGAACAAGCCGAACCCGCCGCGCAGTACGGTTTTCTCGTTCACCTGGTAGGCGGCCGACAGCCGCGGCGAGAAGTTGTTCTTGTCGGCGTCGTACGAATCGCTCCCGTCGGGACCGAAAGCGTTCTCTTCGATGAAGAACGGCTTGCTGCGGCCCTCGGCCTCCTTGACGACCGAGTAGAAGTCGTAGCGAAGACCGAGCTCGAGGGTCAGTCGATCGGATGCTCGCCACGAGTCTTGCACGAACCCGATTCCGTACCACTGCTGCGGCTTCAAGATCGGCGATTCGAGGTTCACCGCGTCCGCCGCCATGATGTTGTCGATGAAATCGTTGATGCTGTTGTAGGTGATCTCAGTGCTCGCCAGGAACTGAAAGTCCGACTGGATGCTCCGGTACTCGCCGCCGAACTTCACCGTATGCGCGCCGCGTGTCCAGGTGAGCGCGTCGCTGAACGAGAGCGAGTTCGGGTTGAACACCGAGCCGGTCGTGGAGGAAGCACTGCTCGCGCGGATGAGCAGGCCGCTGCGCGCGATGCCGGTTGTGCCGCGCGCGTCGATTGTCGACGAGGTGAACGTGCCCGAGAGCGAGACGCCGGTGGGATCGTATCCGGGCGTGTTCGAGAATGCGATAGCGCTGGTCTCCGGCTTGTTGTAGCCAAGCTTGAACTCGTTGATGATGCTGGTGCCGACGATGCTCTGCCAGTTACCGACTAGATTCTGGGGCTCCTGCTTGGCGAGCACGCGACGGGAGGTGACGGTGCGGTCGGGTGTGTCGATCTCGCCGCGGCTGTAGAGATAGCGGACATAGACAGACTGGTTGTTGTTGAACCGGTGGTCGACTCGCAGCGACGCCGAGTTCTCTTTCTGATCAGCTTCACTGGTGAGCGAAGCGAGCGCGATGAGGGGATTCGCGGTCGCCACGGATCCGGTCGGGAACCCCGACAGGAGCGGCGCAACCGCGCGCGTGCGCTCGGGGCTTCGCCCGCCGCCGCTCGTCGTTGGAATGCCCGCAAGAATGTTGGCTCGCGCCAGATCGCTAGGCACGGCCTCCGTAAAGCTCAGTCCTGTCGTCTGGCGCAGGCCCTCGTAGCTGCCGAAGATGAAGGTTTTGTTCGAGGCTATCGGACCGCCGAAGGAGCCACCGAACTGATCCAGCTGAAGCGGCTGCTTCGTATCGTCGTACTTGCTGGCCGAATCGAGAGCGTCGTCGCGCTTGTACCAAAAGAGCGAGCCCCGGTAGTTGTTGCTGCCGCTCTTGCTGACGACGGTGATGTTGCCGCCGGAGCCGAGGCCGCTCTCCGCTGGCGCAAGGCCGGAGTTGACACGGAACTCCGCGACCGACTCCATCGACGTCTGCAGGCGGAACTGCGAGCCGGTGGCGTTCAGATACCCGGGGCTCGCGTCCCACACGTACGTTCCGTCGACGCCGTCGTAGTTCAGGTAGTTCTGCTGGTTCGACTTCCCATTGAACCGCACACTCGCCCAACCGCCGTTGCCGTCGGACGTGGCGCCGGTGGCGAGCGTCATCAGGTTGGCGAAGTTGCGCCCATTGACCGGTAGATTCTCCACCTCTTCGGGCGAGACGTTCACACCGATCTTGGCCGAGGAAACGTCCAGCACCGGCGCGGTGGCCGCCACCGTGACGTTTTCGCTCACCCCTCCCACGAGCATCTGCGCATCGGCGCTCTCGATCTGGCCGACGCCTAGGCGAACGCTCTTGTTGATGTTCTGGAATCCGGCCAGCTCGAAGGCAACAGTGTAGGTCCCAGGGCCGAGGTTGGTGATCGCATAGGTCCCGTCAGTGCCCGTGACCGTCGTGCGCACGGCGCCCGTTTCGGTCGACGTGACGCTTACTGTCACTCCTGGCACTTCAGCGCCGCTTTGATCGACGACTTTGCCGATAATGCGGGATTCGGTCTGCTGCGCTGTTGCCAAAGAAGGCAGAGCGACGGCGAGAAGCGCCGCTAGCACGAGCACGCCACTTTTCACTCGCATGTACCAAGCTGTCACTCGCATGGACCAACCTCCGGAAAGGACATCACTGGACGACAAAACCCGCCTAGCCTCGCCCTCCCGAGCAACACTCGGGTGACGGTGGTCGACCGACCCACATAGCAGGTCGCGTCCAGGAGAGAATCTTCGTGAAAGCAGCCGGCATGACCGCCGACCGAGAAAGCGGGGAAGAGTGTCACAATCGCCGAAACGGCCGCCCCCCGCGCAGCCGCGCTCAGCTCGCCTCGACCAGGTTCCATGCGCAAGGCCTTATCGCTCCTCCTGAAGTTCGGTCATCAGGCGTTCTGGAGGAGGATAGGGAGGCCATATGATCGGGTTGTGACGCGGCTGTTACAACCGTGTTAACTGTCGGGCGGGACCTGGGAATCGTTCGCTAATCTGTTACAATCCACGGGCTTGGCCGACCCGACTAATCTCTTGGGGAACTTGTGGTTTTCCGCCTGATTCCCCGCGAAGAGAAGTTCTACTCAGACTTCCAGGCCCTCGCTGTCGAGCTTCACAACGGCGCCCGGTTGCTCGAGGATATGCTCGCCCCCGATCGCCCCGTGTGGGACGCCGCGGATGAGATCAAGAGCATCGAGCACAAGTGCGACGCCCTGACGCATGACATCATCCAGCGACTCAACCGGACATTCGTGACGCCACTCGATCGCGAGGATATTCACGAGCTGGCGCGATCGCTGGACGATGTCATGGACGCCATTGATGCGGCGGCCGCCCTGGTGCGGCTCTACCAGTTCGAGACCGTGCGTTTCGGCGCCAGGGAGCTCGCCCAGCTGATCACCGCTGCTACGGCCCAGATTAGACCGGCCCTGGATGCGCTGGAGCAACACAAGGGCCTCATCTCGCACGCCATCGAGATGAATCGGCTCGAGAACGAGGCCGACCGCGTTCATCTTCAGTCGGTCAGGCGATTGTTCGATGAAGAACGTGATCCGATCATGGTGATGAAGTGGAAGGAGACGCTCGACTTCCTCGAGGCCGCGACTGATCGGTGCGAAGACGTCGCCAACGTGCTCGAAGGCGTCATGGTGAAGCACGGATAGCGCGGCGATGTTCTGGGTCGTCGTCAGCCTCGTCGGGGTCGCTCTCGTCTTCGATTACATCAACGGTTTCCACGACGCGGCAAATTCGATTGCGACCGTCGTGTCGACCCGCGTGTTGTCGCCGGGCAAGGCAGTCATCTGGGCGGCGGTCTTCAACTTCGTCGCTGCCTTCGTCTTCGGCACCGCGGTCGCACAGACCGTCGGCGCCGGCATGATCGACATCAGGATCGTCACGTTCGGCGTGATCTTCGGCGGGTTGGTCGGGGCCATCGTCTGGGACCTGATCACCTGGTATTACGGACTGCCGACGAGCTCGTCCCACGCGTTGATCGGCGGCTACGCGGGTGCGGCGGTTGCCAAAGCCGGTCTGGCGGCCATCGTCCCTGGCGGCTGGACGCTGACGCTGATCTTCATCGTGCTCTCGCCAGTGATTGGTCTCGTGGTGGGTTTGACGATGATGACGTCGATCTTCTGGCTGTTTCGCTGGACGCCGCCGTCCAGGGTCGATCGCTGGTTCCGTCGTCTGCAGCTGCTCTCGGCGGCCTTCTTCAGCCTGAATCACGGCGCCAATGACGCCCAGAAGACGATGGGCATCATCGCTGGTGTGCTGTTCGCCGCGGGTTACATCCAGAGGTTCGAAATCCCGTTCTGGGTGGTGCTGGCCGCTCACGCCGCCATCGGCCTGGGGACGCTCGCGGGTGGCTGGCGCATCATCCACACGATGGGGTCGAAGATCACCAAGCTGCAACCGGTTGGCGGCTTTGCCGCGGAGACCGGCGCGGCGATAGCGCTCCTCACCGCCACGCTGACGGGCGTCCCGGTGAGCACGACGCACGCGATCACTGGATCGATCGTCGGTGTCGGCGCAACCAGGCGCCTCTCGGCGGTGCGCTGGGGCGTCGCCGGTCAGATCGTGTGGGCGTGGGTATTGACCATCCCCGCGGCTTTTTTGATCGGTGCCGGCGCCTATACGATGGTCCGCTTGGCGGGCGGCACGTAATTGCGCCCACGAAGCGCTGCGTGGGGGGTTAGTTGCGCGGCAGCGTCACCGTAAAGCGGGCGCCGCCCTCGGTGCGGTTCTCGGCCACGACACGACCGCCGTGCAGCTCGACGAGATGTTTGACAATCGAAAGCCCGAGCCCCGTCCCGCCCGGATCGCGCGCGCGTGACTTGTCTACGCGGTAGAAGCGTTCGAAAACCCGCCCGAGATCTTCTTCCGGAATGCCTGGGCCCGCGTCCTCGATGGCGATCGCCGTCCGGCCGTTGGCCGAGGTCGCGTGAATTTGGATCGCGGTTCCAGCCGGCGAATACGTGCTCGCGTTGACGATCAGGTTCCGCAGCACGTCGTGGAGCTTGGCCGGATCGGCGCGAACCGTTTCGGCACCGGGCGCCACATCCAC
>JBKPSC010000161.1:0-16467 GCA_046734915.1 Acidobacteriota bacterium | reverse complement strand
AGGCTTCGAGCGTCCGGCGCTCGTATTCGCGCCGGTAGGCCAGGGCGTGCGCCAGGCCGACGAGGAAGAGATACGTCATCAGCTGCCAGTCGAATTGCTTGATGGCTTCGAAGCCGACACGCTGCCAGTAGCTTCGCTGCTCGGGCATCGGCGGCGGATTGAGCGCCCAGGCCAGCAGACCGCGCAGGGCGAACATCGCTGCCGTATGCATGGCGCCATAAATGAGCGCGCCGGTCCCGTGCACGGCGAGCTGCGTCCACCACTTCGTGCGACCGAGCTGATATCTGACGGCGAGCCCCATGATCACCGGGGCCAGCAGCGCAGGCACGTACCAGTACGCGAGGTTCAACACCGGCAACTGGATGAAGTCGCCTTTCACGTATGGCGTGTCGACAATCCGCATCAAGAGGACGCCCTGTATCGTCGACGAGACGCCGAACAGGGTCGCGATGCAGAACATCGCGCGGCGCGGAATGCGGATTGGAGCCGGCGTCGGCGGCATCCTCAGCACTATCGAGCCAATCTGGGTGCGAATCAAGGACGCTCTAGGCCTCAGCCATTCGTTCATCACGCCGATTATGCCGTTCGTCCCACGGAAATACACCAGATCCCAATTCCGTTGCCACACCGACGGCTGCGACCGGAACCTACGGTCCACCGTCGATGTCTGCCCTACTCGGAATTGCCGCGGCCGCCACGGTGCTGCAATTAGCGGTCGACCAGGGGTCGCTGCCGCCTGACGTATCGCTGCCCGTGGTGGCCAAGGAAGTCCGGGCTATCTGGAAGCCACTCGTCGACGTCGTGTTCACGACCGATCGAGGATCGTGTGCGAGCTGCGGCGATCGGCTGGCGCTGCACATCACGGACGCGCCGCCCGCCGAGGGACCGGATCCCGAGGCCATCGGTTGGATCCGCTTCGTCGACGGCCGGCCGCAGCCCACCGTGTCGATCGCTGCCGCGCCCGTGCGGCGGGTGCTCGCAGACGGCGTCTGGATGGGGCGGCGGCTGAAGACGTTGCCGCGTGGGGCGCAATCGCGCTTCCTGTCCATCGCGGTGGGCCGCGCCGTCGCTCACGAGATCGGCCACTACGTCTTTCGATCGCCGGCGCACCACCCGCAGGGATTGATGCGGGCACGCTTCACGCTGCGCGACTTTCTCGACACCAACAGCGGACACTTCCGTCCGATGCCGCGCCTCGACGCGCGCCTCGAGACCGGCACGCAGACTCCCTAGGGTCTGGCGATCGCGATGGTCGGCGACGTCCAGCTCTCGACGTGATCCGGATTCCTGGGATCTCCCAGCGCCTTCACCAGCGACAACACGGCGCGATAGCTCCCGTTCGGCAACGGGGCCGGCGGCGCCGACGTTTCGGTGACGCGGCACCTGTCCACAAGAATGCAAAGAAGGCCGTCGCGCTCGTGTTCCGCACGACGAAGCGCTCGTTGTCGGCGAAGCCCATCGACCGGCCAGTCGACGCGTCGAAGATCTCGATTCTCAGCCGACTCACATGATGATCCAGGTGGAACAGGAAGATCGGCACGTCGGTGCCGCCGAGCGTAAAGGACGCGCCACTTGGCTGGTTGACGAGGTTCGTGCCGACACGCTTCGCCAGCCACGGAAAGCCGGCGGCCGTCGGCGTGAGCGCTGGAATCGCCTGGTAGTCGCCGTTGTAGCCCAGATAGGGGACGCGCAGCGTCGGTCCATCGTCATCTGGCGTCAACGTGATGTAGCCGCTGAAAAGGCGTGCGAGGGCGCTCGACGGCGGCGCGATGGTCACGATGACGTCGGCGTCGTCATCGTCTCTGCCTTGGCCATGGTCTTTTCGATCGGCGCTGCCTTCGCCTTCATTGTCGAAGATGTCATGGCCGTGCCACCGGTCGCGACGTCCGAGTGTCAACGTCGGGGCGTCGAAAGACACGGTCGCAAACGCGGGAGTCAACGCCGGGGTGAAGGCGTTGGCCAGCGTGGTCGGGGCCGGCTCATGGCCCAGCGTGAATGTGACGATCCCGCATTCGTCGTCGTTGTGCCACTTCCTGCCGTGTCGATGCCAGCCGCGGTGACGGCGGGCAACCGACGTGACGCGGAGTCGGCGGGCGATGGGCGTCGTCGATTCGAGCTCGCCGAGCGCGAGTCGGCTGGGTGTGACCCTTTCGGTGGCGAGGATGGCGCGGTCGATCGTCAGCAAGCCGGCTCCCTGGCGGTGAACGAGATCGAGAGCGCCGAGCGTGGGATTGCCGGACCACAGCTGCGGCCGGGCGGTGTTCTGCAGCGCGGTCAACACCTCGGACGGCGACATGCGCGGATACGCCTGGAGGAGCAGCGCGATAGCGCCGGCGACATAGGGCGACGACATCGACGTGCCGCTGATGTTGCCGGCACCGCCCAACTCGAGTGGCAGCGTGGATCGAATCGAGCCGCCGGGCGCTCCGAGATCGGGCTTGACGGTCAAATCGGCGGCCGGACCGTACGAGGAAAAGGCGGAGATGAGATTCGCAGTCGGCTGCGGCTCGCTCAAGATGCCCGATGTCCAGGTCAGCGTGACACTGCCGGCGGCGATGCGCGCGTCCAGGAGAGCTCCGTCGGCGGCGGTGATCGAGACAACGGGGATCGTGACGGGTGTCGCGTTCGCGACGGAGATGTCCACGCGGCCCGCGGCGTTGTTGTAGATCAGCACCGCGGCAGCGCCCGCCGCCTGCGCGTTCAGTGCTTTCACGAAGAAGTCACACATGCCGCGGCGGACGAGCGCGACGGCTTCGCTGAGACTGCCGGCCGGAAGCGGATTGCACGCGTCGGCCGTCGACCCTGTCGTGCCGGTTCTCGTGACGACGCTGCTTCCGGTGACCGGCGGAGGCGGTGCTGCCGTGGCTTTCGTGTAGCCGACGCGGCGGCCATCGGGCGAGATCGTGAAGCTCGCCAGGTTGACCGTCCGATTGTCGAACGACGCGACGGAGATGACGTCGCGGCCGGTCGACGGAGCGCCGACCGCATAGAGCCCGAGGTTGCCGTCGTTGCCGGCGGCGGCCACGACGATGACACCCTTGCGGACGAGGCGCGCGGCGGCCTGCGCGCTCGGATATTGCGGCCATTGGAACGCGGCGGCGACGCTCAGGTTCACGATGTCGGCGCGGTCGGCAAAGGCGTTCTCCATCGCCGCGAGCAGGACATCTGTCGTCGTCGGGCCGGCGCAGCCGAAGACCCGGTAGGCGTAGAGGGTCGACTCTGGTGCCACGCCACGGATCGACCCATTGGCCCCGACGATGCCGGCAACGTGGGTACCATGACCGTCGCAGTCGTCAGGCAGCGGATCGGGTAAGGGCGTTGGATTGAACGCCGGCGAAGCCGGATCCGGGTTGAACGAATCGCCAACGAAGTCCCAGCCTTTGGCCACCCGGCAACCCGGTCCGAAGCAGCCCCCGAGATCCGGATGATCGTAGTCGATGCCGGAGTCGATGACGGCGACACGCACGTGCTTACCGGTCAGGCCGAGTTGGTTCTGCGCGACGTCGGCGCCAGTCATCGCCAGCGCGGTCACCATCTCAGCGACGTGGCCTGGTTCTGTTTCCTGCTGGGCGCGAACGGCGTCCATGACGGGGTACACGGCGGCGACGCCCGGCAGGCTACGTAGCTTCTCAGCATCGGTGGCCGCGGCTCGAACGCTCAGACCGTTCCACAGGGCGCGGAAATGCCGCGATTCGGTGTAATGGATGCCGGCCTGGACGGCCGCCGCGTGAAAGTGCGCTTCTTCGGCGGCCAGCGAGGCGGCCGACGTGCCCTCGATCGTCGGCGGGCTGGTCAGTTCGACGAACCAACCCTTCGGGTTTTCGCTCTCGGCCCACGGAACGGCTGCGACCTGGCTGGTGGGAGCGGATTGTCCAGAGGAAATCGCAGTTGCGGCGAGAATCACCGCCACCAGACACACAGATCGACGCATGCAAGCCTCCGGGGCCAGCAGGGGCGCGGTCTTGGGGAAGGGACCGGATCTTAGCCTAGTTCTTCATTTGGGCTTCGGCGATCGTCCGGAGATCTGCCCGCCACCAGTCGTCGGATCCAACGCGTTGGGCCTGATCGACGCCGACCAGGAGCGACTCCCCGGTTTCGATTCCGCCGACATCCAGGACCATGGCCGTGAACTTGGTTTCGTGCGGTTCCAACGTCCTACGGCCGGGCGCGACCTGGCGGGCCTTCAGGCGCTTGTCCTTGTCGAAGACGAAAACCGTCACCGTGAACTGGTCGAGCTGGTTGTCTGTGACGTTCGTGGCGGCATAGAGGAGCACCCAGGGCGTGCCGTCGGTGTTGAGCAGCTTTACCTGAGCGAGCGTGACAGGCGCATTCGGTGCCTGTACGACACCCACAGTCGGCCCGGCGGCGAAAACGGGACCCGCCGCGAACGCGCACGCAACCAACAGCGCAACGACATGACGAATGGAGTCAGGCCTCATGCCGTGGAATTGTAATGGTGTTTCGCCTCTGTCCGAACACCGATCCGGATATCCGGATCACTCGCTCAGCCGCGGAAACCCTGCGTGTTTCGGCCTGATTCCGAATTGACTACGCAAGACAGCCGCCACTAACCTTTTTGGCCGGTTTCGCTTTTAATTCTGCTCGTCGTGTCCGTCGCAGTTTGTCCGTTCGGCGTGTGTTCGGCGTCGTTACCAAGGAGGATCGGATGATACGGAGACTCGGGTTTGCAGTGCTGACCGTGTTCGCGCTGCTCGCGCTGCCCACCGTGGCCCGCGCGCAAAGTGCCATCGCGGGCACCGTCAGAGACACATCAGGAGCGGTCATGCCGGGCGTGACCGTCGAGGCCGCCAGCCCTGCGCTCATCGAAAAGGTGCGGTCGGTCACAAGCGACGGTGAAGGCCGGTATCAGATCGTTGATCTTCGTCCAGGCGTTTATACAGTGACTTTCTCGCTGGCGGGTTTCAACACGGTCAAGCGTGAGGGACTGGAGCTACCGAGCAACTTCACCGCTACGGTCAACGCCGACCTCCGGGTCGGGGCCCTCGAAGAGAGCATTACGGTTTCGGGCTCGGCGCCCGTCGTGGACGTGCAGAACGCCGTCCAGCAGACGGTGCTCAGCCGGCAGGTTCTCGATAACGTGCCGACCGGTCGCAGCATTCCAACCCTAGGCGCCCTGCTGTCCGGCGCCCGTCTGGCGCTGCCCGACGTCGGCGGCACGTCCGGTATGCAGAACCGCGACCTGACGGTCCATGGATCGGATGGGCGCGACACCACGTTCCAAGTCGACGGCATGACGCTGAACGGCCTCGAGGGTGACGGGAGCGTCCAGAGCTACTTCAACGAGGCGATGTTCGAGGAAATCACCTACCAGACGAGCGCAATCAACGCCGAGACGTCGGCTGGCGGCGTCCGCGCGAACATGATTCCCAAGGACGGCGGCAACGCGTTCAAGGGGTCGTCGTTCTTCTCCGCGTCCAACAAGCACCTTCAGAGCGACAACTCGGAAGATGCCCGGGCGGCCGGCCTAGCCGCACCTGACAGCCTTAGCAAGGTGTGGGACTTCAACCTCGCCGAAGGCGGACCGATCCGCCAGGACAAGCTGTGGTTCTTCGCCTCGTACCGCGACTGGGGCGTTCACCAGTACATCGCCAACAGCTTCTTCGCCAACGGCGACCAGACCATCGACAACGCCAGCATCCGCAGCGGTGTGGTCCGCCTGACAACGCAGTTCGGGAAGAACAAGGTGGCCGCATATCTCGACCGCATCCGCAAGTTCCGCGGCCATGAGAACTCGGCGCCCGCCGGTTACGCGATCACCGGCGAAGCGACCGATATCCGCGCGCCCAAGCAGTACTACACGACCGAGGGCAAGTGGACCAATCCGCTGACCAGCAAGCTGCTCTTCGAGGCCGGCATCGCCATCAACAACGAAAGCTACAGCCTCGAGCCGCAACCCGAATCAGCGAGTGCCATTCCGCGTCGCGACACCATCCTGCAGACGGCGTACTCGGCCTACGACGGCGGTGTCTACTACCGCGAGCCGATTCGGCGGACGGCCGTTGGGTCGCTCTCCTATGTGACTGGCTCGCACGCGTTCAAGGCGGGTGTTCAGTACGGCTGGGGCTACTTCTGGCGGCAGCGGCGTGAGGTCGCCGACCTCATTCAGCTGTATCGCACTGGAGTCGCCTCGCAGGTCATCATCCACAACACGCCACAGGACTCGCTGGCCAACATGAACGCCGACCAGGGGATCTTCGTCCAGGATTCCTGGACGATCGGCCGTCTGACGCTGAATCCGGGCGTCCGATTCGAGCACTTCAACAGCTCGATTGGCGCGCGCGAGGCCGGCGCCGGCCGCTTCGTGCCCGGCCGCTCGTTCCCCGAGGTGAAGGACTTCCCGAACTGGAACGACGTCGCACCGCGCTTCGGGTTCGCCTGGGACGTGCAGGGCAATGGCAAGACCGCCGTCAAGGCGGGTGTCGGCCGCTACATGCGCGCCTACACGACGGGCTTCGTCGACACCTACGATCCGAACTTCTACACCAGCTCGCCGAGCCTCTCGTGGACCGATCTGAACAATGACGATCTCGCACAAGGGCTGCGCGGCTGCACGTACCGGACCGCCGGCTGCGAGATCGATTTCTCGACCCTGCCAGCGAGCTTCGGCACCAAGCCACTGCAGGTTCCGGCCGATGGCATCCAGCGGCCCTACCAAATCGAGACCAACATCAGCGTGCAGCGCGAGGTCATTCCGGGCACGTCGGTCACGGTCAGCTACTTCCGCCGCGACTACAAGGACTTGATCTGGTCCGACAACATCGACGTCGCGTCGTCGGACTACACCCGGTTCGAGATCCCCGATCCCCGCGGCAACGGTCAGATGCTGCCGGTCTACAATCTGAACCCGGCCAAGGCGAGCGCGTTCAATCTGGTGGACGACAATTCGTCGAGCAACTTCCGGCGCTACAACGGCTTCGACGTCAACTTCAACAGCCGTATGAAAGACCTGACGCTGTTCGGCGGGGTGAGCTTCGGTCACCAGCTCTACAACACTTGCGAGACCGAGGATCCGAACCAGCTTCGCTTCTGCGACTCGTCGGAGTTCGACATCCCGTTCTATCCGCAGATCAAGATCAACGGGAGCTACACACTGCCCTGGGCGCTGTCCATCTCGGGCACCCTCCAGAGCTACGCCGGCGATGCCCGCAACAGCACCGTTGATGGTGCGAGCGCTGCGGCAAGCAACGGTCTCAACAACGGCACAATCGCCGCGGTCGATCCGTCGCTGCGCACGGTCTACCAGTTGACGCGGGCCGACTTCAACCGTCTCACTGGCGCCAACTTGACCCCGTCGACCGTGAACATCATCCTGGATCCTCCGGGATCGAAGTTCCTCGATCGGCAGAATCAGCTGGACATCCGCCTGAAGCGGCTCTTCCGCGTGCGCGGGGTGAGCCTCGAGGCGCAGGCCGACGCCTACAACGCGCTGAACACGGGTGTCGTGCTCACGCGCGTCCAGACGCTCGGTTCGAACCTCGATCGGCCGGCGTCGATTCTCCAGGGCCGCCTGTTCCGATTCGGCATGCAGGCGCGCTGGTAATTGGGTGGGGCCGTCCGTCAACGGGACGGACGGCCTCTTTTGACTTAGGTCCTAGGTCTTAAGTCTTAGGCAACCTGTCGTAGGCTTAAGACCTGAGACATAAGGCCTGAGGCATGTCTGTCCCCTCCGTCCTCCTTGCGCTCCTCGACGAAGCCTTCGACCACAAAGCCTGGCACGGGACGACGCTCTTCGGGTCGATTCGGGGTCTCGACGCGGCGGCTGCCGCGCGCCGTCCGGCCCGCGGACGCCACAACATCTGGGAAATCGTCGTCCACGCCGCGTACTGGAAGTACGCCGTAAGGCGGCGGCTCACGGGCGAGAAGCGCGCGACGTTCGCGTTGACCGGCAGCAACTGGTTCGTGCGCCCCGAGGCTGGAGATGCCAGCCCGCGCGCCCGGAACGCAGCGTTCAAAGCAGACGTCCGGCTGCTCGCCGCGGAGCATCGTTCGCTGCGCGAGGTGGTTGCCAGCCTTTCGCCCGCATCGCTCGCCGTCCGAGTCGGCCAGTATGATCGGACCTATCTGATACGCGGCATTGCGGCTCACGACCTGTATCACGCCGGCCAGATCCAGCTGCTCAAGAGACTGGGGAGATGACGTGAGATTGAAAGATTGCAGAATGGCGGGGTTCGGCTTCTGTGGCGCAATCCTGTGTGGGTCTCTCGTCGCTGGGGCGTCCGGGCAGGAAGGTGCGTCGCCCGACGTCGTCCAGCGGATCCGCGACGAAGCCACCTCGCGTTCGCAGATCATGCGGACGCTCCACATGCTGACCGATGTCTACGGGCCTCGTGTGACGGGGAGTCCGAATCTGAAAGCGGCCGGTGAGTGGGCGGTGCAGACGATGACCGGTTGGGGGCTGACCAACGGCCGCGCCGAAGCATGGGACTTCGGTCACCCCGGCTGGGTGAACGAGCGGTTCTCGATGCACGTCGTCTCGCCGGTGAAGGACGCGCTCGTCGGCGAGGTGGTCGCGTGGACGCCAGGCACGCCGGGAACGGTGACTGGGCCGGTGATGCAGCTGACGATGCCGGATCGTCCGACGCCTGAGCAGCTGACAAAGCACTTCGACTCGATCAAAGACCAGGTCCGCGGCCGGTTCGTGCTCGCCGATACGTTCAGGCCCGCGGCCGTTACCTTGACGCCGAATGCGACCCGGCGGCCCGACGATCGCGTGCGGGCGCAGTTCGATCCGACGGCGCCGCCGGCGCCGGGAGGGAGGGGCGGCGGACCCTCGCAGCCGCCGCCACCCATGAGCGCACAGGAGATCAGCCGCGCCATCGACGAGTTCCTGGTCGCGCAGGGCGCGATCGCCCGGCTCAGCGATGGCCGGCGCGAGCTGGGCGCGGTGGCGGCGTTTCACAACCGTACCTTCGATATCAGCAAAGCCGTTCCGACGGTCGTGTTGCGCAACGAGGACTACGGACGCCTGTCCCGCCTCGTGGAAGACGGCCGGTCGGTCGAGATCGAGCTCACGATCGTCAATCACATCTATCCGGAGGGCCGCACGGCGTACAACGCCGTCGCGGAAATCGAGGGCAGCGACAGGAAGGACGAAGTCGTGATGATCGGCGGCCACCTCGATTCGTGGCACTCGGCGACCGGCGCCACCGATAACGCCATCGGCTGCGCGACGATGATGGAGGTGGCGCGGATCTTCAAGACGCTCGGGATCAAGCCGCGCCGCACCATCCGCGTCGCGCTCTGGAGCGGCGAGGAGCAGGGGCTGCTCGGTTCGCAGGCGTACGTGAAGCAGCATTTCGGATCGGCGGAATCACCGACGTCAGAGTTCACGCGGCTCTCGGCATACCTGAATCTGGATTCGGGCACGGGTCGAATACGCGGCGCGAATGTCTTCGGCCCGCCGGAGGCGGCCACCGTGATTCGCCACGCGCTCGCGCCGTTTGCCGATATCGGCGTCGCGGGCGCCATCGCCACGAGCAGCCGCAATCTCGGCGGCACCGACAGCACGTCGTTCAATCGCGCCGGACTGCCCGGCATCAACTTCTCGCAGGATCCCATTCAGTACGAGCCGTGGACGCACCACACCAACCTCGATACCTACGAACGCGTCGTCGAGGAGGACGTCAAGTCGGCGACGGCCGTGATCGCGGCGACGGTCTACGAGCTCGCGATGCGCGACGCGCCGCTTCCGCGCTTCACACGCGACTCGATGCCGAAGGCGCCGGCACGCTGAGCGGGCCGCCCAGGCCCACAGTCGAGCTTCGGACTTCGTCGTCAGCGGATCTTGCACGCTGAGTTCGTTACCTCTGTAACTTCCCGCGAAAGTCCCTGCAGCCCACGGCAGCCTCGCGCCGATAGGGCGAGGTACGCGAGCAACCCCCGGCAAGACCCAAGGTTTTGCGTGCTGAGTTCCTGTCGAAGGCTCGGAACCAATTCGAGGAGGACTGTAATGCGTACTTTCGCCTCTCGCCTCGGGTGTGCGATCGGCCTGGCACTTCTGCCGCTCGTGGCGTCGGCACAGACGAGCGGCATCGCGGGCGAGGTCAAGGACACATCGGGCGCTGCACTCCCAGACGTAACCGTCGAAGTCAGCAGTCCGGCGCTGCTCGAACGAGTGCGTGGGGCCGAGACCGACGGCGCTGGCCGTTACAGCATCACCAATTTGCGGCCTGGTCTCTACACCGTGAGCTTCACGCTGCCAGGCTTCCGATCCGTCATTCGCGAGAACATCGAGCTCACCTCGGATTTCACGGCAACCGTCAACGCCAGCATGCGAGTCGGCACGGTCGAGGAGACCATCGTCGTCACCGCTGAGACACCGATGGTCGACGTGCAAAGCGTGACGACACGCACGATCATGACTCGGGAAATGCTCGATTCGATTCCGACCGGACGCAACATCCAGGCGGTCGGCATCATGATTCCAGGGACGTCGCTGGCCGTCGGCGGCGGCGGCGCTCTGTCGCGCGATGTCGGAGGCTCGGGATCGCTTCAGCAGTCGCCGCTTCAGTACCGTGGGTCTGGCGACAGCGTCCAGACCATCGAAGGACTGCGGCTGAACAATCTGTGCGCGCAAGGCGCATTCTCGGGGGTCTACTGGAACGACGGAAGCTTCCAGGAGTTGAGCTACGTCACTGGCGCCGAAGCCGCCGAGATGGGGCAGGGCGGTATTCGCATCAACATGGTGCCCAAAGACGGCGGCAACAGCTTCATGGGCACGATTCAAGGCAACTTCGCCGACGGCGCCTGGGCCGCTGACAACTGCGGTTCATCGGGGCCAGGGCTCGCGTGCTCGCGTGACAACCTCGTTGGTGACACGACGTATAACAGCCGCAACTACCTGACCAACGTCGGCTCCATCAAGAGCGTCTGGGACGTCAATCCATCGGTCGGCGGGCCCGTGGTGCGCGACAAGGCGTGGTTCAACTACACCTTCAGGCACTGGGGTGTGAGCAAGACCGTTTCAGACAGCTTCGGCGACCGGAACCCGTCGCCCTTTGTGTACGATCCCGATCCTTCGGTCCTGGGTGTAGACGATGGCCATATCGTGAGCAACGCCGGACGCGTCGCCTGGCAGGTGACCGCCATCGACAAGCTCTCCATTTATCACGACAACCAACGAAAGTACCGGGATCACTGGGGCATCAACGCACTGGTGCCGCCCGATGCCTCCGCCATTCAGATCACGCCGACAAGCTTCGTGAACGTGACCAAGTGGACCCGAACGCAGACCAGCCGTCTGCTCCTCGAGGCCGGCCTCGGCATCTACGACCAGGAGTACACCGAGATCTATCAGCCCAGTGTCACGGGCTCGACGGCGAAGGTGTGGGATCTGGCGACGATCCGCAATGCAAAGGTCTACACCTTGTGCGATACGTCGAACACGACCTGTACGAATCCCTCGGGACAGCGGCGGATCGCGGCGGCCTGGGACAACCCCGGCGATCACTTCTCGCTGCTGCGGACCTTCAACGGTTCCGCCTCGTACGTCACCGGCTCGCACAATATCCGGGTCGGTGCGGCGGTAACCAACGGGGAGTGGCGTCTGATCCGTCAGTGGACTGGCGACATCGCCCCGATTGAGTACACCAGCGGCGCGCCGACGGCCGTGACCCTTCGCCTGCCGTACGATCGACGCAACGGCATCAAAGCGGATACGGGCATCTACGCCCAGGACCGTTGGACCGTCGGCCGCGCGGCGCTGAATCTGGGCCTCCGCTACGACTGGTTCATCGGCGAGTCCAAGGAGAGCGATGTGCTGCCGAGCCAGTTCAACGGCGGCATCCACTTCAGCAAGTGTCCCGATGGCATCAACGATGCGCGGGCCGGCTGTGTCGGCCGCGTGCAGAACTGGAAGGACCTCTCGCCACGCGTTGGCATGGCCTACGATCTCTTTGGCGACGGTCGAACGGCCATTAAGGGCAGCGTCGCGCGCTACGTCGCGGGCCAGCAGATTGCGGTGGCCGACGACATCAATCCCGTGGGAGCCCTCGGCTTGACCGACCGCCGGACGTGGCGCGACATTGACGGCAACGGGCTGCCCGTCAACGCCGCCACCGGCGCGATCCAATTCAACGAGCTGACGGACTCCACGAGCACACCAACGTTCGGCCGGAACATCTCGACGACCGCGTACGACCCTGCGGTGCTGAACGGCTGGTTCAAGCGGGGCTTCAACTGGGAGTACACGCTCGGCGCCCAGCATCAATTGGCCGCCCGCACGTCCATCAACGGCGGCTACTTCCGCCGCAAGTTCGGCAATCAAACGGTCACCGACGATCTCCGGTACGACCCAACCAGCTACGACGGCCCGTTCTGCGTCAACGCTCCGTCGAACGCCAACCTGCCGGATGGCGGTGGTTACCAGGTCTGCGGTCTGTACGATCTGAAGCAGTCCGTGGTCGATCAGCGTTTGCCGGCGAATCAGCTCGTGCGGTTCTCGAACGACTTTGGCGGCGAGACCAACATCTATCAAGGTCTGGACATCAACATCGATCAGCGCTTCGCCGACGGCGCCTTTATCCGCGCCGGGCTGCAGGCGACCAGCCGCACGTTCGACAACTGCAATCTGGCGAAGGGTGGCTACGACGTCCAGACGCTGGCCGTTACGCAGACCCACGAAATGTACGCCGACGGAACAACGTACTGCCATCGCGAGTACCCGTTCCGGCCGGATGCCAAGCTGCTCGGCTCGTACGTGCTGCCGCTCGACGTCATCGTCAGCGGGACGTATCAGTTCACACGCGGGGTCCAGACTGGCGGCAACGGGCCAAGCATTCTGGCAACATACACGCTGCCGCGGACCGCGTTCGCCGATCCGGCGGTGTCGAACAAGGGCGGCGCGCTCAACACGGCGACGGCCACGAAGTCGATTCAGCTCATGCGCGAGGGCCTCGACTACGGTGACAACAACCTGCACCAGCTCGATCTTCGCGCGTCGAAGCGGTTCCAGTTCGATCGGTACCGCATCCGGTTCGACTTCGATGTGTATAACGTCTTCAATAGCAGTTGGCCGTACACTGTGACCACGGCGTTCTCGACGGCGGCGACGTCGGCGTACCTGCGGCCGACGAACGTGCTGCAGTCACGCTTCTTCAAGATCGGGGGACAGCTCGATTTCTAGTTCCACCGGCCGACAGACGGATGGCGAGGGCTTCGGCCCTCGCCATCAACTCCGGCCAGTTGCCGGGCTCGTTCTTGCTGTCTTCGCCGCTTCGCCCGGCGTTCCCTTTGCTCAGACCTCACCGCACAGCGTGCACCAAATCCCGGTCGTGCCAGGCGAGCTGCTCCAGCGGCCGCTGGCGCTCCGCACGGACGTCGGTTCCGCCCACGACGCGATCACCACGACGTCCAACGAGGCCCAGCGGTACTACGATCAGGGTCTGGCGTACCTCCACGGATACATGTGGATCCAAGCAGCACGCGCCTTCAACCAGGCGCTCAGGCTGGACGGCCGGGCGGCGATGGCCCACGTCGGACTCTCGGTGGCCTACACAGAGTTGAACCTTCCCGCCCTGGCGCATGAGTCCATGAGTCGCGCCAACGCGTTGGCGTCGGAGGTGAGCGAGCACGAGCGCCGGCACATCGGCGCCCGGCAAGCGCAGGTGGCGGCCGAAGCGGCGCCGGGCGACGGCTCGAAGCTGACGGTCTATCGCAACGCACTCGACGAGGCCCTGCGCGGGTTTCCTGACGATGTCGAGCTACTGCTGTGGCGCGGTGTTGCGCACGGAAGCGATCCGGCCGATCGTGGCCAGGGGGCTGGCGCCGACGGCGTCCCATTTTTTGAGCGGGCGCTGAAGTTACGAGACACGCCGGCGGCGCATCACTATCTGACCCACGCGTACGAAAACAGCGGCCTTCTGGCGCAGGCACTGGAACACGGACAGGCATATGCGGCTGCCGCGCCCGCCGTTCCGCACGCGCAGCACATGTACGGCCACGTTCTCCGGCGGACCGGGCAGGTCAAAGAGGCGATCGTCCGGTTCGAAGAGGCTGACCGGCTCGAGCGAGGATACTTCGCGGCCGAAAGCATTCCCCCGTCTCTCGATTGGCATTACGCGCATAACCTGGATCTCCTGGCGGCGTCGTATCGCTATGTCGGTCAGTTGAACCGGGCAGGTACATTGCTGCGGACGTCGTTCGAGACGCCGTCGATGCTCGCGGTCCAGATGTTCAACAAGCGCGAGTGGCCGGAGTTGCTGCTCGCGCAGGGGCGAGCGCCGGAGGCCTTGTCCGCAGCGCGTGTCCTTGTCGAACATCCAGTGATGCTCGTCCGAGCGGTCGGCTACATCGAATCGGCGCGAGCGCACCTGGCCGAACGCCGGTTTCCGGCGGCCGCTGCCGACGCCAACGCCGCGCTGCGGTCGCTGCGCGCTGTACCCGACGGCGCGGCGCTCGTCGGTCCGGCGTTCGAGGCTCTGCAAGGCGAGTATTTCCTGCTGACCGGGCAGCGGGACCGCGGACGCGAGATGCTGCGCTCAGTCGTGACGCGCCTGCGCGCGCGGCCCGGACCGGACAATTGGGCGCAGACGCTCTTCGCGCTCGAGGCGATGGCGAGGTCGGCCCGCGCCGCCGGCGACTGGGAGTTCGCGGCCTGGCTTGGCGGGGTCATGCGGGACCACGACGACCTGTACGCGGGCACCCACTACGTGCTGGCGCTGGTCGCAGAGCATAATAATCAGGTCGCCGAGGCGACGGCGGCATTTGCCAGGGCAGAGGCTCTGTGGAGTGGTGCCGATGCCGACTTGCCGGAGCTTCGAGACATCCGCAAGCGTCGACAGTGATCGAGACGGCCGGCAGCGGGCCGCGCGAGATGGGAGGACGGTATGAGGGGCGCAACGCGACCGGGGATCTTCGTGGCCATCCTGGCAGCGCTCGTGCTGGCGGCGACCGGAGCGGTGGCGATGGCTCAGGCCAAAGTGGACGTGTCGGGGACGTGGATCTTCGACGTGACGACCGACGCCGCAATTGGCACTCCCACGGTAACGCTCAAGCAGGATGGTGAGAAACTCAGCGGTCACTATTCGTCCTCGAACCTGGGCGAAGCGGATCTGACTGGTACCGTCAAAGGGCAGAACATCGCGTTCACGTTCGTCGCCAACGTTCAGGGCAACGCCCTGGACGTCAGTTACACGGGGACGATCGAGAGCAAGGATGCAATGAAGGGTACGCTTTCGATCACCGCGATCGGGAACGGCACCTTCACCGCGAAGCGCAAGTGAGCATGTCGGAGCCCGCCGGCCGCCCGAACGTGGCGCGGCTGATGCGCGAAATCGAAGATCAGGTGCGGCAGCAGCGGCGCACGCGTCTTCTCGCCCGGGGTGCGCCCGACGAGTACCGCGACGCGGAGATCTTTGCCATCGTCGAGGACGTGCTTCGTCGAGCTGTCGATCAGCGCGATCTCGAGTCCCTGCTCATCCCAGAGTTGCTCGACTCCGACGAAGACTGGGAGTTGCAGCTGCCACTGCGCTTCGAGAGCCATCGCCGCACTACTGGCGGCCTCATCCTGTTCGTCAAGAAACGAATCCTTCGGCCGCTCATGCACTGGCTCTACGAGTACAGCCTCGAGAACTTCCGCCGCCAGCGCCGCGTCAACCGCCTGCTGTTCGCGTCCATCGAGGAGCTCGCGCTCGAAAACGCCAAACTGAAACAGGAACTTTCAGAATTGAAAGATGGCAGGATTGCAAAAAGCACCGCCAATCCTGCAATTTCATGAGGCTCGCCTGCGTGGTGCACCGCTTCGGCGCGGACATCGCCGGCGGATCCGAAGGCCATTGCCGTGTCATCGCCGAACGGCTGGCGGCACACCACGACGTCACCGTTCTCACGACGACGGCGCGCGATCACATGACGTGGCGGAACGAGTATCCGGCGGGCGTATCGGAGTCCGGCGCGCTCAAGGTGTACCGGTTTCCCGTGGTTCGCCAGCGCTCGATCCGCGATTTCGCCGACATCTCGACGCGCGTTTTTCGCGGCGGCGAGCCGGCCGCCGTGCAGGAAGAGTGGTTCCGGATGAATGGCCCCGAGGTGCCGGCGCTGCTCGCGCATCTCGAGGCGCACGGCCACGAGTACGATCGGATTCTGTTCTGGTCGTTCCGCTACTACCAGAGCTTCTTCGGGATGCCGCTGGTGGCCGAGCGTGCAGTGCTGTTGCCGACGGCTGAAGAAGATCCGGCCATTCGCATCGGCCTGCTCAACTCGTACTTCACAAAGCCGGCAGGGCTCGTCTATTTGACGCCCGAAGAGCAGGAACTGGTCGAGCGATACAGCAGCCGGCCGATGCCGCCGTCGTGCGTCATCGGGTCCGGACTCGATCTGCCACCGCAGCCGTCCGCCGGGGCGTTGACCGCCGCCGGCGTGAATCCGCCCTACGTTTTGTACTTGGGCCGCATCGATCCGAACAAGGGCTGTGGCACACTCCTCAGGTTCTTCACGCGGTGGGCCAGG
>JBKPSC010000160.1:0-3533 GCA_046734915.1 Acidobacteriota bacterium | reverse complement strand
AACGGGACGACGGGTGTGCATGGATCTGGCTCCTTGAACTTGCGGGTATAGTAGCGCGGTACGCAACGGGCCGCTCAGATGGCGCAACAACAGCGGAGGGTCGATGAAAGTCCTGAACGCGATCACGGTGACGGCAATGCTGGTGACACAGGCGACGGAACTGCCGCCGCCGTTCCCCCGGCCGGGGACGACGAAGATGCTCGAGAACGACGCGGTCGCGGTGTGGAACGTCTCATGGCTCAAGCAGAAGTACCCGCTGCACACGCACCGCTACGACCTGGTCGGCATCTCGTATGCCGAAGGTGATCGGATCATCACGCAGGGAGACGCGCCGGGACGGCTGGTGCCGACCAAGGCCTGGGTATTTCAGACGAATCGCGCCGGCGTCACGCACGTCGAGGAGGGCGCCAGCGATCCGCCGATGCGCGCCGTGCTGATCGAAGTCAAATCTGCGGCACCGCGTCAGGGCGGCGAACCGCCGGCGGACGGCCTGCGCCAGGTGGTCGGCGCCCCTGCCTGGGAAAACAATCGCGCGGCCGCCTGGCTGGTGTCGGAGGGCTCGTCGCTGCCCACGCATCGCCACGCCGGCGACGCGGTCGAATTGACCTTCGACGGCGCTTCGCCGAAGGCCACGTTCGTTCCTGCGGGAACCGTGCACACGGGCCCGACGCCGGGGCCCGGCGCACGCGCGTACGTCTTCGAGATCAAGTAGGAGGGATCATGCAGGGAACGACTTCAGGCCGTCGCACGTTTCTGACGACGTGCGCGCTGGCAGGGGCGGCCGCCGCACAGCCCCTCGCCGCTTTTGGACAGGCTGTGGACAACGCCAGACAGGCGTCGGCTCCGTCCGCATTGCAGATCACCGACGTGAAGTGCGGCTACATCCGCGGCAGCCTGTTCGTGAAGATCCACACGAACCAGGGCATCTGGGGATGCGGTGAAGCGGTCGACGCCGTCCAGGGGACGTACCATCTCGTCCAGAGCTTCGGCCAGCGGCTCCGCAACCAGAGCCCGCTCAACGTTCACCGTCTTTTCGAGCAGATTCGGAAAGGCAGCGTCTTCGCGGGAGCGCAGGGCGGCATGTTCGTCGCCGTCCTGAGCGCCGTTGAAACGGCGCTGTGGGACCTCGCGGGCAAGGCGCTGAACGTGCCGGTCTACCAGTTACTGGGCGGCAAGTTCCGCGATCGCATTCGCGTCTACTGCGATACGGCGCTGTATCAGGCGAGGCTGCCGACGCCCGAGCAGTTCGCGCAGGCGGCTTCCAACGCTGCGAAAGCCGGCTACACGGCGATGAAGTTCGACCTGGATCAGGCGGCCGATCCCAACAAGTACGACCAGTTCAACTGGACGGCGAGCCCGGCGGAAATCCAGCGCATGGTGGACCAGTTGACGGCCGCACGCCAGGCGGTGGGACCGACGATCGACATCTGTGCCGACATGCACGCCCGTTACGACTACCCCACCGGACAGCAGGTGGCGAAACGGGTCGAGCCGCTCAATCTGATGTGGCTGGAAGAACCCGTGCCGGCGGAGAACGTCGACGCCTACAAGCTCATTGCCGATTCCACGTCGACGCCCATCTGTGCCGGCGAAAACGTCTACATGGCGTATGGCTTCCGGCGCATGCTGGAGACGGGCGCGGTGGACATCGTCATGCCCGACCTGCAGAAGACCGGCGGTCTCGGCGAAGGCCAGCGGATCGCCAACCTGGCGAACCTGTACTACGTGCCGTTCGCGCCGCACATGGTGGCGTCGTTCCTCGGTGCGATGGCCTCGTGCCACGTGTGTGCCTCGGTCCCGAACTTCCTGATTCTCGAGTGGCAGACCTACTTCGACACGCAGCCCATGTGGAAGGAAATCGTCACCTACGACGGGCCGTGGGTCGAAAAAGGTTTCATCCGCGTGTCCGAGAAGCCGGGCATCGGCGTCGATATCAACGAGGAGGCGATGCGCAAGTACGCCGTTCCGAACGTGCCGTTCTTTGCGTAGCGGACGTCGAAACGGCGGCCACACCGGTCAGGAGCGGCCAGCAGAGCGACCTCACCTCACCGGCTCGTCAGCGTTGCGGTAAGGGTCGTGATCGGCCGATCGTTCTCGTCGAGAAACCGCGCGCAGAAGTCGGTTGCCCCTCCGGCGTTGACGATCGCGGCGCGAATCACATTGGCGCCCTGCTTCAACGTCAGCCGCTTCGAGACGCCGTCGTCGATCACCGCCTGCCGATCGTTGTAGAGGGCGGTCGCTTCCGTGCCGTTGACCCACCACACGGACGCGGCGTTGGAGCCGATCGCGAGACGCACGCCGCTCATCTCCCGCGGAGCGTTGACAACGGTGACGGCCCAGAAGAGGACGTTCGTCGTCGGCTTGTTCAGCGCGAACGCGAAGTGATAGAGGTTCACGTTGTAGTCGGTCGTATCGACCGCGTGCCACTTCAGCTCGTTGTCGCCGACCTTGAGAGCGTCGCCGTCATGCGGCAACGGAGTCGCTGTCACCGGGAAGTCCTTCTCGACTGCGCTCCGCACCGCCGTTTCCGTGAGTTGACCCGGTACGCGGATCGGGTCGAGGAGCAGCCATCGTTGAATGAAACCGTCCGCTCCGGTCGGCTTCGCAGGTGACGCCGGTCGCGTCAGCGACCGCGCCGGCGGCCGCGCCGCGGCTTGGCTATCCTCGCGAGGAGCGGGGAGCTGGGAAAACGCCGACGCAGCGGGCCAGAGCGCCGCGACAAGCACCAGCGGGACGATCGTTCGACATGACGTATTGACGCGCACGGTCACGGCATCCTCAAGTTCCAGCGCTGACGATCGCTCCCGGGGTTGAATTTCGCGAGCGTCGGCATGCTGCTGCCGACGGCGGATAGCGCCAGCGGCTCCTTTGAATTCGGCACGGCCTTCGGCATCACCCGGTAGGTGCCGTCGGCGAGCTGGTCGATGCGCCACAGTTGCTCGGGCGCGCCGGTGAAGGCCGGCTGGACGGCCAGCTCGCGATCCTCGGTTGCCGCGAGCGCGCGATCCGTCCCGGCGATCGTGATTTTGAAGAATGGCGATCCCGGGTAGCCGCCCGCGTCAGCAACCGCCGTAATTGCCCACTTCTGCTGCGCCTGGAGCATGTAGGGAGACATGCGTACGCCGGCCGCTCCCGACGGCCAGTTCGCCGAGACCTGCGACGCCTCCTGAGCCGGAATCGGCGGCGGTGGAGGTGGAGGTGCCGCACCAGCGGCCGGAGGCGCCCCGCCGCCGCGACCGCCGCGTCCGCGAAGCCCGCCGACCGGAACCCCCTGGACGGCGAATTCCAACGCCGTGCCCGTCCGCGCCGACTCGATCTCGTACGTGCCGGCCTTGAAGTTCTCGCCCGCGACCGGCCAGCCGTCGCGCCAGAGCAACGGGCGGATGTCGAGCATGCTGGTGCCGCCCCGATCGAGATCGGCTTCGTAGTGGCAGGAGAACTTCTGCACGCCGTCTCCCAGATCGAGCAGGCCGAAGTGGCCTGGGCCTGTCTCTTATACACATCTCCGAGCCCACGAGACGAAGACTAGATCG
>JBKPSC010000159.1:0-5877 GCA_046734915.1 Acidobacteriota bacterium | reverse complement strand
CGCGGCGACGACTCCCGTACGTAGGCCCGGACGACGGCCGGCTGAGGAGGCGGCGGCAAGCGTTGTTTCGCAATCGTCGAGGTGAGAGATGGTGCGCTGCGCCGATTCAACCACGACAGTTCGATCGTAATCGTCATCGATGAGGTTAGCAATCAGATGTTGAGGTGGGAAGGGAAGAAGAGTGAAAGAAGAGAAAGACGCCCTGAGTACCTGAGCCGATCCGGGTTCGCTCGACGCATAACCGATCGAAGGATTCAAATGCTCAGGCTAATCGCCCCAATAGTGCTCACACTGACTATCGTGCCCCAAGCTATCGGGGCTCAATCGATCGTGAAGTCGACCGGTGCCGGCAAACCGGCACCGAACCAATCTGCGCAAAAAGACTCGCTCTGGAATGGCGCCATCCTCGGCGGGGCGGTCGGCGCGATGCTGGGATCGTTCGGCAGCTTCGCCATCACGGACTGTTCTGAGTGCGCTGGGTTCAACGTGCCTCTCACGTTCGGCGTGATCGGAGCCGGCGCAGGCATCGGGATTGGCGCTGGCCTCGACGCGCTGCACAGCAAGAAAGGTGTGCCGACTGAGCGTCCGCGTCGTGTGCAGGTCTCGCCGGTCATTGCCCGAGACAAGCGCGGGGTGATTGCCTCGCTGCAGTTCTGATCAACCTCAACGGATCGGCGCCGGTTACACACATTTCATCTCGACGGCGTTCGCGCGGCCGTATAGTACCCGCACACTCAGCAGGAGGTTGACATGGCAAAGTCTCCGACTCCCGCGCAGATCAACAAGTTGCTCAGGTTTCGGCCGGAGTGGATCAAGGATCCCGTCCCAACGTTCCGCAAATTCCTCGATCGCGCCAGCCTCAAGCAGGTGAACCAGGCGAAGGCCGCCTTTACCAAGGAGGTCAAGGCCATCGTCAAGAATCGGCAGAAATAGCTGGCGTTCACGTACTCGAAAGGCGTCCGCAGTGCCCACTCGCCTGCCGATCGTGCAGAGCGCCATCGCTTCTTCCGGGGCGCGCGATGTGTCGCGTCCGGTGCTGCTGGTCGGATTCCAGAATCAGGGCAACCTCGGTCTCGGCTACCTGGCGTCGGTGCTCCGGCAGTACGGCTACGCCGTGCAGGTCATCGACATCGAGCAGGATCCACAGACGATCCTGGCTATCGCGCTCGAGACCGAACCGGTCCTGATCGGGTTCTCGCTCATCTTCCAGTTCTTCATCGATCGCTACCAAGAGCTGCTGCAGCTGCTCAGGCGCCATGGCATCACCTGCCACTTCACGATGGGCGGCCACTTTCCAAGCTTGAGCTATCGGCAGACGCTCGACCTCATCCCCGAACTGGACAGCGTCGTGCGCTTCGAAGGCGAGACCACGCTTCTGGAGCTGGTCGACGCCATCGGCCGGGGCAGCGATTGGCGCAGCATTCCTGGCATGGCGTTCCGCCGCCACGGCGACGTGATCGCCACGCCAGCGCGTCCGCTGCTCGAAGACCTGGATCTGCTGCCGCATCCGGATCGCAGCTATGAGCCGAACGCCGTGCTGGGCCGCAGCATCATGCCGATCCTTGCGAGCCGCGGCTGCGCCCGCACGTGCTCGTTCTGCTCAATCCATACGTTCTATCGGTCGGCGCCGGGCAAAATGGTCCGCACGCGCCGGCCAGCCGAAGTCGTGCGCGAGATGCGCGCTCTCTACCACGCGCGGGGCATCCGCATCTTTCTTTTCCAGGACGACGACTTTCCGCTTTTCGGTCCGGTCTGGCGACGCTGGGCGAATCAGTTCGTCGACGAGTTGCAGCAGAGTGATTTGGCGGGGAAGGTCATCTGGAAAATCAACTGTCGCGCCGATGCGGTCGATCGCGACCTGTTCATGCGGATGCGTGACGCAGGTCTCTATCTCGTTTACATGGGGCTCGAGTCGGGCAGCGAAGAAGGTCTCGAGACGCTCCACAAGCAGATCACCGTCGAGCAGAACCTGCGCGCGGTGGAGCTGCTCAAGAGCATCGGCGTCATGTGGGAATACGGCTTCATGCTGCTCGACCCGTCGAGCACTTTTGACTCGGTGCGCGACAACCTGCGTTTCCTCCGCACGGTCCTGGCGGACGGCTGTCTGCCGGTCACGTTCTGCCGCATGCTGCCGTACGACGGCACCCCGATCAAAGACGAGCTCGTGCGCACGGGCCGGCTCCTCGGCGACGTCTGCAACCCGGACTACACCTTTCTCGATTCTCGCCTGTCGGCGTTCTACGACGGCTTGACGGATTTCATCAGCCTCACCGGATGGATTCACGGTCTCGAGGCGGTCACGCTGCAACTGGGTTGCGCCTGGCATGAAGTCGCGACGATGGACCGGCTGTTTCCGGCGTTGCCGGACATGGACCGGTACAAAGCGACTCTTCGCGAGATCACCAAGGGCAGCAATGACTTGCTGCTCGACGTAGTCGAGGATGTGTCGTACGTCTATTCCGACGGTCGACCCAATCGGTGGGATGCTGCGGAAGTCGAGCGGCGGCGCGAGAACGTGTTGAAGGTCCTCCGGGCCGAGCGGGACGGCTTCATCCTGCGCCACCAGGATCGTCTCCTCGAGGCCCTCGAGGTGGACGGCGTCGAGATTCCGGTCCATGCCGACGACGCGTGCGTCGCCGGCGACGACTCCACGCCGTAGCCATCAGCGGAGTGCGCGCATACTTCGCGCTCGTCGGGTTCGCCTGTTGGGCCGGCGCACTCATCCTGGCCGCGCGTCGTCTCTCGGTGGCCATCAGCGGCGTGAGGACTACGGGCCGTATCGTCGCTTTCGAGACGCGCGAGGATGACGGGTCGGTGTGTTACCTCCCGGTCGTCACGTTTACCGATGGGGAGGGCCGGTCTCATCGCTTCACGTCCGTGGCCGGTCGCGCCCAGCGCATACCGCCCGTCGACTCCGAAGTCGTCGTCCGATATCTTCCCGGCCAGCCTTCCACGGTCTTCATCGAATCATTTCTTCATATGTGGGCCGCGCCGCTCGCCCTGGCCATCCTCGGCGCCGGCGCGCTGCTGGCCCTGATAAGCCCCTCGTAGCTCGTAGCTCGGAGCTCATTGCCCAAGGCCAGAGGCCCTGAGCCAACCTGAAGCCCGGAGCCCGAAGCCCGAAGCCTGAGGGTATACTCCCGTCCGGGAGGACGCGCGATGAGGTGGATTTCAACGGTAGCGGCGTCGATTGTGCTGAGCCTGACCGTTGCCAGTGCCCAATCGGGCACCAGCGTGCTGTTCATCGGCAACAGCTTCACGTTCGGCTCCGGATCGGCCGTCCGTTTCTACCGGGCTGACACCGTCACCGATCTCAATAACGAAGGGATCGGCGGCGTGCCGGCGCTGTTCAAGTCGTTCACGACCCAGGCTGGGCTCGACTACGACGTCTCCCTCGAGACGCGCGGCGGGTCAGGATTCGAATTCCATCTCGAGCAGAAGGCCGGCGTGATCGGCCGCCGCCCCTGGGATAAGGTCGTGATGCAGGGGCAGAGCATGCTGGATCTCGACAAGCCCGGCGACGACACGAAGATCATCGCGACGAGCAAGCAGCTCGCCGAGTTCTTGCGCGGCCGCAATCCGCACGTCGAACTCTATCTGATGGCGACCTGGTCGCGGGCCGATCAGACGTACCCGCCGAAAGGTGCGTGGTTCGGTAAGCCGATTGAAGCGATGGCGCGCGACGTGCGCATTGGCAACGACAAGGCGGCGGCCGCCGCCAACGTCAAGACCGTCATTCCGGTCGGCGAGGCGTGGACGCGGGCGATGCAAGCCGGCGTCGCCGATCCGAACCCGTACGATGGCATCGAGGCCGGCAAGCTCGATCTCTGGACCTTCGACCAGTACCACGCCAGCACCGCCGGGTACTACCTCGAGGCTCTCGTTGTCTTCGGCAGCCTCACCGGACGCGATCCGCGATCGCTCGGCGACAACGAGTGCTCGGCGTACGAGCTGGGTCTGAACCGGCAGCAGGTCAAGGCCCTGCAGCAGGTCGCATTCGACCAGTTGGTTGCGGCCGGGCCGATCACCGCGGCGCCGCTGGTGCTGCCGAAGCCGGTCAATCCCGAACGGTGCGTTCCGGGGCGATGACGCTCGGTGGGCTGAGGGCGCTGTGAAGGCGTTCACGCTTGCGATTGGCGTCGGTGCGTTTGTCGTAAGCGCCGGTCTCTCGGCGTCTGTCGGCGCGCAACCAATCGATCGGGGTTGCCGCGAGCGGACACTGGTCTCGACCGGTGGTCCGTTTCCCGACAACCCTCAGACTCTGGCCATCCGCTGGACCGGATTCTCGAACTTCGAGCTCGCCTACAGGGGCGAGGTCCTCCTGCTGGACGCCTACTTCGATCGAGGCGCATTGTTTCCGCCATTGGGCTTCAAGGCTGGAGACATCTCGCGCGCGGCGGGCATCCTGATCGGTCACGGCCACTTCGATCACATGTCCGATGCGGCATCGGTCGCGACACGAACCGGCGCTGTGGTCGTCGGTGCGCCCGTCACGACGGAGAAGCTGCTGGCTCAGAGCGTCGATCGTTCGCACGTGCGCACGGTGACCGGAAAGGGCGGCGAGGAGCTGACGATCGGACGATTCAAGGTGCGGCCGATCCTGGCGCGACATGGTGAACCGCCGAGAGAAGTGACCGCGGCGTTCGGTCAGGCGCTGCAGCAGACCACGCCGCGGCCAACCGCCGAGCAGGCCGCTGAAGCGGCGGCCATTCGATCGCGCGGCACCAACGATCCTCGCGTGATCGCCGAAGGCACTATTGCCTACCTCATCACGCTCGACAACGGGTTTCGCATCCTTTACCGCGACAGCGGTGGAGTGGTAACCGAGTTCGAGAAGGCTACAATGACCCAGGTCGGCCGGGTCGACGTCGCGCTGCTCGCGACGGCGGCGTCAGTGCTGCCCGCACTCACCGCGCAGCAGGCGGTGGAGTACGTGCGGACGTACAAACCGGATGTCTACATGCCGGCGCACCACGATGGATCCGTCAACGAGCTCTGGCGCGCGACCGAGCCGTTGTTCGAGGCCATCAAGAACGAGGATGCCGGCATCATCACCATGTCGAAGGTGTATCGGGACCCCGCGTGCTTCGACACCACGCGCCGCCCGCGACCGTAGGCGACGAGCCGCCGAACCAGGGTCGACGCTGACCCGTCATTTTCGCGAACCGGGAGAACTTCGCGCACGGTGCAGCGATGAACACCCGTCGTCAATTTCTCATTCGCGCGCCACTCGGCATTCTCGTCGGGGCCGCCGCTTGCCGGCCGGAACCGGCGTCGCCCCCGGCCGCTCAAGCCGTCCCCGCCACGCCTGGCGCTCCGCCGACCTTCGGCACCGGGGCCGCCTCTGGCCCGGAGGTCACGCCTGCGACATTTGCCGAAGCCGAAAAGCTCATGCAGGTGACGATGACTCCTGCCGAACGCGAGCAGGCGGCGGTCTCGTGGCGGCAATCGATGGCGCCGTATCTGGAGCGCCGGACCGGGCCGCGGAAGGTCACCATCGCGGCGACCGATGCGCCGGCCACACTGTGGAATCCGTCGCTGCCCGGCGTCGCTTCGGCGCCGTCTCGTAGCCGCTTCGTCCGCTCCAAGAACGACGGTGCGCCGCTGCCGACACGAGACGACGACATTGCGTTCGCCCCGGTGTCGCGGCTATCGCGCTGGATTGAAACCCGGCGGCTGACCTCGGAACGGCTGACGGAGATCTATCTGCGCCGAATCGAACGTCTGGATGCCGGGATTCGCGCGGTGATCACCCTGACGCGCGATCGCGCGCTCGAACGCGCCGCGGCGGCCGACCGCGAGATCGCCGCCGGCAAGTATCGCGGCCCACTGCACGGCATCCCTTACGGCGTCAAGGATCTGCTCGATACGAAAGGC
>JBKPSC010000158.1:0-11988 GCA_046734915.1 Acidobacteriota bacterium | reverse complement strand
GGCGTCGTTCATCGCAGGCTCCGTCCTCGGCGTGCTCCACGCGCCGGCCTGGGAGCACGCACCCGCGCTGGGGGCGTTCTCGCTCATCGGCAGCTTCGGCTCAGGTGGCGCGCTGGTGGTGAGCCTCGTGCTCTTCGCGGCGGTGTCGCTGCTGTCGTACAACGCCGAGCGGCGGCGCTACGGCTCGAAGGTGCAATTTCTCTCGTGGGAAGACTCGCCGGGCTGGCTGCGCGGACCGTGGCCAATCGTGGCCGGGGCGGTCGGTCTCGCCGTCGTGAACATCGCGACGCTCGTCCTCGCCGGACGACCTTGGGGTGTGACTTCGGCCTTTGCGCTCTGGGGTTCGAAGGCGCTCGCCACTGTGGGTGTCGACGTCGCCAGTTGGCCCTATTGGCAGGCGCGTTCGGCAGAGCTCCGCACGCCGGTGTTCGGCGATATCACGACGATCATGGACATCGGCATCATGCTTGGCGCCCTTGCGGCCGCCGGTCTGGCCGGACGGTTCGCGCCCTCATGGCGGGTGCCGCTGCGGTCGCTCGTCGCCGCGGTCGTCGGCGGCCTGCTGCTCGGTTACGGCGCGCGCATCGCGTACGGCTGCAACATCGGCGCGTACTTCAGCGGCATCGCGTCGACCAGTCTGCACGGCTGGCTGTGGTTTGCGGCGGCGTTTGTCGGCAATGCCGTCGGCACCCGGCTGCGGCCGGCCTTCGGCATGCGCGTCTGATGACCATCTTCGACCGGATCGCCGATCAGAAAATCCGAGAGGCCATCAAAGAAGGACAGTTCGACGATCTGCCGAACCAGGGCCGGCCGATCGACCTCGAACCCTACTTCTCCTTGCCGGCCGATCTTCGCGCCACGTACGCGCTGCTGGAGAGCGCGGGCTGCGCACCCGATGAGGTCGAGCGTCTCAAGACCATCGCCCGCCTCGATCGCGAGCTGGCCGCAGCCGACGACGAATCTCGACGAGCGAGCCTGCGAAAGGCCATCGACGCCGAGCGGCTGGCGCTGCAGCTCGCGCTGGAACAAGCCAAGCGGCGCTGAGCCGCGTTCGTCATGCAGATCGCCCTCGCCTACGGCGCCATCCGCTCCTGGCACGCGCGCGATGCCGCGGCCATCGTCAGGCACGCAAACAACCGGAAGATCTGGCTGAATCTCCGCGATCGCTTTCCGTTTCCCTACACCATCGGTGACGCGCACGCGTACCTTCGTCACGTCCGTCAGACGTCGCCCGAAACCGTCTTCGCCATCACCGTCGACGACGCGCCGGTCGGCAGCATCGGTTTCGTGCTGCAGCAGGACGTCGAACGCGTGTCGGCGGAGGTCGGCTACTGGCTCGGCGAGGACTTCTGGGGCCGCGGGCTGGCGACGCATGCCGTGCGCGCGATCACGCGCTACGCCGTCGAGCATCATTACCTGACCCGCCTCTTCGCGCTGCCGTTCGCCCACAACGTGGCGTCGTGCCGCGTGCTCGAGAAGGCCGGCTACGTCCTGGAAGCACAGCTTCGGCGCAGCGCGATCAAAGACGGCGTGGTCGTGGATCAGCGCCAGTACGCGTGGTACGCGCCCGAGTGAACGCGTTCAGCGATCCTTCGGGACCTCGGGCTTTTGAATCTCTTCTTCCGTCCGCACCGCGAACTGCCGGAACCGTCCATACGTCGCGCGTCCGGTAATCCGGCCGCCGGACGACGGTTTGTACTCCTCGGTCATCTCGGCCGGCACGTGGATCTGCAGGCGCGCGTCGGCCTTGAATGTCGTCGTGACACGAGCCGTGATCATTGCATCCTCGATGAGGAATTCGGTCTTCAGGACGTGGCCGGTGTCGATGTCGATCCAGGCCCGCCCGCGCGTCGGCATGTCGATGTCGCCGATGCCCCTGATGAGCGTCGGCCGCTGTTGTTCGCGGTACTCGAGGATCCAGACGTTCGCGCCGAGGGCGGGATCGGCCTTGCCCATCGTGAAGGCGAAGCGCTTCTGATACGAACGCTCGAGAAACGCCAGCGCGATGACCGGGTTGTTGATCGTTCGCACGACGTCGCCGATGTTGTAGCGCGAGCTTTCGTTGGCGATCTGCCGCGCCTGTTCCATAGTCGTCGCGGTCTGCTTGAGGAAGAGCCGCGCCAGGCGCCCCTCGCGATCGCGGATGACGGTGCCGTCGACTTCGTAGACGTCGCGGAACGGGAACCAGTCCGCAGAATCAGCAGGCTTGACCAGCAGGAAATCAGAGCGAAGCGTCCGCCGCTGTGTGGGCGCGATGGTCGCCATCGCGCCACGGCCGCCAAGCTGCCCTGGACGGACAGAGGGAACTGCCTCTTGGCGATACTGCTCTTCCGACACGACGTTCCCGAAATGCTCGATGAAGAAGTCGATATAAGTGGCGGTGCGATCGAGCGCCGTTTCGAGCGCAACCGGCTGGCCGCTCGCCGTCAGCGGCGGCCCGAGGAGAGCGACCGCGCCCAGGAGGCCGGCGACAAGCAATCGCGGCACAGCCAGCACTATACTGCACTGTCGTGGACGAGGCACGATCCGTCGAAGACCTGATGAGCGAGATTCGAAGCGCCGCGGATACCGCGATCTCGCCGCGGCTCACGACGTGGTTGACGATCGTCAGAGATCGCGGCGGCAGCGATTTGTATCTCGTCAGCGGCGCGTCGCCGTCCATTCGCGTGCGCGGGCAGATCGAAGCGCTCGAAGAACCGGCGATGGAGTCGGTCGACATCGAAACGATCGCCCTGTCGGCGATGCCGGCCCACGCCCAGGCGGCCTATCTCGCGCACGGTCTCGCCGATGCGTCGTTCCGTGACGGCACGCTCGGGCGGTTCCGCGTCAACCTGCATCGCGAACGCGGCCGCTCGGCGGCCAGCATCCGGGCGCTGCCGCTGCATCCGCCGCTCCTCAGCGAGCTGAACTTGCCGCCAGCCGTCGAAGCCCTGACCGAGCTGCGATCCGGCCTGGTGCTGGTCGGCGGGCCGACCGGATCCGGCAAATCGACGACGGTCGCCGCGCTGGTCGATCTGATCAATCGCCGCGATGCCAGGCACATCGTCACGATTGAAGATCCGATCGAATACGACCATCCGCACCGGCGCAGCATCGTCGAGCAAGTGGAGATTGGCCTCGATGCCCCGGATTTTCCCACCGCGCTGCGATCGGCCGTGCGGCAATCGCCGGATGTCATCGTCGTCGGCGAGATGCGCGATCCCGAGACGATGCGAATCGCGCTGGCCGCCGGCGAGACGGGCCATCTGGTGTTTTCAACGTTGCACACCGGCGACGTGGCCGCCACCATCTCGCGAGTAGCCGATGCGTTCCCGGCGGAACGTCAGGGCACGATCCGGCAGGAGCTGTCGATGGCCCTCGCCGCGGTCATGACCCAGATGCTCGTTCCGGCGGTCGGCGGCGGCCGCGTGCCGGCGGTCGAACTGCTGATGGTCGGCTACGGCGCGCGGCAGCACATTCGCAAGAACGCGCTGCAGCACCTCAATCAGGAGATCACCTTCACGCGGAAGGACGGATCCTTCACGTTCGAAGAGTGTCTCGCGCAGCTCGTCAAGCGAGGCGTGCTCGATATCGAGGATGCCCGCGCCCGCGCAACGCACCGCGACGAGTTCGACGGCCTGGTCGCCTCTTCGCGCAGGCGATGAGCGGCGCCGGCCGGGCATTGGCGTCGTGGGATCCCCGCAGGCCTGATGTGGCGTGGCTGAGATGGCGTCGCGCACTGGACCTGGGCCGAATCCGTACCAGATACTCAGCGTTATGAGCCGTGACATCATCGGGCCACTGATCGATCAGGCCCGGGACAGGCAGGACCGGGTGCTCGCCCGCATGGCCAGCGGCGCTTCACTCAACGAGGTACTGGAGGAGATCGTCGAGCTGATCGAGGCGCAGCTTCCCGAATCGGTCGCGTCGATTCTTCTGCTCGATCGCGAAGGGCGGATCCACCCGGCCGCGGGCGCGCGCCTGCCGGCCGACTACTCGGCCGCGATACAGGGCTTGCCGATCGGGCCCTCCGCCGGATCGTGCGGCACGGCCGCCTACCGGCGCCAGCCGGTGGTGGTCGCCGATATCGCCACCGATCCCCTGTGGGCCGACTACCGCGACGTAGCGCTCCGGCACGACCTCCGCGCGTGCTGGTCGTTTCCGATCATGGCGAGCGATCCTCTGGCGCAGGACCTTCCGGTGCTCGGGACTTTCGCGCTCTATCGCCACGCTCCCGCCGAGCCGGATCCGAGTTGGATTGCGGTACTCGAAGCCTCGGCACGCCTTGCAGGCATGGCCATCGAGCGTTCGCGCGCAATGCAGGCCCTCCGTGAAAGCGACATGGCCCTGCGACGAAGCGAGGGCACGCTGCGCCGGGCGCAGGAGATTGCTCATCTGGCGAGTTGGACGTACGACATCGCGAGCGATGAATTCCACGGCGAGGCGTTGTCGCGCATGTGCGGTCTCGTCGAGGGCCGGCCGCTGCCGATGACCACGTTCCGCGAGATGGTCCATGTCGAGGATCGCACCAGACTCGACGAAGCGTGGTCGGCGGCGCGGAGCGGTGGCTACTTCGAGGTCGAGCTGCGCGTCATGGTCAACGGCGAGCTCCGATGGTTTTCGGCTGTCGCCGCCGCAGACGGGTTCGAGGGCGATCTGCCCGCGGTGATTACCGGCGTGACGCAGGACGTCACATCACGGCGCCGGCTCGAAGAGCGCATACAGCACTCTCAGAAGATGGAAGCCGTCGGCTTGCTGGCCGGCGGCATCGCGCACGACTTCAACAACCTCCTCACCGTGATCGCCGGTCACACCGAGATCCTCTTGAGCGACATGCAGACCGGGCATCAGTTGCGCGCCGACGTGATGGCGATTCGCGATGCTGGCGAGCGGGCGACCCGCCTGATCAGCCAGCTGCTGTCGTTCAGCCGGAAGGCCGTCGTCGAGCCGCGCGTCCTCGACCTGAACCGCGTCGTCGAATCGATCAGCGAAATGCTCGGCCGGCTGCTCGGCGAGCACATCACGTTGTCGGCCGATCTCGATCCGGGCCTCAGCCCGGTGCGGGCCGACGCGGGGCAGATGGAACAGTTGCTGATGAACCTGGCCGTCAACGCGCGTGACGCGATGTCGGCCAATGGGCGGCTGCTGATCAAGACCACCAACGTGACTGTGCGCGAGGGCGACACACGCTCGTACCCGGATTGCGAGCCTGGCCGTTATGCGTGTCTTTCGGTCGCTGATACCGGATGTGGCATGACCGAGGAGGTCCGCGCGCGCATCTTTGAGCCCTTTTTCACCACGAAGGGACTCGGGAAGGGAACCGGGCTCGGCCTCGCGACAGTGTTCGGCATCGTCCGGCAGGCCGGCGGGTTCATCGACGTGAGGACGGCGCCTGGACGAGGCACCGAGTTTCGCGTGCTGCTGCCGGCCGTGGCGCCGATCGCGGCAGACATCCTGCCGGCCTTGGACGATGTTGCCGAACACCGCGGCCACGAGACGATTCTGGTGGTCGAAGACGATTCCTCCGTACGGCGACTGGCGCGAATCATCCTCGAGTCGCGGGGATACACCGTCATCGAAGCGGGCTCGGGCGTTGAGGCCATCTCCCATGTGTTCGGGCACGCCGGTCCGATTCACGCCTTATTGACTGACGTGGTCATTCCCGACGTCGGCGGCCGCGAGCTCGCCGATCGCATCCGCGCGCTGCGTCCGTCGATTGCCGTCCTCTATATGAGCGGCTATGCCGACGATGCGTTGGTGAGGCAGGGCGTGAGCAAGACGTCCGACGTCTTCCTGCGCAAGCCATTCACGCCGAGCGCCCTGGCGGCGAGGATTCGCGACGTGCTCGCTTCAGGTGCCAGTACGTCGTCCTGAGTGCGCGTGCTCCTCGTCCAGGCGCAGGTGGCGCTCGATGCGTCTGTCCGGCACCAGCCAGATGAGCGCAACCGTCACGTAGATCGCGTCGGCGAGGTACTCGTTTACGAAAGCCAGCGCGATGGCCACGACGTACAGGACACCTGATACCTTGCCCTTCATGTCGTGCCGGACGGCCGCCGCCAGGCGCGAGTCGTGACCCTGGTGGCGGATGATGGCGGTCTGCAGGATCAAGTAGGCGACGGCGCAGAGCAGCAGGTTGAGGCCATAGACGGCCGTTGGGACGGCCGCGAAGTGGTTTTCGCCCATCCAGCCGGTCGTGAACGGCACGAGCGACAGCCAGAAAAGCAGGTGGAGGTTCGCCCACAGGATGCCGCCCGAGATTCGGTCGGTCAGGTGGAACATGTGGTGATGGTTGTTCCAGTAGATGCCGATGTAGACGAAGCTCAGGACGTAAGTCAGAAAGACAGGGAGGACGCCGGCGAGCGCCCCCAGTTCCGGCTCATGCGGAACGCGGAGCTCGAGCACCAGGATGGTGATGATGATGGCGATGACCCCGTCGCTGAAAGCCTCGAGTCTGTTCTTGGACACGGAAGAAATTTTGGCGGCTCACGGCTCAGGACTCAAGGCCATGATCTTACGCCTGAGGTCCGATGCCTTGAGGTTCTATATCTAAGTCTTGGACCAGTAAGCCCTTAGCCATTGGTGGCGACGTGAGCCCCGAGCCGTAGGTCCTGAGCCTTAAGCCTTGAGCCATTCTTAACGTCGCCCTATAATCGCCGCCACTCATTCCTAACGGCCCTGAAACTTCGGGAGGCAACGATGGCACGTCCGGTTCGTCGCTCCGTGCTTCTCTCGGCTTTCCTGGCGGTCGTCCTGGCGCTGGCGGTTGTGGCGGGTCTTCGAGTGACGACCGCGACGATCTCCGGACAGGCACCAGCCGCATCGGGCATGCCGAGCACCGCGAAAGGCGAGTGGCCGACCTACACTGCCGACATTCGCGGCAGCCGGTATTCGCCGCTCGACCAGATCAACGCATCCAACTTCGGCAAGCTGGAAGTTGCCTGGCGGTTCAAGACCGACAGCCTTGGCCCGTTCCCGGAGTACAAGCTCGAAGGAACGCCGCTCATGGTGAACGGGATGATCTACACGACCGGCGGCACGCGCCGCTCGGTCATCGCGCTCGACCCGCGCACGGGCGAGTTGCAGTGGGTCTACAGCCTGCGTGAGGGCCGCCGCGCCGCCTTGTCACCGCGGCAGTTGTCCGGACGCGGCGTGTCGTACTGGACCGACGGCAAGGGCGACGAGCGGGTCATCTTCGTGACGACCGGCTATCAGCTCGTCGAGTTGAATGCCAAGACCGGTCAGCCGATCACCTCGTTCGCCAAGAACGGGATCCTCGATCTGAAGGATGGCGTCGTCTTCGGCACCAATCAGCAGATCAACCTCGAGAGTGGCGAAATCGGCGTCCACTCGACACCGACAGTCGTCGGCGACGTCATGATCATCGGGTCGGCGATGCGTGAAGGCGCGACGGTGTCCACGCACAACAACACCAAAGGCCTCGCGCGCGCGTTCGACGTGCGGACCGGCAAGAAGATCTGGCAATTCGACACGATTCCTCGCCCTGGCTCGTTCGGCAACGACACGTGGGAGGAGAACTCCTGGGCGTTCAACGGCAACGTTGGCGTGTGGACGCAGATTAGCGTCGACGCGGAAGCCGGCCTGGTTTATCTCCCGGTCGAAACGCCGACGTCGGATTTCTACGGCGGGCACCGTCCGGGCAACAATCTCTTCGCCGAGACGCTCGTCGCGGTCGATCTGAAGACCGGTCAGCGGAAATGGCACTTCCAGTTGGTCCATCATCCGCTGTGGAACTTCGACAACTGCTGCGCGTCGCTCATCGCCGACATCGTGGTCGACGGTAAGCCGATCAAGGCTGTGGCGCAGCCAAGCAAGATTGGCTGGCTCTACGTCTTCGATCGCATTACCGGACAGCCGGTCTGGCCGATCGAGGAACGACCGGTTCCGCAATCCGACGTGCCGGGTGAGAAGACGGCGGCGACCCAGCCTCACCCCACGAAACCGCCACCATACGCGCGCACGTACATGCGGATTCCGGATGACGTCATCGACTTCACGCCCGAGTTGCGCTCGCAGGCCCTCGAGATCCTGAAGCGGTACAAGTACGCTCCGTCGCCGTTCGTGCCGCCAATCCTCGGCAACCTGAGTGGCAACGGGCCCTTGGCCGCGATCTCCGCTTCGACTGCGACGAATTGGCCTGGCTCCGCGTACGACCCGGAGACGCACACCGTGTTCGCGCAGGGCGGCAACACGGGCGCCAGCGCGCGCTCTCTCGTGGCGCCTCCGGCCGGCTTCTCCGACATCCGCTACGTGTCGGGCTACGCGGGTCGGCCGTTCCGCGAGGTGATGGGACCTGGCGACTGCTGCGCGGCGGATGCCGGCAAGCGGAATCGTGATGACGCGCCGCCGCCACCAGCGGCGGGCGCTGCGCCGGCCGCGCCGGTGGCGGAGCCTGGGCTCGTCGTCCAGGGGCTGCCGATCCCGAAGCCGCCGTACGGCGTGCTGAGCGCGGTCAATCTCGATCGCGGCGAGGTGGTGTGGTCGGTGCCGCACGGCGACACGCCGGACAACATCCGCAACCATCCGGCGCTGCGCGGGATGAACATTCCGAAGACCGGCCAGGCCGGCACGTCTGGTGTCGGATTGATGGTCACCAAGACGCTGGCGGTGATGGGTGATCCGCAAGTGACGTCGCCGCCCGGACGTCCCCGCGGCGCGATGCTGCGGGCGTACGACAAGCGGACCGGAGCCGAAGTCGGCGCGCTGTGGATGCCGGCGCCGCAGAGCGGGTCGCCGATGACCTACTCGATCGGCGGCAAGCAGTACATCATCGTCGCCGTCAGCGGCGGCGCGTACTCGGGCGAGTATCTGGCGTTCAGCCTCCCCGACAGCGAGACGCGCACGCAGCAGTAACTGCAATTCAATCCCGGACACGCCGCCCGGGCTCGTGACTCACCCGGCTCGGGACTCAGGTGTTTCCCACCTGAGTCCCGAGATCTCTTCCAGCTCCCGCCGATGACAGCCTCTCCCCGTATCGCGCTCGTTGGTGACTACAGTCCATCCGTCAAAGCCCATCAGGCCATTCCGCGGGCGCTGGCACTGGCCGGTCAGACCGGTGCTCCCGAATGTCTATGGGAGTGGCTGGACACTTCGAGGCTCGACGGAGACGTGGTGCGACACCTCGAGCCATTCCAAGGCATCTGGTGTGTGCCGGGAAGTCCCTACGCGAATGCCGGCGGCGCGTTGGCGGCGATTCGATTTGCCCGAACCACGGGCCGGGTGTTTCTTGGAACGTGCGGGGGATTTCAGCATGCGCTCCTCGAATACGCGGAAGCCATCTGGGGAGTCGCCCATCCAGCGCACGCGGAAGAGGACGCCGGCGCCATGGATCCCGTCATCTCGCCGCTCGCGTGCGCACTCGTCGATCAATCAGGCGACATCGTCATCACTGAGGGATCACGGCTGGCTCGGATCTACGGCACGGAGCGCGCTACCGAGGGCTATCACTGCAGCGACGGCCTGAATCCGACTTTCGCCGATCGGTTGACGGCTGGACCCTTGCGCGCCACCGCGCGCGACCTTGCCGGTGACGTGCGGGCCGTCGAGCTCGACGGACATCCGTTCTTCATTGCCACGCTGTTTCAACCGGAGCGCTCCGCCCTCGCCAATCATCCTCATCCGCTCATCCGTGCGTTTGCGATGGCTGCCGCCAGGTGACCGCGTCCGAAAACCGCGCGCTCGAGGTCATGCTCGTTGCATACGATCGTCTTAGGTCTTAGGTCTTACGTCTCAGGCCTAAGACTTGAGGCTTAAGACGTAAGACTTAAGACCACGACAGTGCGAAGGGAGATGAACCGATGGCCTCGATTCACCGCGAAGTCGTGATTGACGTGCCGGCCGAGCAGACCTGGGCGGCCATGCGAGATGTCGGCGCGCTGCACACGCGGCTCGTCACGGGCTTCGTGACCGACTGCAAGCTCGACGGCGATGCGCGCATCGTCACGTTCGCCAATGGCATGGTCGTGCGCGAGCTCATCGTCGACGTCGACGATGACGATCGGCGGCTGGTGTGGTCGGCGGTGGGTGGCTCGCTGACCCATCACAATGCATCGGCGCAGGTCTTCACCGATGGAGCGGGTCGCAGCCGGGTCGTGTGGATTGCCGACCTCCTGCCGCACGAACTCGCGCCAGCGATCGCCGCGATGATTGACGAGGGGACGCACGCCATGAAGCAAACCCTGGAGAGCGCAATTGGAGAGGCCCACGTGAACCAGTAGGGCCGCGTCAGTTCCGGGTTCTACGGTTCTGGCTTCCAGGTTCCCAGTTCTTGTCGCTTGGATGGGAACCCAGAACCGTGAACCCAGAACCACGGAACCCAGAACGACGGAACCAGGAACCCAGCACCCAGAACCGCAGAACCCGGAACTGACCCGGCATTATTCTCTATTCTCTTAGTGGTACTGTCTGCTGATGGTCGTGTTGATCTTTGGGTCGACGGGATCGGCCGGTGGCAGCGTGGTGCGCGTCTGCCTCGAGGCCCCTCACGTCACCGCCGTACGGGTCATCGCACGGCGGCCGGTCGACCACACGGATCAGAAGCTCAGCGTCCGCGTTCACGGCGATTTCCAGAACTTCGCCGCGGTGGCCGACGCATTTGCCGGTGTCGACGCGTGCCTGTATTGCCTGGGTGTCTCGGCGACCCAGGTTCCTGACGAGCCGACCTACCGCACGATCACCCACGATTTCGCGCTCGCCGCGGCGAAGATGCTGCTCGAGCGCAGCCCGGACGCGATGTTCCATTTCATCAGCGGCGCCGGCGCGCGTCGAGACAGCCGCTTCATGTGGGCCCGCGTGAAGGCAGAGACCGAGCGCGACCTGATCGATCTCGTTGACGCCGTCTGCTGGCGTCCGGCCTTCATCGACGGCGAGAACTCGAAAAACGCTCCTCGTCTGTATCAGGCCTTGCGTCCGTTGGCGCGGCTCCTCAGACCATTCAAGAGCATGTACGTGAAGGGGGAAGACATCGGCCGCGCGATGCTTCAAGCGACCGTCGACGAGCGAGCGGGCGGCATCGTGGAGAATGCCGAGATCCGCTCGCTCGCCGGCCGTTATGCCGTCAGCCATGCGGCGACCCGCCGGAGCGGCGGTGCTAATTCAGGGGGATGAACGCCAATCCGTTGTTGGCGTTCATCGGAATGACCAGCTGATTCGCGCCCGCGTCGTAGCACATCGAAGCGGGGTTCGGAATGTTGGTGGCGATGAGCTCGGCGGGACGGCCCGGTCGAATCCGCGAGACCCCGCCGTTCTGAACGCTGCTCACGTACTTGGTGCCATCGGGCATCACGACGAGACCGTCGTTGCCCGCCTGCACCGCGTTTTCGGTCCGCACCAACTGGCCCGACGGCGAGAACGTCAACACCTCGTTGTTGCCGATGTTGATGACCACGATATTGCCCTGGGCGTCGAAGGCGATGCCGTTGGGCTGGCGCAGTGGCGCCCCTTGAACGAAGATCGACGCGCTGCCGTCGCGGGTGATCTTCCACACCTGCCAGCTCGACGGGTCGGGATTCGGCGCGCCGACCCCGGTCTGCGTCGCGTAGATCGTGCCGTCGTCGGCGACCTCGATGTCGTTGAACCCGGTCGATCGATCGACGCGGATCTCGCCAGCCGGCGCTCCCGTCTGCATGTTGAAACGGCGGATGACCGCCACCAGCGGGTCGGTCGCCGTCGTCCCGCCGTCGCGATCGGATACGTAGAACATGGCGTTGTTGATGTCGCTGCCCGACGGTTCGTTCAGGATGAGCGGCGGCTTGAGCGCGGCGCGCTCATTGGGAGCCTGCACGCCAACCCATCGTGCAGTGTGGACCGAGCCGTCGTGATTGATGAACGAGATCCAGCCGTTGTTGGTCTGGACGTTCTGCCCCACGCCGCGGTTCGGCACGACGATCACGCCGCGGACGGGGTCGTAGGAACAACTCTCGGCTGAGTAGATGGCGCCGTACACCTTTACGTTCGAGGAAATCGCTTCGAAGGCTCCGTCGGCGGCCGGAT
>JBKPSC010000157.1:0-6556 GCA_046734915.1 Acidobacteriota bacterium | reverse complement strand
TGAGGTTGAGCCGGAGAAGGTGCGCGAGGTCCCTCAGCTCCAGCGCCTCGGCCCAAGCGATACTGGTTCCGTACGCCGCGATCTCGTAATGCTCCGCGCGCTGGGCCGCCGCGATGATCACCGCGTCGAGTACGGCCTCTTGGGCCTCCTGGCGGAGCGCCTCTGCGCCCTCCTCGATGATTCCCGCGATGCCGGCGCAGTGCTTGGCCTTGGGTGGTTCTCCGACGAGCTTGAAAGCGTCTTCGAGACGGGAAACATGATTCTGCGTTTCTTCGAGGTGCGTTTCGATGGCCGTCCTCAGGTCGTCGTTGCTCGCGCGGTCGGCCAAAGTGGGTAAGGCTTTCATCAGCTGGCGCTCGGCGTCATAGAGATCGCGCAATTCATCGACGAGCACATCTTGAAGGGTCAGCATTTCAGGCATCTTTTGGGGTCTCCTCAATCACAGCATGTGGTGTTCGCGCCGTGTTCCGGTCTCGAGCAGCAACCACGATGCCGCCATCGGCGGCGGGCCTGGGTCGTTGGAGAGTTGGCGCGATGTCAGCCGTCGCATGCGAGCACTAAGGCCGTCGTGGTCATCGCGCGTCGATAAGTAGGGAATCCGGACACAACCTCTGGCAAACGCGACACTCAGCCGAGTTGACAGCACCATTACCTCAGCGGTAATAGTCCATCTGCAGCCGATGTCCCAGACACGCCGCATTCGCGGAATCGCCGCGGCTTTGATCCTCGTGGCCCCGATCGCCGGCCAGGCGCAACAGGTGTCTGTCAGCGCCGAGCGTCTCGTGCAGGTGCCTCAGCTCGTCGCCGGCCGGGCGGGCGATTCCAGCGGGACCGAGCTGACGGTCCGTTGGGGAGACCCCGGAGGCGCGGGACCCGGAGCCGTCACGCCAGACGATGGACGGCCTGTGGCCGGACGCTTCGAGCTCGTGTCGCAACGGGCGGTGAACGGTTTGCCGTCGCTCGAACGAGATCCGCAGCTGTCCGAAGATCAGCTGGTCATTTTTGGCATTGGCGCGAACGGCGTGGAAGAAGGCTGGCAGCTCGTTCGCGATCCAGGCATTGTCCGCGCTGAAACGACCGGTCCCTCCGGAGTCTTGTCAGGGCAGTTGCTTCGCCGCACCAACGCGACCTTCGTCATCACCATCCCAGCGCCCTCCACGCTCCAGGAGCTGCGCATCTACAAGCCGCGCTGGACCGGAACGTCATTCGTTCTCGATCCCGCCGGCACCTTGACCCTGTCGGGCACGGCGCGCTGACTTCATGAGCCACCGCCGCCGTCTGCGCGCGCTCACCCGCTGCTGTGCCGCCGTCGCCGTCTCGATGCTGGTCGCGGCTCTCGCCAGCGCCGAGCCGTTCACGACGATCCGCTACAACGGCGACAGCGCGCGCCGGGTCGATCTGGTAATCATGGGCGACGGCTACACGGCGTCGGATCTCGGAACGAACCGGTTCGCCAACGATGTCGAAGCGTTCGTCCAGAGCATGTTCCAGCAGGAGCCGTTTCTCGAGTACCGGGCCTACTTCAACGTGCACCGCGTCGACGTCACCAGCAACGAGTCGGGCGTCGACCATCCCGAGCGGGGCCTCTTCCTCGACACAGCGCTCGACAGCTTTTACAACTGCGGGGGAATTCAGCGGCTGATCTGCGTCGACATGTCGAAGGTGAACGGCGTTCTCTCTCGCACCGCGCTGGCGCCCAATGCGCGCGAACTGATTCTCGTCATCGTCAACGACACCGAATACGGCGGATCGGGCGGCGCCGTCGCCGTCGCCTCGATTCATCCCTCAGCAGTCGAGATCATTCTTCACGAGCTCGGACACAGTTTCGGGTTGCTTGCCGATGAGTACGGCGGGCCGCCGCCGCCTAGCTGCAACCCATCCGCGGCGAATCCCAACGTCACCGGCGAGACGACACGGGCGCTGATCAAATGGAACGCCTGGATCAATCCCTCCACTCCAGTGCCGACCGCTGGGCCGACGACGGGCGTGCCTGGGCTCTACCAGGGAGCGGCGTACTGCGACACCCAGCTGTACCGCCCGACGTACAACTCGAAGATGCGGTCTCTCGGCGTGCCGTTCGAGCAGATCAACGCCGAGCAGCTCGTCAAGCGGATCTACAACTGGGCGTCTCCGATCGACAGCTACAGCCCGACCAGCGAGTCGGTCTCGCTCTCGGCGCCGCAGATCTTTTCTGTGACGTCGCCGGTGCCGCGGACTCACGCACTCGACGTTCAGTGGCGCCTGGATGGCAGCCTCCTCGGGTCGGGCAGCCAGATCACGCTCGCACCTGGAGCGGTGGCGCCAGGCTCTCACACGCTGTCGGCCGTGGCGCGGGACACCACCGCGTTTGTCCGGAACGATCCCGGCGCGCTGCTGCAAGCCACCCAATCGTGGACGGTGACGGTCCAATGTCTCTACGGTCTCACGCCGACTTCAGGGACCTTCGACGCCGTTGGCGGCTCGGCGTCGTTCAACGTGACGACCACATCGGGCTGCGGATGGACGGCGGTAAGCGACGACCCGTTCGTCTCGATTACGGCCGGCGCCAGCGGAAGCGGTAACGGCGTCGTGTCGTACACGGTGGCCCCCAACACGGGTCCGCCCAACGTCGAGAACGCGAGCCGGAGCACGACGATTGCCGTGGCCACGGAGAGTCATGCGGTGTCGCAGAACGGCTGCCTGTTCAACGTGCAGCCGCAAGCGACCACCTTCGGCGCCGCCGGAGGTGCGGGAGGTGTCACCGTGCTCGCTCCCGCCGTGTGCGCGTGGACGGTCGGAAACGTTCCCGCCTGGGCGACCACGATTGGCGGCGCGGCTGGAACCGGTGTGGGCGCGTGGACATTCTCGGTCGATCCGAATGGCGGCGGATCCCGGAGCCAGTCGGTCTCGGTCGCGGGCAAGAGCTATTCACTCAATCAGCTGGACGTCAACATCAAGGCGTTGATACCTGGCAGGCGGACGCGGTTGACGCTCGGGAACTCGTCAGACACCGCGTGGTTTGCCGTCGATGTGGTGGCCGGGCGCAGCTACTGCGTGGAGCTGGCGCCAGACGCCGTCGAGGATGTGGCAGCCACTCCCGTCATCACCGTGTTGCGCGACGACGGCGGCCAGACCGTCGGCGCCAGTGCCACACGGGTATGCAGTGTCGCCTCGAGCGCCGAAACGTTGCTGGTGCGGGTCACGCAGTCAGACGGCGGCCTGCGTCGGTACGCACTTGCCGTGCGGGAGTCGACGATCTGGGCCAACTGGTTCTTCACGGCCGGCAGTTATTCGTCGTTCACCCTGTTGCGCAACACGTCGGCCGACGCGGTCACCGCCACCATTACGTGGCGTTCCGAAACCGGTGTCGCCGTCGCATCCGAAACGGTCGTTCTCCCGGCCGGTGCCGTGTACTCACGTGACGCGCGGACCGCGGCTTCCGGCGCGACCGCCGGATCCGTCGAGGTGGGGCATACTGGCGATCCGCAGGCGCTGGTTGGATCGCAGACCACGTTGACCGCCGCGACGGGCCTTTCCTTCGATACCGTGTTTCTGGAGCGGGAGGCTCGCTGAGCAGGGCCGTCAAACGTTACGCTGACGTGCTTTCGGCCCGACCGAAGCTGTGGCACACTTCGGAGTCTCCCCCGACAGGATCGTGGCATGTTCGCAGATGCTGACATCGAAAGGCTCAAGTTGGCGCTGGCCGCCGCGCGTCTGGGCGACTGGACCTGGGACGCCGCCAGCGATGTCGTGACCATGTCGCCGCGGGCCGCCCAGATCTTCGAGATTCCGCCCGGCCCGCACATGACCTGGACGGCCATGCGCGAGCTGATCCATCCCGACGATCGCGCCCGCGCGCAGACGACGGTGACCGAAGCCGTCGCGCAACACACCGACTGCATCATCGAGTATCGCCTGATCAATGGCTACCGCGAGCGTTGGGTATCGGTTTCGGGACGGGCACGCTATGACGCCAACGACTGCGTCGTGGGGATGGTCGGTGTCGTCCAGGATCGCAGCCGGACCCGGCTCCTTACGCTGATCGACGAATCACTGCGTCCGCTTCTCGAGCCGCGCGAGATCTCACGGACCGCCGCGCGCCTTGTCGGCGACTACCTCCGGGTGAGTCGGTGTTTGTACGTGACGGTTGAGGAGGACCAGGACACGTTCGTCCTCGAAGGCGACTACACCAACGGCGCCGACAGCATCGCCGGACGGCACACGTTTCGGGAGTTCGGCTCGGAATGCCTGACGCTGCTGCGGGCCGGACAGCCATACGTCGTGACGGATGCCGCCAACGACCCGCGCATTCGGCCGGCGGACGCCGCGGCCTACGAGAGGACCGCCGTGCGCGCGATGATCTGCGTGCCGATCCTGAAGGGCGGCCGTTTCATTGCCGCGATGACCGTTCACAGCCCAGTGCCGCGCGAGTGGGACTCTGACGACGTCGAGCTCGTTCAGCATGGCGCGAGCCGCTGCTGGGAAGCCATCGAGCGGGCGCGCATCGAACGCGATCGCGCCAACCTGCTCGAGGCCGCGCAAGCGGCCAACCGCGCCAAGGACGAATTCATGGCGATGCTGGGCCACGAGCTGCGCAATCCGCTGTCGCCCATTTTCACGGCGCTTCAGCTGATGAAGATGCGCGGCGATACGCACCTGGCCCGCGAGCGGCAGGTCATCGAGCGGCAGGTCACACATCTCACGCGCCTGGTCGACGACCTTCTCGACGTCTCACGCATCGCTCGCGGCAAGGTCGACCTGAAAACCGAGATCGTCGAGCTCGGCGACGTCGTCGCGTCGGCGATCGAGATGGCGAGCCCGCTGCTCGAAGAACGGCTGCATACTCTGGAAACGGACGTGCCCGCCGTCGGCGTGCCGGTATCCGCTGATGTGACGCGACTGAGTCAGGTCGTCTCGAACCTGCTGACCAATGCCGCGAAGTACACGCCAGCCGGCGGTCGTATCAAGGTCAGGGCGCGGCACGACGGAGACGAGGTCGTTCTGAGCGTCATCGATTCAGGTATTGGGATTGCGCCAGCCGCGCTGCGCAACGTGTTCGATCTCTTCGTGCAGGGGCGGCAGGAGAGCGATCGCGCCAGCGGTGGACTTGGCCTCGGCCTCACGATCGTTCGCAGCCTGGTCGAACGCCACGGCGGGTCGGTTTCGGCGCACAGCGATGGCCCCGGCCTGGGCAGCGAGTTCGTCGTTCGGCTGCCGCTGGCGGCTGGAGCAGCGGCGCGGATACTGCCTGGAGAGCGAACCTCCGCTGCGGCGGCGCCGACCCCGGCCTTCAAAGTGCTGATCGTCGATGACAACGAAGACGCTGCCGAGATGTTGAGAAGTGCGCTCCGCGCATATGGCCACGAGATCGCCGCGGCCCTCGATGGTCCGGCCGCGTTGCGTCTGTGTCAGATGTTCGTGCCGGATGTGGCGCTGCTCGATCTTGGCTTGCCGGTCATGGATGGTTACGAGCTCGCCGGCCGGCTGCGCCAGATGCCCGGCCTCGAACGCATGCAGCTCGTGGCGGTCAGTGGATATGGCCAACCCTCGGACCTCGATCGAACCCGTCAGTCCGGCTTCCGCGCGCATCTGGTGAAACCGGTGAACGTGGCGGAAGTCCAGGCGTCGATCCTCGCTCTCTGCACCGAGCCCGCCGTTTCTCGAGAACCGTAGCCAGCGACCATCGTGCTCAGCCGACGGTAAAGGCGTCGTGATAGGTGACGACGCCGGCGGGGACCGCGTCGCCAAACGGAAGACACAGGAAGTATTCGCCCGGGACGCCGGGGAAGGTCAGGCGCGGATCGCGCTGAAATCCGAATCGCCCGTAGTACGCGGGTTCTCCGACCAGCACGACTCCGGCTGCGCCCCACCCGCGAAGGCGGCCGAGGCCGCCGTTGATCAGCGTGCCGCCGATGCCGCGTCGCTGGTACGCGGGAAGCACCGCCACCGGCCCCAGCCCATACCAGCCGCAGGATCGCTCGCCGACGAGCACCGGCGAAAAGGCGATGTGCCCGACGATCTGGTCGCTCGACTCAGCGACGAGCGAGAGCGACAACGCTTCCGCGTCACGCAACCGGTCGACGATGCGCGGCTCGACGGGATCGGCGGCGTTCGCCTGATGCGGATGACCGGCGAACGCGGCGCGTTCGATCTCGCGGATCGCGACCACGTCCTCGGGTCGTTCTTCCCGGATGTGCGGTATCGTGTCGGACATGCGCGTGGCGATTGTCGGCGGACCGGGCATCGGCAAGAGTACCCTGGTTCGCCAGCTGGGAGATCTGTATCACAACGGGGCGTACGGTGAGGGCGAGGAAGGCGTGTGGGACTCCAGAGTCCTCGACGACATCGCCGCCGGTCGCAATCCGGTCGGCGTGACGGCGTACTTCGGCGAGCTCTACGATGCGAACTACTCCGACGCTCTGGCTCATGACGGCCCGGACCGCGTGATTTTTTTCGAGGGCGCGCGGATCACGCTCGAAGCTCACATCGCCGAGTATCCGCCGCAGTATCACGAACGCCTTCGCGACGTGCTCGCGATCGGCGACCGGTGGAATCCCGATCGGGTCATCGTGCTGAC
>JBKPSC010000156.1:0-17960 GCA_046734915.1 Acidobacteriota bacterium | reverse complement strand
CAACCTGGTCACCCGCGCCATCCGCGGCACCACCACCGCGACGACGACCTAAGGTTGTAGAGGAGGCACAATGAACTTCCTGACGTGGGGACGCAATCCATGGGGACAGCAGATCCTCACGCACGTGTCGTGGGACCTGCTCTGGGCATCGCTCTTCGCCGGCGTGATGTTCCTGGTCGCACACGCAAGCTACATGGTGCTGTCGGCGCACCACAAGTACAGCGAGTCGGAAACAGACGCGCTCGAGGCGGCCAACAAGAGCCTGCCCGAGCGCATCGAACGCCACACGTTCATGGCCCGCATGTTCCACTGGGTCATGGCCGCGTCGATGTTCACGCTGCTCTTCACGGCGTTTCTACCGATCGTCGGCGTCAGGTTCGCGTGGGTGCAGTGGCACTGGATTGCCGGTCTCGTGCTGACCGGCTCGATCATCTATCACATCATTCACGCGACGTTCTTCCTCGACTTCTGGTCCATTTGGGTGGGTCCGAAGGACATCCCGGAGATCAAGGCCGAGCTCTTGCGTGAGCTCGGACGCGAAGTGGATGCTCCCAAGCCGGCGAAGTATCCGATGGGCAATCGCCTGTATCACCTGGCCATCGTCGTCGTGGGGCTGACGGCCGCCATCTCCGGCATCTTCATGATGGCGCGCGTGCGGAACTTCATGATCAGCCGCAATCCATATCTGCTGGCTGACACGACCTGGGGCTTCACCTACGTGCTGCACGGTCTGGCGGGCGTCGGCCTCGTGGGCCTGGTTATCGCCCACGTCTACTTCGCCGTGCGGCCGGAGAAGTGGTGGATCACCAAGGCGATGCTCGTAGGCTACATCACGCGCCGGCAGTACCTCATGCACCACGACACGCGCCGGTGGAACGTCAAGGGCGGATCGCAGCCCGCGGGGCGGGCGTGAGCAGTACGATCGAAGCAGCGCGGGCTGAGCTCAGCTCGCGCTGCGACATCATCGAAGAGAGCTACGAGTTCATGCTCGCGTACGCGGCGCAGGGACTCGCCACCGATCAGGGCAGCGGCTCGGGCGCCCAGGTTCGCGAATACCTCAAGAAGTGTGACGCGTCGCTTTCCGACCTCGCGGCGTTTCTCACGCGTTTCGTCGAGCAGCTCAACGTCGAGTCCACCGCGCCATACGCCGGTTTCATCGCGGTGCTCGAGCGTGATGCGCGGGATGCCCAGGCGGCGGTCCGCCTCGTGCTCGCGCAGCCGGCCATCAGCTCGCAGCTCGTCGACAACCTGAATGCGTCGATTCACCTGCGCGCTCTGTTGACCGACCTGTTCCTCATCGACGAAGTGCTCAAGACCCACCGGCGCCAGGCCTGACTGCGCTGGTCCCACTCGATCTGCTCACAGCGCTACGTGCCGGTCCGTCGGTGTTCGCCGCCGAACTGCGTCCCCCCAGGGCGGAGTTGGCGGCGGCCGAGGGCATGGATGCGTGGATCGATACTTATCACGCCGTCCGCCGTCTGACTCGCGACGGCACCTTCGTCTTCCTGACCGACAACGCGGTAGGTGCGCAGGAGGAAGACAATCTGCGCCACCTCGTAGCCAACCTCGGACTCGACGTGCCGCGGGAGCGCATCGTCCCCTTTCTCACGTCGAAGCACACGCTCGAGTACTGTTTCTCGTACGCCGAGAGGGCACGGCAGCAGGGATTCCGGTCGCTTGTGGTGTTGGGCGGAGACAAGAGCGTCGGGCCGGCTCGCGTCGTCGAACATGCCTGGCAGCTCAGGCAACTGCTCAGGCGCCGCGATCAATTGCTCGAGCTCGGCGGATGGGCCAATCCGCATGCCGATCCCGACCGCCAGGTGGACTATTTGATGGACGCTCAGTTCAGCGCCGAGTTCTTCCTCACCCAGATCGTCAGCCATTTCGATTTGCCGAAGGTATCGCGCTTCTTGGAAACGGCCGATCGGCGTGGTCTCGCGCTTCCGGGTCTCTTCGGCGTGTTCTACTACCGCAGTGCCAAGCCACAAACGCTCAACGCGTTGCGTAGCTTTCTGCCGGTTCCCGTCGAGGGCATCACAAGCGAGTTTGCCGCCGGCGCCACTCCTGAGGATGTCTGCGCCAGCACGGTGAAAGGGTTGCTGTCGGCAGGCGTCAAGCACTTCTACATCAGCAATCTTCCGATCGCGCGCGCGCACTCGGTGCTGTCCGCGATCCTCGAGAAGGCAGGAATCTCACGCTGATCGCTGGAAGTGCAGAAGGCAGATTTCAGAATGCAGAATGTAGTCTGAAATTCCACATTCTGCATTCTGCATTCTCAATCGTCAGCGTAGGTGTCGTCCGCCATCGACCCGGACAGTCTCGCCCGTCATATAGTCCGACTCGAGAAGGGCAAGAACGACCTTGACGATCTCGAGCTCGCCGCCCCATCGTCCGAGCGGCGTGGCGTCTTCGACGGCTTTGACTTCCTCGTCTTTGAGCTCGGGCGGAGGAAGAATCGGGCCCGGAGCGACGGCATTCACCAGAATGTTGTCCGTTGCCAGCTCCAGTGCCAGAGCCTCCGTCAGCGCGATCACTGCTGACTTCGCGACGTAGTACGGCAGGTATCCGCGATAGCGCGGCCGACCGCTCTTCGCGACCCAGTCGGAGAAGCTCACGATGCGTCCGCCCCCGCGAGCCCGCATGAAGGGAACCGCGGCTCGCGCGCAGAGATAGCTCGCGCGCAAATCGACCTCCAGCGGCGCGGACCAATCGGCCAGGGTCAGCTCGTCGAACGGTCGCTGCCCGTACACCGAGGCCATGTTGATCAGGATGTCCAGGCGGCCGAGAGCTTCTGCGGCCTGGCCGACAACGGCGGCGCAAGAATCCGGGTTGGCGAGATCGGCGGACAGCGCTACAGATCGGCGGCCGAACGACCGAACCCGGGCGACGGTTCGCTCGGCATCATCGCGAGAACGGGCATAGGTGACGGCGACGTCGGTGCCGCGGCGCGCCAACTCCTCGGCCACGACCGCGCCGATTCGCCGACCGCCGGTGATGAGCGCCGCCCGATCGGTCAGCTCCATCACCGTTCTCCGCGCGGTTGCCCACTCGAGGAGTCGAGCGTCTCGACGAGCTCCGTCAAGAGGGCGATTTCGTCGCGGGCGGCGTAGATGATCGCCCGCCGCTCCTGGAGCGACGGCGAGTGCCACGCTTCGTTCTCGAACCGAATCTGGCCGTCGTCGCTGAAGTCGACCAGGACCGCGTCCATTGGACCGACGTAGAGGTGTATCGGCATGAGGTCATCCGATGCCGGCGGCGGCTGCGGCGCGCATCGGGTCGTCGACCCCCAGGACAACGGTCGCCTGAGTCCCGGGCGAGCCCCCGCCGCTGTACGCGTACTCGACGTTCACACCAGCCGCGGCCAGCAGCCGCAGAACCGGCGCGAGGCCGCCTGCCGCGTGTGGGACAGCCACCGCCAGCACGTCGCGCCGTGCAACTTTGTGGCGCCGCTCCCGCAGCGCGCCGTCCGTCCGCACCGGGTTGTCGACAACTAGTTTCAGATGCCCGGCCGACTCGAGCGACAGTGCGACGATGTTGATGTGCTCACCGGCGAGCACGCTGCACAGGTCAGCGAGCGCGCCGGGGCTGTTTGGAAGCCGGAGCGAGAACTCGGTTTCTACCGCCATCGCGGCAGATTATCAGAAGCGCTGCAGCGCCGCGCATCACCTATCGCTTTTGGATCTGTCGAGCGAGGCGGCATTCGCCGAGGCGGCGAGCTTGGCGAGAAGGCTGTCGATCGTTGTCGGGCGTCATTGGCGGATCGGTGCGCCTGGTCACGCCATCGATGCGGTGAGTGCGCCAGTAACGCAGCGCCACTATGAGGAGCTGAACTTCCCCGGTGTCGAGACTGCCGGGAAACTTGAGGACCGATTCGGCAAGCCAAGAAGGCCGGGTGTTTCGGCACCCGGCCTGCTCAGAATCGACGAATCGCGAAACGGCCTACGCCAGGACCTTGATGACGACGCGACGGTTCTGCGAGCGGCCGGTGCGAGTGTTGTTCGGCGCGACGGGCTTGTCCTCGCCGTAGGTGATGACGTTCATCTTGTGCAGCGGAATCTGGTGCTGCTCATAGAGGTAACGCTTGACCGCCTCGGCGCGCTCCAGGCCGAGCTTCTCGTTGTAGACCTTGTCGCCGACGTTGTCAGTGTGCCCTTCAATCTCGAAGAAGGCGCCCTTCGGGTCGGCCTTGATCGAGCTGATCATCTGATCGAGCTTTGACTTGGCATCATCGGGCAGCTGGGTCTTGCCAAAGGCGAAGTTGCCCTCGTCCTCGCTGAGGACCACTTCGAAGACGATCCGCTTCGAGGCGCGGTCGATCGCATCAGCCTTCGCCCCGGCTGCGGTTGCGGCGGAATTGGCCTGCGTGGCTGTGTTCTGTGCCTGCTGAGCGGCTGATCCGGCGGCTGTCGCCTTCTGATCGGCGGCCTGCGCGGCAGCCTGCGCCGCCTTCTCGACCTCGGAGATGCGGCCTTCGTTCTGACGCGTGCGCTCCTGTGTCTCTTCGACCGAGCGGCCCAGCGAGTCGACCTTGTCATTCACCTCGCCGACGCTGGTGCGAACGAACTTCTTGGTGGCGCAGGCAGTGGACCCACCAACCGCCAGCACGGCAATCGGGATGGCCACGAAAAGATTCCGGAACATGTGCGAACCTCCTACTGCGAAATCGGGCGAGATTGCCCCGCAATGTAACCGCTCCGGGCACGAACGGTCAGGTCCTTGTCGCGCGCACGGACCACGAGCGGGTGCCAGCCCGGTTTTCCGCTCGATTCAAAAGCGATCAAGTACTGATGCCGCAGCTCGTCGATCACTTGCCGCGCCGCGACGCTGCGCTCCGCCGGCGTGCTCACCACGAACGAATGACCCCCGGTCCACGACGCGAGGTCGGCGAGCGAGCCGGCCAGCGCTGACTTGACCGCTGACGGCACGGCTTGCTCTGCTGATGGGTTGTCGATCGACGGCACGATCCCGAACACGTAGACCGGCACGTCAATCGCGCTCGCAATGCCGGACACCTCGCTTGGAGAGAGTCGGCTTGCGTTGTCAACACCGTCGGTGAGCACTACGACCGCCCGGCGACGTCCTTCGCGTCCATCGAGTCTGCGCGCCGTCTGCGCGATGGCGTCGTGCAGACCGGTGGCCCCGAATGGCGTCACCAGGTCGAGTTCCGGTGGCAGCGCTTGAAGTCCCCGCGTAAATGGGGTCATCTGCGCCAGCCGGGTGTCGAAAGTGAACACGGCGGCTTCATCACGCTCCGCGTCGAGCCAGCTGAGAAGATGGGCCGCGGATTCCCGGGCGCTCCGGATTCGCGACTCCATGCTGCCGCTGACGTCGAACAGCACCGCGATACTGACGCCCGACAAATCGTGACGGAAGTCAGTAATCGGTCGAATCTGTCCATCGTCGAAGACGTCGAAATCGCCGACCCGAAGGTCGCGCACGAAGCGCCCCTTCCGATCGCGAACCACGGCGCTAACGCGCACGAGGTCGACGCTCGACTTGAACGACGCGACCGGCTCGCCGGGCTGAACGGGAGGATTCTGTCCATTGGGCCCGGGTTGAGGGGCCTGGGCATCGAGTTTCCCGTTGTGCGCAGTTGCGAGCATCGCAATAGCCGTAATGATGAGCGTGCTCCGCTTCATCTGCTCCCCTCTATTCCAAACCTTTGCCATCGATGGAAATTGACGCATGGTTGCGCTATATCCTTGTAGTGTAGAGCCTTGCGGTGATGTAGTGAACGAAGACGTGTACGCCTGGGCTGGGGGGCAAAGTGGGAAATTATTACACTGTTGGGGTCGGGGGGTTCTCTGAGAGTAAAAATTACACGCCATACCGCTCGAGCTAAGAGTGCCATGGTCAAGATTTCGAAGAAGCCGAAAACGGACCCTTGTGGACATCTATCGGCCGATGGCCAGCTCGTGCGCACTCGACTCTGCCACGTCGCGGTAAGATGCCCGCATGACCCCGGCCAACACCGCGATTCCCGTTTCTCATCGAGTCGGGCAGTTCTCTTACGCCATCCGCAATATCGTCGCCGAAGCGAAACGGGTGGAAGCCTCCGGCCGCCGCGTGCGCTACATGAACATAGGGAACCCGCCGGCCTTCGGGTTTCAGCCACCGGCACATGTGCTTGAGGCAGTCGAGCGGGCTATCAGGGATGGGGAGAACGGCTATTGCCCTTCACCGGGGATTCAACCCGCGCGCGAGGCCATCGCTGAAGAGTACACGCGCCGGGGGTGGACGATCTCGCCCGATCGCGTGGTGGTGACGGCCGGAACATCCGAGGGCATCGAGCTCGCGCTCACGGCACTCGTCGATCCGGGGACAGAGGTGCTCGTGCCCATGCCCACGTATCCTCTGTACACGGCCGTTCTCGCCAAGCTTGGCGCGAAGCCGGCGTTCTACAGAACCGATCCGGCACAAGGCTGGTTGCCGGATCTCGATCACCTCGCGCGCGCCGTCACTCCGGCCACGCGCGCCCTGGTCATCATCGATCCCAACAACCCCACAGGCGCGACCTATCCGGCGGGCGTCCGGCGCGCGCTCATCGCCTTCGCGGAACGCCACGGCATTCCGCTTCTGGCCGACGAGGTCTACGGTGACCTCGGATATGACGGTCCGCTGCCACCGATCGGCAGCCTCGCGCCGTCGGCGGCGGTTATTTCGTTCTCGAGCCTGTCGAAAGGATACGCGGCGCCGGGCTGGCGAACTGGTTGGCTCGCTGTTGGCGGCTCACCGCGGCTCGACGACGTCGTCGCCGCGGTCAAAAAACTGGCAGACGGTCGCCTCTGCAGCACGACGCCCACGCAATACGCGATTCAGGCGGCGTTGACCGGCGATCGGGCGCCGCAGCAGGGGCTTCGCGACGCGATGCGGGAACGTGCGTCGATCACGACGTCGATGCTCCGGGCCATCCCAGGTGTATCGTGCGTCGCGCCGGCTGCGGCGTTCTATGCGATGCCCAAGGTCGACCTCCCCGCGGGTAAGACCGATGAAGACTATGTCCTGGGACTACTGCGGGCGACGGGGATTCTGTGTGTCTATGGGTCGGGCTTCGGCATGCCCAGCAGCGATGGGTACCTTCGAATCGTGTTCCTCGCCTCGCCCGACGAGCTGCGCGACGTCTACAAGCTGATGGGCGGATTCACCGCCGACTTTCTCGCCTGACCCGTCCGCTCGACACTTACCAAATTGACGTGTTGGCGGGCACCAATCTTGATACTCTCCTGCCCGGGAGATGCCGTCGTCCGGCCATAGACCGGGGACGCGTAATGGTCGATCGGCGATCAACGGATGGGGATTCTGGCGAAACCGGCGCGGCCATCGGACGAGTGGTTCGGCAACGTTGCCGTCATCGCGTTCTTAGCCGTTCAGTATCTCGACGGCTTCTACACCTACGCGGGATTCTCGATTTGGGGCCTGAGTATCGAGGCAAATCCGCTTATTCGCCTCGTCGTTACCGCTGTTGGCCCGGGCGCCGGACTCGCCGCCGCGAAGCTCGTCGCGATCGCCTTCGGAGTGGTCTTGCATCTCCGACGCGTGCATTCGGTCATTGCCATTCTGACGGCGGTTTATCTCGTCCTTTCCATCGCGCCGTGGACGGCGCTGCTCTTTCTGAGCTGAGCTGAAGTCGCCCTGGCGACGGCCTTTTGTCGCGCGCGAACCGGGCTTGGTCAGCCGGGCAAGCGCTTATACTGAAGGTTGCCGCGATTTCCGTCCATGAAGACCCGGGTGCTGCTCGCGCTCGCGATTATCGCGTCGTTGTTGCAGAACGGCGCCACTCTCACCGCACAGGTCTCGCGGACCCCACAGGCGGCGACTCCGGGCGACGAGTCGGCCGATACGCGCGCAACCGCTGTTCTGCTGCAGCGTCTCGAGCAGGTCGCCCGCTCAGGCAACGAAGAGAACTATCTCGGCCTCCTTGCTCCCGATGCCAGACGCGATCGGGCCGTGACCTTCGCCGAGGAGACATTCACGACCTCGAGCGACCGCGTTGTTCTTCAGGAGCGCGAGCGCCTGCGCATCACGCGTTCGACGCCGCCGACGGAAGCCTTCCGCATGCTCATCGACATGTTCGCGGAGAAGGGCGCGAAGGCGCGAGTCGCAACACTCCAGCTCGATGTCGCCCGCGGTTCGGAGGGCTGGCAGATCGTCGACCAGCAGCTGCTGTCTGTCGTGGACAACCTCTATCGCCTGGCGGTGGAGCGCACGCGTCAGTTCACCGCCAGAAACTTTACGGTACGGGCCGAAGACCTGGCACTGACGCTGACCGACGGATCGGTCTTCGTCGTCGAAGCCGACGAGGACACGACCGGCCTCGTGCTAATCGGCAATGGCACGCTCCACTTCGAGCCGACGCCGGACACCGAGAAGGGCCAGGTGCGGTTGTTCAGCGGCGACTCGGCGGTCGACACGCGCTTCGAGGCGGCGTACGTCCGCATGGGAACGGTCAGCGGCCACGTCGAGTTGAGCTCGCTGACGCCGCGCGCGGTCGATCCACGCGACCTGCGGCGAGCCGAGCAGATCTTTCGCGAAGAGTCCGCCAAGTCCTATGTGCTCGATCTCGCCGATCTGTCCCGGGACGCCTGGTCGCTCCTGCCTTCGTTCGACGACTTCCTCGCGGAAGTCCGTACGCGCCGCTATGGCACGCTGACCTACGCGAGATCGTCCAACGAGGCCGAGGACATCACGTTCTTCGAACGGCGCCGTCAACGGAACATCGCCGTGTACGCGTCGGCGGCGAAGCTGGCGTCGCGTGGCCGCTTCTACGACGAGGACGCGCTCGCCGCGTACGACGTCCTGCACTACGACATCGACCTCGCGATGCAGCCGGATCGCCTCTGGCTGGACGGCAGCGTGACGATGCGTCTCAAGATCCAACTGGCCGCGGTCAATCAATTGACGCTGCGCCTGGCCGATACGCTGGTCGTGCATTCGATCGTGAGCGACAGGTTCGGACGACTGTTCAGTCTTCGCGCGAGAGGGCAGAACGCCGTTCTGATCAACCTTCCGACGTCGATCGTGGCCGGAACCGAATTGACGCTGACCATTGACTATGCGGGGCGCCTCGAGCCGCAGCCGCCAGATCGGGAGAACATGGGCCAGCAGGCCGAGGGCCCGACGATTGGCAGCTCCATTGGGGAGCTTGGGCAGGTCTTCGGCTCGCGCGGCGAACCCAACTACCTGTACAGCAACCGCAGCTACTGGTATCCGCAGGCGCCAATCTCCGATTACGCGACCGCCCTGATACACATCACCGTGCCGGCGATGTACACCTGCGTCGCAAGCGGAACGCTGCAGCCGAAATCGCCGACCTTCGTGACCGCCGTCGGCTCACAACCTGGAAAGCTTTATCGGTTCCGTGCCGAGCGGCCGGTGCGCTATTTGAGCTTCGTGGTCAGCCGCTTCGAAGAGGACGAGCGGGTGACGCTCACGTTCGAACCGCGCACGCTGCCGCCGTCGACGATTGCCGAAAGATCGCCAGTGGCATCGCTCGTCATGATCGCGACCGATCGCCTGCCGGCAACGAAACCCGCGCCCCCGACGACTCTTCCCGCCGTGTACACCGCCCTCGATCTGCGCGTCGCCGCCAATTCGCGGCAGGCGTCCCGCGCTCGCGAGTACATGACGCGCGCGAACGCCATCGCCCGGTTCTACGACTCGGTCCTCGGCGACATTCCCTACGACAGCTTCACGATGGCGCTGACCGAGCACACGAGTCCGGGCGGCCATAGCCCTGGATACTTTGCCGTGCTCAATCAGACGCTGCCGGGCGCGCCCCTCACCTGGCGCAACGACCCGGCGGCATTCGACGGTTTTCCGGAGTTCTTCCTGGCCCACGAGCTCGCGCATCAGTGGTGGGGTCAGGCTGTCGGCTGGCGGAATTACCACGAGCAGTGGCTGAGTGAGGGATTCGCTCAGTACTTTGCCGCGCTCTACGCGGAGCAGGCGCGCGGGCCCGCCGCCTTTGCCGACGTCCTTCGTCAACTGCGGAAGTGGGCGATCGATCGTTCCGATCAGGGTCCCGTGTATCTGGGCTATCGCCTCGGGCACATTCGCAACGAAGGGCGAATCTATCGCGCTCTCGTGTACAACAAGGGCGCGGCCGTGTTGCACATGCTGCGACGCCTGCTCGGGGACGAGGTGTTCTTCAAGGGGCTGCGCCGTTTCTACGCCGATTGGCGGTACCGCAAGGCCGGAACCGACGACCTCCGGATTGCGATGGAGGCCGAGAGCGGTCGGTCGCTCGAGCGGTTCTTCGAACGCTGGATTTACGGGTCGACGCTGCCGTCGGTCAGGATGACGACGCGCGTCGAGAACGCATCGGACGGTGCGCAACTGCTTGTGCACGTCGAACAGGAAGGCGAGATCTTCGATCTGCCCCTGCCGCTGACCATCGAATTCGCCGATCGCTCCTCGCAACACGTCACGGTGCCGGTGACCGACCGCGTCGCCGAAACCCGGATTCCCCTCGCCGGCTCGTTTCGATCGGTCGACGTCAACCGCGACGACGGTGCGCTGGTCGAGGTCGTCCGGACGCCCTGACACGACTGTTCCCGCCGCCGCCAATCTAGCAGCCTACCGCGCCGATTGATATGATCGAAGGTCCATGGAAACCGTCACGCTGACGATTGACGGGCGGCAGGTCACCGTTGCCAAGGGGAAAACGGTGCTACAGGCCGCTATCGAGAACGGCATCTCGGTGCCGTACTACTGCTATCACCCGGGCATCGGGATCGATGGGTCGTGCCGCGTCTGCATCGTCAAGATCGAGAAGATGCCCAAGCTGCAGACTTCGTGCTCGACGGTCTGCGCCGACGGGATGGTCGTCGACACGCGCTCGGCCGATGTCGAAGCCGCGCGCGCCGGCGTGTTCGAGTTCCTGTTGATCAATCACCCGCTGGACTGCCCCGTCTGCGACAAGGGCGGCGAGTGCCCGCTGCAGGACTTCTCGTACACCTTCGGTCCGGATCAAAGCCGGATGGAGTTTCCGCGGCGGACCTTCGACGGGGACGGCGCCAAAGCCGACGTCGACTTTGGCCCGACGCTCATGCTCAATCGCAACCGGTGCATCATGTGCACACGGTGCGTGCGATTCATGCGAGAGGTCGAGGGCGACGCGCAGATCAACATCATCGACCGCGGCTATGGAAGCGAGATTGCGACCTTCCAGGATCAAGGTGTCCACTCGCTCATTTCCGGCAACCTCATGGATGTGTGTCCGGTGGGCGCCATTACCACGCGCGACTACCGGTTCAAGTCACGGCCGTGGGACAACCCCAACGCGGCCGACACGATCTGCACGCAGTGCTCGAAAGGCTGCAATACGACGGCGTGGCTGAAAGCCAAGCCTGAGTGGGCTAAGGGCTCGCGGCTCATCCGGTTCACCCCGCGCTTCAACCCGGACGTGAATGGCTACTGGATGTGTGACATCGGCCGCTTCGAGTACCACTGGATCGAGAGCGAAGCGCGCCTGCGCAAGCCGCTCGTCAGCGACGCGGCCGGGCGCCAGCGGGCCGTGACCTGGCACGAGTTGATGCCGGCGTTGCGCGACCGGCTCGCGGCGGCCGGAACGGCGAATCCGGATGGCGTACGCTTCCTGTTATCAGCACACGCGTCGAACGAAGAGCTTTTCCTTTTCAGGCGACTCACTGAAGAGCTCCTCGGCTCTGGTGGCCTCGAAGCGATCGCGATCTCCTGGCGCACATCGCGCAAGGATCAGCCGGCCCAGACGAAGTTCAAGGTGTCAGCGACCGACGCCCCTAACGTCAACGGCGCGCGGGCGCTGAATCTCCTTCCGGGCAATGTCGGTGACCCGCAGGGACCAGCCGAGCTGGCCGCGTTGAAGGGCGCAGTCGATGCCGGAAAGGTCACAGCCCTCTACGTGTTCGACCCGGGTCCGGAAGGGTCGCTCGGGGATACGCGGTGGATTGTGGACGCCAAGGCGGGCGGCCGCCTGCCGCTGCTCGTCGTCCAGGGCGTCCTCCTGACGCCGCTGGCTCAGGCTGCCGATTTCGTCTTGCCGGGTGCATCGTGTGTCGAGAAGGAGACGTCTTACACCAACGACATGGGGCGGCTGCAGGGAACGTCGCGGGCGATGGCGGCGCCGGGCGAAAGTCTCGAGGACTGGCAGGTACTCGTCAACCTGAGTGCGGCACTCGGCGTGCCGTTCGAGTATAAGGATGCGAACCAGATACGGGCGGACATCGCCGGGCGACATACTGAGGTCACAGGACTGGCGGGTATCGCGACCTTGACGTTTGCGCGACCGGTTTCGGCACGCAACTGGTTGCAGGCATCGAACCCATCCGAGCGATGGAAGTGGGATTTCATGTTCCAGGATTTGCCTCCGGTCAAAGGTGCCGTCGATCCATCGTCGTTACCGATGCCGCCGGGGTTGATCCCGCTTAAAGAAGTGAAATAGGACCGTGCAGAAGCATTACCGCGCCGGAAGCATCATCGCCATTCTGGCGATTGCCCTGACGTGCGCGCCGGCCACGGCGCAGATTCAGCGGCCCCGGGCTGAAGTCACTCCCCTCCTCGCCAGCGACGGCGTGCGGCCGGGAAGCGAGCTTCGAGCGGCGCTACAGGTCAAGCTTCCCGACGGCTTCCACGTCAATTCGAACAAGCCGAGAGACGAGTCGCTCATCCCAGTGCGTCTGACCGTGACGGCGCCTCGAGGCGTCAAGGTGACGGAGTTGGTGTTTCCGCAGCCGACCGACTTGAAGCAGCGCGGCGCGGAACAGCCTTTGAGCGTTTTCGAACGCGAGTTCATCATCGGCGTCGCCATGACCGTCGCTCCTGAAACAGTGCCGGGAGACCTCGTGATTCCGGCCGCGCTCCGTTACCAGGCCTGCGACGAGACCATGTGCTACATCCCGACCACGGCCGAAACGTCGTGGACGATCAAGGTGGTGGCCTCAGGCGGCTCCGTCAGACCGCTGCACCCCGAGATTTTCAAAACGATTGCCTTCGGCCATGGCGAGAAGCCCGACGAGGCGCCAGCGACGGTCGCGACGACGTCCCCAGCGGAAGGCAGCGGCCCGGGCGCGGCGGCGGGCCAGGCCGCCGGCGTCGATCCGGTTGCCAAGCTCGATGAATTCGCTGTGCTCGGTTCGACCGGCGGCTACCTCGGAACGACGGATTTCCTGCAGTTCATTCGAGACACCGAAAGCGGAGTGCAGCAAAAGGGGATGTTCGAGGGCCGTGGACCTCTGGCCATCCTTCTGCTCGTGTTCCTGGGCGGACTGGCCCTGAACCTGACGCCGTGCGTGCTGCCGATGATCCCGATCAACCTGGCCATTATCGGCGCCGGCGGGCGGGCCGGATCCCGTATGCGAGGTTTCTGGTTGGGTGCCGTGTACGGCGCGGCAATGGCGGTCGTCTACGGCGTGCTAGGTCTGATCGTGATTTTGACTGCAGGCACGTTCGGCACTATCAACGCCTCACCCTGGTTCAACGCCGGCATCGCGATCCTTTTCGTCGTGCTCGCGCTGGCGATGTTCGATGTCCTGGTCATCGATTTTTCGAAGTATTCGACCAGGTTCAACGTCGGTCAGCCGGGCAGCGGCAGCTTCGTCGTCGCGTTCGCGATGGGCGCCGTGGCCGCGCTCCTGGCAGGCGCATGCGTTGCACCGGTGGTCATCCAGGTGGTGCTCTTCTCGAGCAATCTGTACGCGGGCGGCACGACGGCCGCATTAGCCCTTCCGTTTTTTCTGGGCATCGGCATGGCCATTCCGTGGCCGATTGCCGGGGCCGGCCTGTCGGCGCTGCCAAAACCCGGAGCTTGGATGGTTCGCGTGAAGCAGGTCTTCGGCGTCTTCATCCTCGGCACCGCGCTCTACTACGGCTACGAAGCGTACAGCCTCGCTGCGAACCGCTGGGTCGATGCATCGGACGTCACGGCCAGCGTCGAAGAGAAGTTGAAAGAGGGCTGGCACGCCTCGCTGGCCGACGGGCTCGCCACCGCACAGCGTGAACAGAAGCCGGTGCTCATCGATCTCTGGGCCACATGGTGCAAGAACTGTCTGACCATGGACAAGACCACGCTGGCGGACAGCGAGGTGACCGGCGCGCTCTCCAATTACGTCAAGATCAAGTTCCAGGCAGAGAGTCCTGACGAGTCGCCGGCGAAGCAGGTGATGCAAAAGTTCGGCGCCGTTGGTCTACCGACCTACGTCGTCCTCCGACCGCGCTCCAACGAGCAGTGATCTTCACGCGTGGCGCCGGCGCCGCGCGCTCGCGGATGTGATACTCTGACGCGACCGATCGCGTTGGCGCGTTCAGAGACGATCTGCATGAGATCATCCGCGGTGAGATTGACCTGCAGTGCAGCGGCCGTAACCGTCGCGCTGGTCGGTTCCGTCCTCATCATCCGCTCCGAACAACAGCTCAGTCACCGTCGAACGAATGTTCGCGCGTTCGACGTCGTCGCGCGCGAAGGGTCGGCCGCATTGTCCGGTCTCCGCGCGTCGCAGCAGGCGTACGTCGCACCGGGGCAGGGTCTCGGCTTCTGGAGGTCGACCGTCGACGCGCTCCTCGAAAGCGCAGCATCGCGTATCCGCGAGCTCGAACATCTGGCCGGCAACCCCGCGTCGCGCTCGAGCCTGACGGAGAGTGCCGCGGCGGTCGAGAATCTGCGGGGCATCGACAAGCGCGTTCGGCAGTACCTCAACACCGATCAGCCGTTGATGGCGGCCGACGTCATCTTCTCCGAGGCCGGCGACGCGGCAGCAACCGCGGGACGTCAGATTGAACTCGCTCGACAAGCGGAGTATCTGGCGTGGGATGCCGAGGAAGCAGCGACCCGCGCGCAACAGGTGTACACAGCGGCCGGAGCCGCGGCGTTCTGTCTGATTGCCATTGGTTTCCTGACGCTCCTGTCACCTGCCACCCCGCCAGTCACGAAGAGCGTCCACCGGTCGCAGCCGGTCGAGCCCCCTGTATCGCCGCCCAGCCGCGTCGAGCTGCAAGCGGCACCGGCTGGACCGCCGCAGGTGTCGTCCGATCTTCCTCGGGAAATCGTGCCGGTGCTGAAAGCCACCGTGGATCTTTGCACCGATTTGAACCGCGTGCGAGACGTGGACGACCTAACGCGGCTGCTGGGCCGCGCGGCGCAGGTGATGGACGCATCGGGTCTCGTGGTGTGGATCGCGAGTCCGGGCGCCTCGAGCCTGAGGCCGGTGCTGGCACACGGATATTCACCACAAGCTCTCGCGCGGATGCCCCCCGTGCCCCGATCGGCCGACAACGCGGCGGCCGCGGCCTTTCGCACCGGCAGCCTGCAAATCGTGCTGACGCGGCCGGGTATCTCGAGTGGCGCCCTGGCCGCGCCGATGCTCGCGTCGAACGGCTGCATCGGCGCGCTCACCGCCGAAATCAAGAACGGCAGCGAGACCTCCGACGGCATCCAGGCGCTCGCTGCCATCGTCGCGTCACAGCTGGCCGGTGTACTGGCGGACTCGGTCCTCGAGACCGCAGAAGACGAAGCGCCAGAGTCGCGCATCGCATCCGCCTGAACCTCCTGCTCGCGCCTCATTCCTGAGTCCGGCGCGCCGCGCCTGCCGCTGACCGGCTGCTAGAATTCCGTCCATGGTGAAAACAGGCGGTTCGTCGGGCCGCGACACGCGGGCGCAGATCCTGGAGCGCGTCGAGCGCGAGAAGGTCAAGTTCATGCGCCTCCAGTTCACGGACATCCTGGGAACCATCAAGAACGTCGAAATCCCGGACCGACAGTTCGAAGAGGCCCTGGACGGCGCGGTCATGTTCGATGGGTCGTCGATCGAGGGGTTCGTTCGCATCGAAGAATCGGACATGTACCTCCGGCCCGACCTCTCGACCTTCAGGGTCTTCCCCTGGTCAGCCCCAACCGGCGAGACCGTCGCGCGCATGATCTGCGATGTCTATACGCCCGATGGCCAACCCTTCGCCGGGTGTCCGAGGACGACGCTCAAGAGAGTCATCGCGCTCGCGGCGTCGCGGGGCGTGCAATTGCGTGCAGGCCCCGAGGCGGAATTCTTCCTGTTCCAGATGCGAAGCGGTGCCCCGACGACTGAGACCCACGATGCCGCCAGCTATTTCGATCTCAGCCCAATGGACATGGGCGAAGACGTCAGGCGCGAAATCGTGCTCGCGCTCGAAGGGATGGGTTTTCACGTCGAGGCCGCTCACCACGAGGTGGCACCAGGTCAGCACGAAATCGATTTACGGCACGACGATGCGCTGACGACGGCCGACAACATCGGCACGTTCCGGTTCGTGGTAAAGAACGTGGCCACGCGTCACGGCCTTCACGCGACTTTCATGCCCAAGCCGATCTACGGCATCAATGGCTCGGGCATGCACACCCACATGTCGCTTTTCTCGGGTGCGACCAACATCTTTCACGATCCGCAGGCGCCGATGCAGCTGAGCGCGTCCTGCCTCCACTTCATCGGCGGCATTCTGCGTCACGCAAAGGGCTTCTGCGCCATCACGAATCCTCTCGTCAACTCGTACAAACGGCTCGTGCCGGGATACGAAGCGCCGACCAACATCGCCTGGTCCGAGCGGAACCGCAGCCCTCTTGTCCGTGTCCCGGCCGCGCGTGGTGACGCGACTCGCATCGAACTTCGGATGCCTGACCCATCGTGCAATCCATACCTGGCGCTGGCCGTCATGTTACGGGCCGGTCTGGACGGACTCGAAAAAGAGATCGATCCGGGCCCGCCGATCAACAAGAACATCTTTACGATGAGCCACAGGGAACGCCGGCATTTGCGAATCGATGAGCTGCCGCGGAATTTGAACGAGGCGCTCGACGAGCTCGAGAAGGACGACCTGGTTCGCGAGACACTCGGCGACCACACGTTCGAGCATTTCGTCGCCGCCAAGCGTGAGGAGTGGCTCGAGTACATCAAGCACGTCTCGCCGTGGGAGGTCCAGCGCTACCTGGGCGTCTACTAATCGAGGGAACACCAGGGATCAGGACCAGCGACCAGGACTAACGACTTGAGACCAACGGCCATCCGGTTGTGCCTTCCCGGAGACACCTGACCCGCCGGTCGTCTCCCGTTCAGGACGCGAGCCCTCGCGAAACGCTCATTTCCAGGGAAAAACGCCGATTCAGGCGGGTACAAGCTTTGATACATCCGGCACCAGCCGCGTCGGATCAGCGGGATACGTAACTTCAGGCAGGCGCTGGCATCGCCGTATCCCGTGTCACTCCCACGATCCGGCGCGGCGTTTCACTTTGGGAGGGCAGGCCATGCGTCACGCTCTCGCGCGCGGGTTGTTTCTGGTGGCGGTCCTGGCGACATCGACCGCCTGCGCATATTCCCTTGGGTCGGCGTCGGTCGCAGATCTCCGAGACAACCCCGGGCGCTATCAGCACCGCACCGTCAGCATTAATGGTGTTGTGACCACAGCCTACAGCGTGCCCTTCATGCCGTTCAGGGCCTATCGTGTCGACGACGGGACGGGCGAAGTGACGGTGCTTTCCCAGAGCAATCGAACCCCGACCCGAGGCGCTCGGGTCCGGGTCAAGGGGAAGGTCGAGGACGTGGCGGTTTTCGGCGGTCAGTCGTTCGGGCTGCACCTCAGAGAAGAGGGGCTCCACGTCAAACGGTGAATCTAGGAATGAGGGATTGAGGGAATCAGGGAATAAAGGAATGAGGGAACATCATCGCATCGTCTAATTCCTAAGTCCCTCATTCATCAGTCTTGAATTCCCTCATTCCCGCAATCCCTCATTTCTGATTCCCTCATTCCCTCATTCCCCCCTTTCCCATTTCAGAGATCAATTCGTGATTCTGACCGCGACCGCGGTCATGTCGTCGTTCTGCGGCGCGTCACCGCGGAAGTCGTGCACGTCTCCGAAGATGGCGTCGACGATCTCGCGAGCGGGGGCGAGCTGGTGGCGCTCGACCATCGAGATGAGGCGGGCGGCGCCGTACTCTTCTCCGGCATCGTTGCTGGCCTCGAAT
>JBKPSC010000155.1:0-8704 GCA_046734915.1 Acidobacteriota bacterium | reverse complement strand
CCCGGGACGCCCGAGCGTCGGATCATCGACTACAAGTACGCAAACGGCGTCCTCGTGCAGTCGTTCCAGGGCCGGCTCGATCCCAAGTTCCAGGAGATTCCGGACGGCTTTGATCCCGCGACGCGCTTCCAGTGGCAGATCTTGTTCGTCGGCGACCGCGGATGGATCGTCGCCGGACGTGAGGGCCCGCTGCAAGCCTCAAACCCTGCCATCCTGGCGGACGTGAAGCTGACGCCGCCCGAGCCGCTGCAGCCGCCCGACGCGAAGACGGGTGCCACGTCGCCGCAGCAACTGGCCGAGATGATTTATCGGGCGCGCGGTTACGCGCACCACGACAACTGGATTCAGTCGATTCGGCTCCGCTCGCAGCCCGTGTCGAACGTGGAGGCCGCAACGCGTTCGACCAACGTCGGGCACCTCGCGAACATCGCCACGTGGACGGGCCGCACGCAGAAGTGGGATCCGATCAAGGAAGAATTCATCGGAGACGACACGGCCAATCGCATGCGGCAGAGAGCCATGCGGGCGCCGTGGACGGTGTAGCGGTAGAACAGCTTCGTGTGGAGACAAACGATGGCGCAAGCACCTCAAACATCGGCCCCGGCGCAACCGCAGACACCGCCCCCGGGTCCGCTTCAGACTCCCGCGGCTCCGCTGCCGACCTTAGAGCAGTCCTTCGAGTTGCTGAAAGAGTTCAAGTTGGGAACCGACTCGACGGGTCTGATCCCTATCGAGCGAGCGGTCATGGAAGTGCATGGGAATGAGACCGCGCGCGCGTCGCTCGAAAAGCGGCTCGTTGCGTATCTTGGCAGTTCCTACTCCTCCGTGACCAGCTCGTTCGTCTGTCGCCAACTGGTCCTCATCGGATCCGCGGCGTCCGTGCCCGCGGTGTCGCCCCTGGTCCTCGACGAGGAGCTGTCGGTGCATGCCCGCAATGCGCTCGAGCGCATTCCTGGACCGGAGTCCGAGAAGGCCCTCCGCGATGCGCTCGGCCAAGCCAAGGGACGCACGAGGATCGGCGTAATCAATTCCGTCGCCGCGCGACGGGATGCGGCGAGCACGCCAGTCCTCATCAAGATCCTGGGCGAGGACCCCGCGTCCGCGGCCGCAGCCGCCAAGGCCTTGGGAGAGATCGCCACGCCCGAGGCGGTCAAAGCGCTTACGGCCGCTCGCGGGAAAGGACCCGCGCCGGTGCAGCAGGCCGTCGTGGACGGCACGCTGATTTGCGCCGACCGGCTCGTGGCGGCCGGCCAGCGTAGTCAAGCGATCTCACTGATTGAAGCCCTGACCGACGCGTCCCAGCCGGAGCATGTGCGCGTCGCTGCCAAAAGAATGCTGTCCGCTGTGACCCGCAAGTCATAACGCCGCGGGCATCGACATGGCGGAGAAGCCCAAGACGAAATCGTGAAGTACCACCTATTCTGGTGCGCCTTTTCCCTTCTGCCTGTTCTCTTGCCGCTTGCCGTTCCCCAGGCGCAGGAACAGCCGGCCAGAGAGCGGCATGTAAGCGAGTTTCGCGGTCTCACGATGGGCGGGACCTTTTCGGTGAAGATCGTTACTCCCAAAGACGAGCTGGAGACTCCCGGTCTTCAGAATGTGGATCGGATGCTCCGCTCCAGCCTCGATCGCATGGAAGGGCTCATGTCCACCTGGGACCCGGACTCGGAGCTCTCTCGATTCAACCGATCCACGAGCCTCGAACCGTTCACCGTCGCGCCCGAGACGTTCGCCGTGTTCAAGTGGTCACTCGAGGTGGGGAGTGTTACGGGCGGCGCGCTCGACATTACTGTCGCACCCCTGGTTGACGCCTGGGGTTTCGGGCCCAGCGGTCCCCGGAAAACGCTGCCGACGAACGACGAGATCGAGCGGCTGCGGCAGGCGGTCGGTCCGGGCCTAGTGCAGCTCAATCCGACGGCCGTGACCGTGCGGAAGACGAGGCCGGACGTGCAGTGTGACCTCTCGTCGGTGGTTCCCGGTTATGCCGCCGACCGACTCTCGGAAGAACTGAAGGACCGAGGGTTTACGGATTTCCTAGTGGACCTCGGCGGCGAAGTGGTGGCCCGCGGCCGCAACGAGGCCGGCGCGCCCTGGCAGGTCGCTATCGAGCGTCCGGAGTTGCACGGCGACAAGATCGAGCGCGTCGTGGCGCTCTCGGATCTGGCGATCACCACCGCGGGAGACTACCGAAAGTATCGTGAAGTGGATGGTCAGCGAGTCGCACACATCCTGGATCCGCGAACCGGGCGCCCGTTGACGCACCGGCTGGCGTCCGTCACCGTCATCGACGCGCTCGCGGTGCGCGCCGACGCTTTCGACACGGCGCTGATGGTACTCGGAACAAACGAGGGGATGGCGCTGGCGACGAAGCTCAATCTCGCCGTACTCTTCATCGAACGCACGAACGAGGGCTTCGTTGAACGCACGACGCCACGCTTCGAGGAAATCACCGCGAAACGATAAACGCGCACGACCGACCGGGTCGCAGAGTTTGCGTCATTTGCCCTGCCACCCGCCGTCCACGAAAATCGATTGTCCGGTCAGATAACTGGCCTCGTCGGATGCGAGAAAGGCCGCCACCGTGCCGATTTCGCGCGGTTCGCCGGCCCGTCCGAGCGAGATTTGTGCGAGGACCTGCGGCAGCACGACTGCATCCTTGCCATTCACGAATACCTGCCCCGCCTCGATGGCCTCGGTCAGCCCTTCGAACGTGCGCAGCGTTTCCCCGGTGGCGGGATTGATCGTGGCGATCGGCATTCAGACAACTCGATTTCTCAACGTGCCAAGGCGTTCGACTTCGAGCTCCACGACGTCGCCGCGGCCGAGAAAAATGCCGCGCTCGGCACCAGATCCGCCGCCGACTGTTCCGGAGCCGAGGATCTCGCCGGGGCGCAGGGTTTCATCGGTCGAGGCGTGGGCGATCATCTGCTCGAACTTCCAGTGGATCGTGCCGGAGTTGCTTTCGCACCAGACTTCGCCGTTGACGCGAGCGACCATGTGCAGATCGTAGATATCGGGAACCTCGTCTGCGGTAACGAGGTACGGTCCCATCACATGGCCGCGCACGAAGTCTTTCCCCTTGGCCGGACCAAGACCGACCGACATTTCTCGTGCCTGGATCACCCGCTCGCTGAAGTCGTTGTAGATCATGTAGCCAAAGATGTGTTCGAGCGCGCGCTCGGGTGGGATGTTGATACCGCCGCGGCCGATGACCATGGCCAGCTCGAACTCAAAGTCGAGCCCTGTAGCGTAGGACGGGATCGGAACGTCGTCCCCGTGGGTTCCCAGGCTGCCGGGGTTGCCCTTGTAGTACACCGGAATCTTGTACCACTCGGGCGGGATCTCTCGCCCAAGCTTCGGGTAGATGTTGCGCAGGTGGGTCTCGAACCCCATGAAGTCCCGCAGTAACGGCGGCCGCGGCACCGGCGGGAGGAATTGAAGTCCTTCGCCCTGATGCACGACTGCTATGCCGCCACTCTCCGGCCCCTCGCCAGCCGCCCATTGCATGGCGCGGCGGGCGGCGTCGAGTGAGCGTTCCCCTCCTTCGATGAGCGCTACCATCTCGCCGGGCAACAGCGCCTCGCTGATCCGCACGGCGGCCCCTTGAGGGAGTCCCTCGTCGATCAGCAAAGCGCGGAACGCCGCCGCGAGATCGACGATGCCGTCCGCCGCGTCGATCGCCCCCGTGCGGATCTGTGGTCCCATCGGAGTCGGCAGGACAAACGACACCAGCTTCACGGTCGGACAGCTACGCGATTACTGAGTGATACAGCTCACGTTCGCGCCTCTCGAGGAGCGGGACGATGACGCCCTCGATGATCTCCTTGAAATGTGGCGTGTTGCGATGGGCGTCGAGCGCGGCCTGGTCCGCATAATGCTCGTAAAGCAGGAAAATGTCGGGATTTTCGGCAGATCGATTTGCGTGATAGAGCTTGCAACCGGGTTCATTGGCGCTCACGAGCGGCGCCATTCGCCGCAGCAAGCCCTCCACCTGGTCGCCGGTTCCTGCCTTCGCAAAGTATTTCGCTGTCAGGACAATCATTCCATCCTCCAAAGTTGTTGACGTTTCGCCGAGATCGTCTCGCGACAGCGATCGACAGCCAACTTGAGACGTGAGAGGTCGCAGAACGCAACCGTTACCTTGACTTCAGAGCTGGAGGTTGGCGTTTCACGAAAGCGCTATGAGTTTCCGAGCATGTAACCAAGCTTCTGTAGATACCATTTGCTAATCTCCGCAGTCTGGCGCGCGGTATACGGCATGTTCCGCGACCCGTCGAGCTCGTGCATGATGTTGGCCTTCGGGTTCGCCTGTTCCATGGTCTCCAAGATCGACTTGAGATCCACCATGCCGATACCCAGCGGCGAGTAGCCGCCCATGTGTGGGCCATTGACGAAGTCCTTCAGGTGCATGTGCACGGTGATGGACGCGAAGTCTTTAATGACCTGCGCCGCGTCGGCGCCGCCCTTCTGTAGCTGGCCTACGTCTGGCGCGAACTTGAAGACCCGCGTATCGACGGCTTCCATCACCGCGTAGACTTCGTCGCGGGTTTCGATGGGGGTGCCCGTGTGCTGGTGAAGACCCGAGCCCAAGCCGATGTCTGCCATCGCCTTGCCGTATTCGTTCAGCGACGCGACGATGTTGGTGCGGTGTGCCGCGAAATCGTACCCTTTGCGGTTGGCCCCGCCGACCGCTATCACCATGAAGCTGGCGTTGTACTTTTTCAGAATTCCGCCCCAGCGGACAATCCTGGCGATTTCGTCCTTGCGGGCGGCCGGATTGATGACGTCGAGCGTCGAGTAGGCGGAGATCAACGGGATTCGGTATTGCGCGATCAGCTTGTCGAGGGCGCCCCTCTTGTCCCAGTCTTCGATGACCTCGCCAAACGTTTCGAAACCCTTGTAGCCGAGTTCCGACATATCGCGGACGGCAGTCTCGAGGAGCTCCGGTGATCGCGGCAAGACATTCCAGACCAGCGCCGTGCAGCCGATGCGAAGCTGCTTTCCGGGGCTGTTTTGACGACGGGCCGCCGTCGCCCCAGCGATACTGGCTGTCCTTTCCAGCAGCCCCGTTGCGCCGAGCCCGGCCAATAAGGTCTTCGCAAACGTGCGGCGATTCACTGAATTTTCCACGGAGAGCCTCGCTTTCGGCGACCGACGGCGAGAAGTTCTGAAAGTCTTATTAGTTGCGTAATGCGCAAACGTAGTATCTTGCGACAGTCCTTATACTGACGCGCGCCGCCGTGTGTCAAGCGAGGCGCTCGTCCGAATTCCACGAAAGGATTTCGCAGATGTCTTCGATTTCGCGTTCGCCGCTGAACCGTCGCGATTTCCTGCGCGCCACAACGGCCGTGGCCGTTGCCCCGATGATCGTGCCGCGGCATGTGATCGCTAGATCGCAAGTGACGCCGCCGAGCGATCGCGTCACCATCGGGCACATCGGCGTCGGGAGGATGGGCGGCGGCCACGTTAGTGGATTCCTGAAGATGCCCGATGCTCGGATCCTCGCTATCTCTGATGTCCGTCTGGAGACCCTCGAACGCGCTCAGGGCGCGGTCAATCAGCAGTATGGCGATTCGAATTGCGCCGCCCATCCCGATTTCCGCGAGCTGCTGGCGCGGCCGGACATCGATGCCGTCGTCATCGCCACCGGGGAGCGCTGGCATCCGCTCGTCAGCATCGAGGCGGCGCGCCGCGGCAAGCACATTTATTGTGAAAAGCCGCTGAGCGTGACGCTGGCCGAAGGCCTCGCCCTGCGCGAGGCAGTCAGGAAATACGGCGTCGTCTTCCAGTGGGGCACGCAGCAGCGATCCAGCGAGTACTACCGGCACACGGCGGAGCTCGTGAGGAACGGCTACGTCGGCGACGTTCGCAATATCATGATCGGATCGGCAGGGGGCGGTCTACCCAAGCCGGAGGCACCCGAGACGCTAAAGGATCCACCGCCAGGCTTCAACTACGACATGTGGCTGGGCCCGTCGCCGTATGTGCCGTATAGCGACGTGCGCGTCTCGCTCACGTGGCTCTTCATCCGCGATTACGGCCTCGGCTGCCTCGGCGGCGCGTGGGGCATTCACGATCTCGATGCGGCGCAGTTCTTCCTCGACACCGACGAGACGGTGCCGATCGAGATCGAGGGCCGTGCACGCTATTACGAGGACATCCGCGACGTACCGTACTCGTGGACGGTCGAACAGAAGTACGCGAACGGCCCAACTGTCATCCACATGGATCTTGTCACCGCCAAGAAGCGGGCGAAGCAGTTCGAACTGGGGAGCATGGCCAGCCTGGTGACCGGGTCGAAGGGCTGGATCTGGGTGAGCCGCCAGGGAGTGCGCACCGAGCCCGCCTCGCTGGCCGATACCGTCATCGGCGCCAACGAGAAGCGGGTCATCTTCTCGGACGACCACAAACAGAACTTCCTCGACGCCATCCGGAAAAAGACGCAGCCCATATCGCCGATCACAGCGGCCGTGCACGCGGAAACCATGTGCCAGCAGTCCGCCATCGCGATGCAGCTGCAGCGCAAACTCCACTGGGATCCGAAGGAAGAGAGATTCGTCAACGATGAGCAGGCCAACCGTCTGCTCTCTCGCGCCATTCGCGCGCCGTGGAGCTACACGATATGAAGCTGACAGTGTTGGTCGTGTTCTCGGCCGTTGTCGCGACATTTGCCGGCGCCAGTGGCTCACCCCAGGCCCAGGCGCCCACCACCGCGAACCCGGCGCCGGCAGCATCTGTCCCGACGCAGGAACCACGCCCGCGCCGTGAAGTCTCGCCCGAGGAGCGGACGAAGATCGAGGCGGCCATTCCCGCGAAAGCGCCCGCGCGTCCGAAGAAGCCGCGGAAACTCCTCGTGTTCGATCGGCAGGGGATTTACAACGGCCGGCAGTATGGGGGCCACGCCTCGATTCCGCACGCCAACCTTGCGGCGCAGTTGATGGGTGAGAAGACCGGGGCCTTCACAGCGACACTGTCGAGCGAACCCGGCGCCATCTCCGCGCCAAACCTGCAGCAATACGACGCGGTGTATTTGAACAACACCGTCGGTGACGTCTTCGACACGCCGGAAATGCGCGCCGCCTTGGTCGGTTTCGTCGCCAACGGCGGCGGCCTCGTCGGTAATCACGGCACCAGCGTCGCCTCGCCGCAGTGGAAAGAGTTTGGCGAAATCCTTGGCGCAACCGGGGCTTCGCATCGCGAGCCGACGGAGAAGGCGACGATCAACATCGAGGATCCCACACACCCTCTCATGCTCGCGTTCGACGGTAAGCCGTTCGAGTATGTCGATGAGTTCTACCGTCTCGGACCGCCGTACTCGCGCGATAAGGTACGGGTGCTCCTCAGCATCGATCCGATCGTCACCGACATGATGCAGGGACGATGCTTCGGCCAGTGCCTGCGCGACGACAACGACTACCCAGTTGCCTGGATTCGTCAGCACGGCAAGGCGCGCGTCTTCTACACCAGCCTGGGACACAATCCAGACGTGTTTTGGGACACACGCATGCTGACGATGTTCCTCGCCGGCATCCAGTACGCGCTCGGTGATCTCGAGGCCGACGCGACCCCACGTCCGCGCGGCACGGTTCAGTTCGACGCGGCCCTGGCGGCGATGACGAAGTTCGACTTCGGCCAGGATCGCGCCCAGGTGCGCCGCTTCGAGCGCGAGGTCAGCCTCGCCGCGGCGACGAAGGAAGGGGCGGCCGACGCCGAGCAGAAGATGTTGAAGGTGCTGCAGAGTTCGGCGCCCTTGGGCGCCAAGGATGCGATCTGCCGACAACTGGCAATCATCGGATCCCCACGCTCCGAGCCAGTCCTTAAGGCCATGCTGAAGAACAAGGATACGGAGGCCATGGCGCGGTACGCGCTCCACGGGTTACAGGCGAAATGAGGGTCAAGGAAATGACGTCAGACAAGGGACGCGAGCGAGTTGCCTTCGCGCGACGCTCGACGGCGGCGGAGATGAAAGACGTGAGCAGGAAGAGTGAGATGACATCGAACAGCGGAGGTGAGAGAGCGGTGCCGATCGACCCGCCTGCGCGCTCGCGTGCTAAGACGGGCAGGGCCGGGCGGAGCGACCGTTTGCAACAGACATCGGCGCTTGCCCGCCGGAGCCGCGGCGAAGACGGGAAGCCCCCCAGACTAAGAAGAGGCGCGGTGGAGACGCCGCCCGTACAAAGCGTGGAAAGGGCGCTGTCGCTATTGGAAGCGGTGGCTGGGTCGGCGGAGCCGGTGCCGCTCGCGAACTTGACGGACGTTCTCGGCATCGACCCGAGCAGCGTGTTTCGTCTCGCCAATACGCTGAAGCGCCGCGGCTTCCTCGCCAACCCCAACGGACGAAAGCACTACGTGCTGGGGCCAGCGGTCTGGCGCCTGTCGCGCGAATACGACTGGAGCCGGATGCTCATCAGCATTTCCCATGAGGCGGTCAAGGCACTCGCGATGCGCACGGGAGAAACCGCGCATCTCGCCGTGCGTGAAGGACGCGAAGTCTTTTTCATCGATCATTCTGCCTCCGGCGACCAGGGCGTCATCGTCGCCGGTCAGACCGGCAAACTGATGCCGCTTCACTGCACCGCGCACGGCAAGGCGCTGCTCGCCGACTTCGGGCTGGCGGAATTGAAGGCCCTTTTCGGCACGACGCCGCTCGAGCGTTACACCGCACGAACGAGCGTGTCGCTGCCGGAGCTCGCCAAGGTATGCAGCG
>JBKPSC010000154.1:0-5687 GCA_046734915.1 Acidobacteriota bacterium | reverse complement strand
TCACCTCGGTCGGCAGAGCGCCGATATCGATGGCTGCCCGTGTCGCCACATCCGCACGGGCATCGTCGACGAGACCGGTGACACTCTCGAGCACGAAGCCGGCTGCGGCGGCATCGGATCTGAGCGTGAGGCCGCGGTCTGGCAGCGTCAGGTGCCGCTGGAGTGCCGACCGCACTGCATCCGGGCGAAGATGCGCGCCGGACTTTGCGCTCAGGAGGATGACGTTCGCCGGTGCGACATCGGCGCGTTGCTGGAGGAGGTCCATCGAGACGAAGGCCACGAGTCCTAACGTTTCGTTGTTTGCAAACGACAGCTCGAGTCCAGGTGTCCGCTCGTCGATTGGAGCGTTCAGCAGCTCGAGCATCAATCCCCCGCCGTCCTTGCGCCCATAGAGCGAGTCCGGCGATACGTCGCCGACATCGGGGCTGCGAATGGTTACCTGGTCACCCGGCACACTGCCGATCGCCGCAGCCAGTTTGGGAGCGAGGATCACTGACTCACGGGAAGGACCGCTGACGCCTTGCGCGTGATGAAACCGCCAGAAGCGATCATCCACGCCGTGGATGGCCGCGGGGGCTTGGCGTCCGGTGGCTTGACTGGTAACAACCCCGGGGATCACGAGGACGGGAGAGGCCGCGTCGAGCGCCCCGCCGATCCCTTCGTCGCTCATCAGGTCGCCGGCCAGATGGTCGCGGACGAAGCCTGGCGTGTACACGATGAGGTCGGCGCGGCCAAGACGCCCGAGGGCGAGTTGTTCGAGAGTAGTCGAAGTCGACGAGCTGGCGAGCAGGGCGCCGGAGAAGGCGGCCACGGCGGCCGCCAGCGACGCGATCACCAATACGCGTTCGGATCGGCGGCGCGGCAGGTTCACGCCTTCAGATGATATGGGCTCACAAGGTCTTACGTCTCAAGTCTTACGTCTCAGGCGGATTTTGGGAATTCCACGTACTGCCTAAGACCTAAGACATGAGGCCTAAGGCTCTCAGAATCGAACGCGAAGTCCGCCGCCGACCTGGAGACCTCCGGCCTCGACAGACGACTTGTTGTCGTCAGGCCCGATGCTGATCGTCGCCTTCGAGTAGCGAGCGAGTCCCTGGACGCCGAGGTACTCCGAGAAGAAGTACGACGCATCCGCGCCGACGTTGTAGCCCCAACGCGTTCCTTTGCGCTCTTCGAGCGTGACCTGGTCGAGGGCGACCTCGTCGAACGGGTAGCTCTCTTCGAATGTTGTCGTCTGGATCGCCTGGTGCTTGACCTGGAACCACGTCGGGCCGCCGAACACGCTCATCTGGAACGACTCGGTGATCGGAAGCAGCCACATGCCCGACATATGAATGGCCAGGTCTTCGCGCCGGAGGCCGGTCGAGTCGTTCAACTGTCGCGGCTGATCGAAGTAGAACGGATGAGGAACCGTACCGGTGACCGTGGCATCGTGCGTGTCACGGCTGAATGTGAAGCCGAAGCCGATCCCCAAATTGCCGCGGATGCGTCCGCCCGCTGTAATGTCTCCCGCGAGGACGTGCTTGCCCAGTTCCTGCGTCGCCGTGATATGGGCCGTCTCATGGTCGACGTCCTGAAGGGAGTTGATGTCGTAGCTGTCAGCGCCCGCCTGATAGAGGCCATTGAAGCTGATGTAGCCGTTCGTGCCCCAGGCTGAAGTCGTCTGTGCCGACGTCACCGCAGGCACAGTGCACAGCAGCGCGGCGGACAGCGCAATGGAAAGTCGCTTCATGTGAGTTCCTGTCGAACCGTCAGTTGACGCCGACGGCCGTCCACGCCTCGGTGATGGCGCGAGTTGCCGCGCTTTCCGGGCCGTAAAGGTCGCGCGCCGACTGGATCGTCGCGGCGCGGGCAGTGGTGAAGGTGGCGTCGGCGGGCAGCATCTGCGTGAAGGCACGGTAGAAGACCTTCTCCATCTGCTCCCGCCGTGCGGCGCCAACGCCGGTCACCGACAATCCCGACGTTCGATTCACGCCGCCCTCGACGGCGAGATAGAACGCATGACCCGGGATCGTCAGATTGAGGTGGACGCCGCCATTGTCTTGCGTACCGGTATAACGCTTCGAGTAGTGGTCGGGATCGCCGTACGCGCCGGGGTTGGCTAACGAGCGCAGCCCGCCGCTGACGACGTCCTCGCCTGACACGTAGTCGGCCTTCATCGGCCCGCTGCCCGGCGGCTGAAAGTAGAATTCGGCGCTGACGGCCATGATGTCGGAGAACGCTTCGTTCAAGGCGCCGGACTCATTCCGGTATATGAGCTTCGAGGAGTAGTCCGTCACACCGTGCGTCAGCTCGTGCGCGAACACATCGAGCGCGCCCGACAGGTAGTTCCAACTCCGTCCCTGTGAATCCACGAGATTCGGCGGCAATCCTTCGCCGAAGACCATCAGTCCGCCGCCGGCGTAGAAAGCGTTCAGGTAGAACATTCCTTGAATGGAGGGGGGCTGCTGCTGCACCGTGGCGCGATTGGCCGGGTGCACGATGCTCAGAACCGGGAGATCGGCGCCGTCGAGGCCCCTTCGCCCGAACCGTTTGAAGAAGTAGTCGTAGACCCAGCCGCTGTAGGCATGAGCATCGACGATCGCGGGATCCGTCCAGACGTTGTCGGTGTCGATGGCGAGATCCGTCGTCGTGAGTGGCAAGACACCGTTGAGGATGCTGATCACCCGAGGCAGATTGGACTTGAGATCGAAGGTGATGAGCGTCGGCGGACGGCGCTCGTCTTCGGCGCGGTACGAATTGGTGGTGCGATTCACGCTGAGCTTCTTGCTGTCGCCGAGCACGCCCGCGCCGACGCCGATGGCCGACTGCGATTTCAGATCGCTGAACGACAAGAGCAGCTCGCCGGTGTGGGCGTCCACGAAGTACATGAGCAGCCCGGCGTCGCCGAAGGCGCGCCCCCGATACGCCAGCGCGTAACTGCCGTCGTCTTTCGGCAGCACGACGAGCTCGGGCTCGTAGGCCTCGTTCAGCTCCGCGCCTGACAGCTCCACGATGGCCGCACGCGCCTGCGCCGCGGTGAGCGTTGGAACCGCATCCAGCGTCAGACCCGTGTGCAGCGTGCCGAAGATGCTGACGGTCAGCCCGTTGTCCAACTGACGGACGATGTCGCCACCGAAGATGCGAACGCCCTGAAAAAACTGATCGTAGCGATCGTGCGTCCGGCTCCTGACCAGAGGGTCGGTCCGGTGCTGGCGGAGCGTCAACTCACCGTCGCGAACCATGCGATCGACGGCGGAATCCCAGACACGCACGTCGCCGAGCGACCGCGCTGCGATACGGCGCACGACGGGCGGGTCCTGTGCCGGCGCGGGACCCGCTGTGACAAGCAGTGCAGCCACAGACAGCGTGGCGGAGCGAAGCTTCATGGAGTTCTCCAGGGTGGCGGATTGCGACCTCGTCCGATCCGACACCGTTCGGGCTGTTCGATGATTGGTTTCGGTTGGATCACGCGGTCACAGTAGGCCGTGACCGGCAGGGCTCGACTGTCCCGTGCGCCGCCTTACTTCGCGGCCAACACTCGGTCGACGATGGCTTTGGCGATGGGCGGGCTGATGGTACACGCCGGATCGTCCATACGGCACTTGGCGACCGTGAGGCCGCAGCCGCAGGTGCAACTTTCGGTATTCAGCGCCTGAAGGACCTCGGCACGCTTGCTGTCCGGAACCTTGGAAAGGTCGACGCCGGGGATCTCCTTGAGTTGCGCGACATCCTCCGGGTTGATCTTGTTCGGATCGTCGACACGTTTGACTTCCGCGTTGACTTCGAGGCCGGCCAGCAGCCGTGCAGTCGCCTCGGTCTCGCGCGCGTGCAACATACCGACGTGCTTCTGGACGACCTTGCCGTCCTTGTCCAGAATGAATGTCGTCGGCAGAGCGACGATGCCCGGGAAGAGCTTCTCGATGTCCGGTGTCGTCATCACGATTGGATAGTTCACCTTCCGCTCGGCGGTGAACTTCCGCACCGTGTCGATTGGTCCCTCGTCTTCCGAGATTCCGACGACGACGAGATGATCGCGATACTTGTCCTGCAGCGCGACGAGATCGGGGATCTCCGCGCGGCAGGGTGCGCACCACGTCGCCCAGAAGTTGACGACCACGACCTTGCCTGTCCAGTCCGTCGACGACATCGCCTTGCCGTCGAGATCGGTGAGGGTGAAGGCGGGCAGCGTGGTGGGTTCTTTCAACAGCTCGACGGCCACTCGATCTCCCGTGTCTTTGGTGATATCGGTAGCGCTCCGATTGCCGGGTGCGCCATTTCCGGATCCGCCGCAGCCCGCCAGAGCGAGCGCGCAGAGCCCGGCCAGTCCGATGGAGATTCGCGCCTGGATGCCGTTAGCTGCCATAACAGAATCCTAACAGGGTGAGCGGGTCCGTGCACGGCTAGACCGGAAGAGTCGGGCGGCGAGGCACTACCGAGTCAAATGAGGCCCGGATCGCGGAGCGAATCGGGTCACATATCGCAGCTAGCCACGGCCGAACGAGGCCGCCAGGCACAGCGCCTCCCTGTCTATGTCCCGGTCCCTCCATGAATGCGGGAAGCCAGCCATGTACCGCTAAGATGACAGCGCCTGATGCCAGGGCTGCGCGATGGCACAGGCGACGGTGCCGCTCGGCAGCGAACGGCCCGTCGTGAAGCAGGTGAAGATGGCCGTGACGGTGAAACGCACGATAAACGCCCACCAGGCTGAGGACGTGACCGAGCTGCTCCGTGCCTGGAGCGAGGGAGACCGGCGGGCGCTCGACGGACTGACTCCGATCGTACACGCCGAGCTCCGCCGCCTGGCGCAGCGCTACATGAAACGAGAGCGCCCGGATCACAGCCTTCAGGCGACGGCCCTGGTCAATGAAGCCTATTTGCGCCTCGTCGACTGCACACGGATGCAGTGGAAGGATCGAGCCCACTTCTTCGCGGTCTCGTCCCAGTTGATGCGCCGGATTCTGGTCGACCACGCAAGACGGAACAACGTGAAACGCGGCCGCGGCGTGCCACATGTCTCGTTCGATGAGACGGCGGTGGTGCAAGAACCGGCGGCGAACCTCGTGGCGCTCGACGAGGCGATGCATGCTCTGGCGCGGCTCGATCCGCGGAAGGTGCAGGTCGTCGAAATGCGCTTTTTCGGCGGGCTCAGCGTCGAAGAGACGGCGGAATTTTTCAAGGTGTCGCCGGTCACCGTCAGGCGCGACTGGAGCAGCGCCAAGGTCTGGCTGTACCGCGAACTGACAGGCCACTCCTGATGGACCCGGCCCGCTTCAAGCAACTCGATAGCCTGCTCCAGTTGGTGCTGGAGCGCCCGGTCGAGCACCGCGAGGCGTTCCTCCATGAGATCTGCGCTAAAGACGAGGCGTTGGAGCTGGGGCTCCGCTCACTCGTCCACCTCGAGCGAGAGGCTGGACGAGTCCTGGACCGGCCCGCGATCGCAGTGGCGGCTTTCAACCTCGCTCGCGACGAGGATCAGGCGGCGCCGGACCGCGTGGACGCGTTGATCGGCACGAGCATCTCCCACTACCGCATGCTCGAGAAGATCGGCACCGGCGGGATGGGCATCGTGTACAAGGCGGAGGACGAGCGGCTCCGTCGGTTTGTCGCGGTGAAGGTCTTGTCGGATGAATTGGCGCGAGACCCCGATGCGCTGAGGCGCTTTCGCCGCGAGGCTCGAACCGCGTCAGCCCTGAACCATCCGAACA
>JBKPSC010000153.1:0-4742 GCA_046734915.1 Acidobacteriota bacterium | reverse complement strand
TTCGAGAACAGCAACTTCATCGAGGGACGCGACGATGCCTATGCGCTCAGCCGATTCCGTTTCAACGTGGGCGTCACGGCCAACAAGCACCTCTCGTTTCAAGCCAACCTTCAGGATGCCCGCGTGGCGGACAAGGAAGTGGGGCCGACAACCGCGCCCTTTCGAGGTCCATTCGACCTCCGTACGGCGTTCGCCGATGTGGGCGATGCCAAGGCCACGATAGCGTTTCGATTGGGACGCCAGGAGTTGGTCTACGGCGAGTCCCGTCTGCTCGGTTCACTGCCATGGGTGAACACCGGGCGCAGTTGGGACGCCGCGAAAGTCACACTGCGTTCGCCGCTCTTCCAGGTGGATCTCTTCGGCGCATCTCTCGTTCGTAGCCTGCCGGATGAATTCGACAAGAGCGGAAACGGCAATCGTCTGGCGGGCGCGTATGCGACATCGACGAAGCTGCTGCCCAAGGCGACCGTCGAGCCGTACGTCTTCTGGAGGCGCGACGTCAATCTTCGCAGCGAGCTTGGCGCACTGGGCACGCTCTCGCAAACCACCATCGGAACCCGCGTCGCCGGTCAGTTGCCGGCGCGGCTTGATTACGGTGTCGAGATGGCACTGCAGCGAGGTGGACTCGAGCAGGATTCGCTGAATGCATGGGCGGGACACTGGCAGGTGCGAGCGTCGCTGCCAGGGTGGGCGGCGCCGAAGGTCACATCCGAATACAACTTCGCAACCGGCGACGACGTGGCGAATGACGGCAAGCGCCAGACATTCGATCAGCTCTACCCGACGGGACACGACAAGCTTGGACTCGCGGACCAGGTGGGGTGGCGCAACATCCATCACCTGCGCGAGGGAATCGAGATCACGCCGATCAAGGCAACTCCGGTCTCCTTCAACTACCACTCTTGGTGGCTGGCCAGCGCCGCCGATGGTCTCTACTCGGCGAGCGGCGCGCTACTGGTACCGCGTGTTCCTGGCGGCGCGGCGAACACGCACGTCGGGCAGGAATTCGATATCCAGGTCACGCGCTCGATCACACCGCAACTGCAGCTCGCCGGCGGATACGCGTACGTCACTCCCGGGGCCTTCCTGCGCGAAGCCACACCCGGCGCCTCTTACAGCTACCCCTATGTCATGGCCACGTACGTTTTCCTCGCGGAGAAGTAGATGAACAGCGAAGGTCAAAGGTCACAAGTCAAAGGTCACAAGTCAGGGCAAAGGCGGGCGTTCATCAAGACCGCGACTGCGACTGCCGCCGGTGCCCTGCTTTCAGGGCTCCCCTCGGGATGGGTGGGCGGAGTCTACGCAGACGATGGGCCGGAGACGAAGACGATTCGCTTTGGCATCATCGCGCTGACCGACTGCGCGCCGATCGTGATGGCGCACGAGCTCGGCTACTTCAAGAAGTTCGGTATCGAGTCGGTGATCTCGAAGGAAGCATCGTGGGCCGTCATCCGAGACAAGCTGTCGCTTGGGGAGAACCAGGCGACGCACATGCTCATCGGCATGCCGCTGGCGTCGACGATGGGGCTGGCAGGGTCGCCGGTGAAGCCGATGGTGATCCCCTGGCTGCTCAATCGCAATGGCCAGGCCATCACACTGAACAACAAGTTGAAACAGGCCGGCGTGCGCAAGCCGGCCGACATCAAGCCGCTCGCCGACAAAGCGAAGGCGTCTGGCGAGCCGCTTGCCTTTGCGATGACGTTCCCGCCGGGAACGCACGCGATGTGGATCCGCTACTGGCTCGCTGCCGGCGGCGTGCACCCCGACAAGGACGTCAGCCTCATCACCATTCCGCCGCCGCAGATGGTCGCCAACATGAAGGTCGACAAGATGGACGGATTTTGCGTTGGCGAGCCGTGGAACAACCGCGCAATCGAAGATGGCATCGGCTTCACTGTGATCACCACACAACAGATGTGGAAGGACCATCCTGAAAAGGTGTGCGCCTTCACCGAGGAGTTCGCGACGAAGAATCCGAAGACGGTCAAGGCGATCCTCAAGGCGTTGCACCTGGCGAGCGTCGACCTCGACAAGATGGAGAACCGGCCGAAATTCGCCGACGTCATCTCGCGACCCGCGTACATCAACTGCCCGCCCGCGATCATCCTCGAGCGGCTGATGGGCAAGTACGAGTACGGCGATGGACGCGTCGAGCAGGACCCGTTCTACATGATCTACTCGAACCGTAACTGCAACTACCCGCATCAGATCTACGCGAAGTGGTGGCTCACGCAGTTCCGCCGCTGGGGAATGACGAAGGGGGCACCCGACTACGCCGGCATCGCGAAGCGCGTGCTGCGATCGGATATCTACCTCGAGGCGATGAAGGAAATGGGCGTCGCCGTGACGGTGACGGAGGAGCAGTCGATCTCGCTCTTCGACGGCGTCTTCGACGGAAAAGATCCAGACAAATACGCACGCTCCTTTGCAATCAATTCGATCGCCGGTTGAGAAAATGTACAGCGGGGGCTTTAGCCCTCGCGGAAAAGAACAATGACCAAGCGTATCGTCAATCTCCTCCTGCCGCTCTGCGGCATCGCGCTCGCTCTCGCCGTGTGGTCGATCGCCAGTCGAATGGTGTCCGATCTGCCGTCGCCGGCCCGCACGTGGGAGGAGAGCAAGCTCTATATCCTCGAACCGCTCACCAAGCGCGGCGAAACCGATCAGGGCATCCTGCTGCTCGCCTACTACAGCCTGATGCGCGTTGCGCAGGGATTCCTGCTCGGCATCGCGATCGCCACGCCGGTCGGGTTCCTGCTCGGGGTCTCCTCCACGCTCACGCGGATGTTCGATCCGATCATGCAGGTGCTTCGTCCGATCTCTCCGCTCGCATGGCTGCCGCTCGGGCTGGTGCTCTTCCAGAAGTCAGAGCCTGCCGCGCTCTTCGCCATCGCCGTCTGCTCGATGTGGCCGACGGTCATCAACACCATGCTCGGGGTGCGCGCGATCCCGCAGGACTACTGGAACGTCGCGCGCGTGCTGCGGCTGTCGAAGATGACGACCTTCACGAAGATCATCGTACCGGCGACGCTTCCGTATATGTTCACCGGCTATCGCCTGAGTCTCGGGATTGCCTGGCTGGTGATCGTGGCCAGCGAGATGTTGACCGGGACTCCAGGTGTCGGCGGATTCCTGTGGCAGGAATACAACAGTCTCGTCTACGCCCACATCCTGCTCGCCATCATCACCATCGGCGTCGTCGGGTTTGCACTGGATCGTCTGATGGGATTGGCGGAAGCAAAACTGCGAGCGGTGTAAATGGGGTCGGGAGTCATTTGATCAGGACAGTCTGCTTGCTCGTTCTTCTGAAGTGTCCTCAACAAATGACTCCCGACCCCCTTACAGGAGGGTGATTGGCGTTCATTGAGGTTCGCGGCGTCCAGAAATCATTCGCCACCAACGGCACGACGCGGCACGTGCTGCGTGATGTCTCGCTCGAGGTCGAGCAAGGCGAATTCGTTTCAATCGTCGGCGCCATGGGCAGCGGCAAATCGACACTGCTCAGCCTGCTCGCCGGTTTGACGATGCCCGATCGCGGCACCATCGTAATTGACGGCGAACCGGTCCGCGGTGTTCATCGCCATGCCGCGTTCGTGTTTCAGAACTACTCGCTGCTCCCGTGGTTCACGGCGCTCGAGAACGTGCGGCTTGCGGTCGACGCCGCCTTTCCCGATTCGACCCGCGAGCAGCAGGTCGCGCGGGCCCGTGATGCGCTGGGCAAGGTCGGCCTCGCCAACGCGGTCAATCGCCGGCCGCGTCAGCTGTCGGGCGGCATGCGTCAACGGGTCGCGATCGCACGCGCCGTGGCCACCGAGCCGCGCGTCCTCTTCCTGGACGACCCCTTCGGCGCGCTCGACGCGCTCACGCGCGAGACGCTGCAACAGGAGCTCGCCGGTCTCGGATCGCAGACCAACCAGCGGGTGACGACGGTGATGATCACCAACAACGTCGAGGAAGCGATCCTCCTGTCCGATCGGATCGTGCCGATTCTGCCTGGGCCACCTGCGACGCTCGGCGTGTCAATTCCGGTGGACCTGCCACGTCCGCGCACCGTTGCGCAACTCGCACACGACGAACTGGCGACCCACGTTCGCGCGCACGTCGTCGCCACACTCACGGCGTCGCCGGGACGGCTGCGGAAGCTCGCGACTGAACCCGCCACTGCCTCGCGCGTTCTCCCGGCGGTGGCCAAGGAGATGCGATGAGCCTTCCGCTGGAACTTACCGGGTTGACAAAAGTATTTCCGACGCCTTCAGGGCCCTTCATCGCGGTGAAAGACGTCAATGCGCTGGTCGAGACGGGCGAGTTCGTGGCGATTCTCGGCCACTCGGGCTGTGGGAAGTCGACTGTCCTCTCGATCGTGGCCGGCCTCGACACGGCGACGTACGGAGGGGTCGTCATCGATGGGACCCAGGTCGACGCGCCCGGCGCCGAGCGGGCGATCGTGTTTCAGTCCCCCTGTCTGCTGCCGTGGCTCACGGCGCGTCAGAACGTCGAGCTCGGCGCGTCGCAAGGCGTGGTCAAGAGGACTCGGCGCGAGATTGCCGACGCCGCCAGCCATTATCTGGACCTCGTTGGGATCGCCGATGCGGGAGATCAGTTGCCACCGCAGATCTCACTGGGAACGCAGCAGTGCGTATCGCTGGCGCGCGCGCTCGCAGTCGAACCCCGGTTCCTGCTGCTCGATGAGCCGTTCTCACAACTCGACTCGCTGACGCGCTTCGATCTACAGGACACTCTGC
>JBKPSC010000152.1:0-16712 GCA_046734915.1 Acidobacteriota bacterium | reverse complement strand
TTTCCGGAGGGTGGCAATGCGGTGGTGATCCTGAACGCGGAGCTGCGCCTTCCGGTTCGAGGCGGCCTTGGCGTCGTGGGCTTCTTCGACACCGGCAACGTGTTCGCGAGGACGAGCAGCATCGACCTCGGTGAGCTGCGCAGCGCGCTGGGCTTCGGCGTGCGTTACCGGTCGCCGGTTGGCCCCATCCGCGTCGACGTTGGCTTCAAGGTCAACCGGCGCGATATCGTCGAGGGCCGCCGCGAGGATCTGACCGCTGTTCACATCAGTCTTGGACAGGCTTTTTGAGATGACACGACGAAGGGTGGCGGTTGCGTGCGTCGTGTTGATCCTCTGCGGCGCCAGCCGGGTACGCGGCGACGAAGTCATCGATCGGATGCTCGCCGTCGTCGCCGGGGACCTGATCATGATGAGTGATGTCGCTGCGGCCGTAGAGTTCGGCCTGGTGCCGCAGGCCTCGGGTTCGGACCTGACCCGTATCGTGCTATCGCAGCTCATCGACCGCTCGCTGATGCTGGCAGAAGTCGACCGATACGCGCCGCCCGAGCCGACTGCGGCCGCGGTCGATCGCGAGCTCCAGATCGTCCGGGAGCGGTTCGCCTCGACGGAGGCGTTCGAGAGTGCGCTGGCGCGGTTCGGGGTGGAGGAGGCGTCGCTCCGCGAGACGCTCCGCGCGAACCTGCGGCTGCGTGCCTACCTCGAGCAACGTTTCTCGGCCGTGCCGCCATCCGATGAGGAGATCGCCGAGTACTATCGCGATCACGTCGACCGTTTTACTCGGGACGGCGTGCCTCAACCGATCGATGCCGTTCGCGGCGACGTCATCCAGGCGCTGGGCCTCGATCGCCGGCAGGCGATGGTCGACGAGTGGCTGGCCGGCCTTCGTCGCCGCGCGTCGATAACCGACGTGTATCTGACCGGAGCCAGCATGCCGGTCAGTGTCCGCTGACCAGGAAGAACGCGATCTGCAGCAGGTCGAACGCGGCATGGCTGACGACCGGGGAGATGACGGATCGTCGCCGCAGGTAGGCCACGCCCCAGAACGCTCCGAGGATGCCTGTGGCGATGGCGGCATCCACGCCCTGGACGATGTGTCCCACGCCGAAGGCCAGGCTCGAGACCACGATCCCGACAGCCGGGCCCCCGAGGGACTGCTCGAAGCGGGTCAGAATGAAGGCGCGCTGCAGTTCCTCCCGGACGCCGCCGGCGAGAACGACCACGAGCGCAAAGATCACGGCGTCGCGCGGCGCCAGCAGCAGGTTTTGCAGCGGATTTTTCTCGACAGTATGAAGCCACGGCGCGATCGCGCCGACGATCAGCATCACGGTCAGGGCGATCGCATAGGCCACTGCCAACATGGGGAGCGCCGCCTTGAGCTCTGTCCCCCACCGGGCCTCACCCAGGAACACCTTTCGCGGCCGCTCTCCGTGCAGGCGCAGGAAGAGCAGGATCAGGCCGATAAGAAGGACCGTATCCACCAGTAGCAAGGGCGCGACGAACTGGAGGTTCAGGCCCCCGTCCTGATCCAGCGGCCCGAACCCGAAGAATGTCATCGCCCAAGCGAGGCCAGCCTGCGTCGGGAAGTCGGAGCAGAGGATGACTTCGATGGCGGCGAGGACCCGTCGGTCGGCGGACGGCCGAGGCCGCGGGTCGGTGCATCCTGCGGTCGCCGGGTTGTTCGCGGGATCTATGCTGGAGTCAATCAAAGTAGCCGATGGATCCATGGAGCGCGCCAAGGGTACTTCAGGAGAGGCCGGCCGCTGTGGATGAGCTTAAGTGCAGGCAGCAGCCTTTAAAAAATCACTTGCCGATCGCGAACTTGCGCTTGCGCCCGAGTCTGCTTGGGTCACACAATGTAAAAATGACATTGTTTCAAACGGAGGCTGTGGCGAGGTGAGCTTTGTCGAAGGCGTAATGACTTCAGATACGGCCGAGACTCCGGCGCTCTCGGAACGGGTGCTGATTGTCGAAGACGACGCCGCGGCTCGTGTGGGCCTCGAGCAGTTGGTCAAGAGCTGGGGATTTGTGGCCGATTCGGCTGCGGATGGTGAAGATGCGCTCGAGAAAGTGACGACCTTCCGGCCATCGATCGTCATTTCCGACCTCGTCATGCCGCGTATGGACGGTTTGAGTCTCCTGCGTACTCTTCAGACACAAGGCGCCGACGTCACGACACTGCTGCTCACCGCCCAGGGAACCGTCGAGACCGCGGTCGAGGCGATGAAAGAGGGCGCCTACGACTACCTCACCAAGCCAGTCGACATCCAGCGCCTGAAGATCCTTCTGGACAAGATTGTCGAGCGCCAGGAAACCCTGCGCGAAGTCAAATCGCTGCGCCGCCAGCTCCGCGAGCACGGCGCCTTCGGCCCGATGATCGGCAACAGCGCCGAGATGCGGAAGATCTATCAGGTCGTCGAGCAATCGGCGCCGACCAGCGCCTCGGTGCTCATCACCGGCGAATCCGGAACCGGCAAAGAGCTCGTCGCGCAAACCATTCATCAGTTGAGTCCGCGAGCGTCGTTTCCGTTCGTCGCCATCAACTGCGCCGCCATCCCCGAAACGCTGCTCGAAAGTGAGATCTTCGGGCATGAGAAGGGGGCGTTCACCGGCGCGGCCGATCGGCGACAGGGCTGTTTCGAGCTCGCCGACCGCGGCACTCTCTTTCTCGACGAAATCGGCGAGATGACGCCGACGACGCAGGTGAAGCTGCTGCGGGTGCTCCAGGAGCGCCGTTTCCGCCGACTTGGCGGCCGTAACGAGCAGACCGTCGACGTCAGGGTCATCGCCGCCACCAACGTGGATCCGCTGGAGGCCGTTCAGAAGGGTAAGCTGCGCGAAGATCTCTATTACCGGCTGAACGTGTTCGCCATCAGCCTCCCGCCCCTCCGCGACCGGCGGGAGGATCTCCCGCTGCTCGTCCAGGCGTTCCTCAACGAGTTCAACCAGCGAAATCAGAAGTCCATCGCCGGCGTCGATCAGCAGGCTATGCGGATGCTCGAGCAGTACGCCTGGCCAGGCAATGTTCGCGAGCTGCGGAACATCATCGAGCGGGCGACAATCCTCTCAGCCGGCACGTTCATCGAGCCCCGCCATCTGCCGCCGATGTTGTCGAGCGAGCCGCAGAACAACAGTCATCCCCAGGTTGCGCTTGCTCCCGGCACGACGGTGGAAGAAGCTGAGCGCCGTCTGATCATGATGACCCTGGCACACACTCGCGACAACAAGACGCGAGCGGCCGAAATCCTCGGGATCAGCCTCAAAACGCTTCACAACAAGCTCAACAAGCTGCGTCTGCGTCCTAAAAAGGACGACGGACAGTAGGCGCCGTATCCTGGTCCATTCCTCTGGAATTACGCCGTGCGTCTAGGCATCAAAGGCAAGCAGGTGCTCGGCGTTACGACAATTGTCGGCACCGTCGTGATCCTGCTGAGCGCCATCGACTTGGCGCGCGTCGCCCGCGTCAGCCTCAACGAGAGCGCGGCCCGCGCCGAGCTGCTGGCCAATGCCATCTTTCATCGCGCCCGCGAAGTCGTCCGCGAGGGCGTGAACCCGTATCAGGCCCTGGCGACCGACGCCGGCCTCCGCTCCATTCTCGAAGCCAGCCTGTACTCGGACAGCGTCACGTTTGCCGCCATCGTCGACGCGGACGGTATCGCGGTCGCGCACGTGGACCGGGCGCTGGAAGGGCGTCCGCTCCGACCCGGCGGCGACTTGTCGCTGCTGCTGTCGCGGCCGCAGCTGTCCCAGTTGATGGCGCTTTACTCCGACCAGGGACGCAACCTGGAGTTGAGACGGCCGCTGCTCCTCGGCGACGTTCAACTGGGGTCGATCCGCATCGGCGTCTCGACGCTCCTGATTCGAGACGCGCTGAACCGCGCGCTCGCACCGGCGGTGTTGACGGCGGTAACCGCGCTCGGCGTTTCGATCTTTGCCGCGATCGTTCTCGCCCAGCTGCTGTTGCGGCCGATTCACGTCATCCGCAGCGGCTTGACGCGCCTCGGGCGCGGCGAGTTCGGCGTGAAGCTCGACCTCAATCAGGACGACGAGTTCGGCGAGCTCGGGACCTTCTTCAACACGGTCAGCGAACAGCTGTCAGCCGATCGATCGCAGATGGCCGGGCAAGTCGCCAACCTCGAAACGGCCGTTCAGTTGATCGAGGACGCGGTGGCGATCGTCAGCCCGGACGGAGCGCTGATCTTTATCAACCCCGCGTTCAAATCGCTCCTTCCCGCGGCAACGCCCGGCGGGAAGCTGAGCGATCTGGTCGCGCTCGATCACCCGCTGCATCGGCTGGCGCAGGAGACGCTGGCGGTGCGCCAGGCGCACGGACCGGTCGCCGCAACATTCCCGGTCCGGGGTGAGAATGCCGAGCGGCTGATATCGGCCCATCCGGTCAATGATGCGTCCTCGGGGCTCGTCGGCATCATGTTGACGGTGCGCAACCTCGAATACCTGGCGCAAGTGGAATCGACTGTGCGCTACTCACGGAAGCTCGCCGCCCTCGGCCGGCTGTCGGCAGGAGTTGCTCACGAAGTCAAGAATCCGCTCAACGCCATGATGATTCACCTCGAGCTGCTGCGGCAGAAGTTCACGCCGCGGTCGCGGCCGGTTGCTGCAGCGGTCACGGGGCGTGGCGGCGGCGTGGCGTCGGCCGACCCGCCGCCTTTCGACTCCACGGAGGCGATGCAGCACGTCAACGTGATCGCTGGCGAGATTCGCCGACTGGACGAAGTCGTCCAGGGATTCCTGAAGTTCACCCGGCCCGAAGACCTCAAGCTGCAGCCCATTGCGCTTTCGGCGCTGTTCAACGAGGTCATTCCGATCGTCAAGCCCGAGGGCCAGCGCACCGGCGTTCTGCTGTCGTTCGAGTGCGACGGAGCGATCGAGGTAAACGCCGATTCTGCGATGTTGCGCCAGGCGTTCCTGAACCTGGCACTCAACGCGTGTCAAGCCATGCCGAATGGCGGGTCGCTGCAGATCCGCTGCGAGGCGACGCGCGGTCATCGCGTCATCATCACCTTTGCCGACACCGGCGTCGGAATCAAGCCCGAGCACCTCAAGCGAATTTTCGACCTGTACTTCACGACGAAGGAAGCCGGCAGCGGTATCGGTCTCTCGATGGTCTACCGGACCATCCAGATGCACGACGGTGAAATTGAGGTAGAGTCGACTCCAGGAAAGGGCACGACGTTCCGCGTCACGCTCCCCCAAGCATGAGGCACGCCACCCCGATCCGCCGCTCGTGGTCCCGTCAGGTTTCGGCCGGGCTCGTTCTGGCCGTCGCCATGGTCGGAGGCTGTCGCCGGACGCCTCCGCGGACGATGCCAGAGATGCCCGCACTCGAAGTGCCTCCGCCGCCGGCGCGAACGATCGAGCCGACCGACGCGCAGCTGCTGCCGCCGGTGCCCCTGGTCGATCCTCCCGCGACGGCTGAGCGGCCGCGAACCGCGCCGCCGGCCCCGCCTCGAGACGCGTCGCGCCCGGAAAACCGGCCCGAACCGGTCACCGAGACAGCCAAGCCCGCGGAAGAACCCAAGCCAGCCACGACCACCCTCCAGACGACGACGGCCAACCGTGAAGGCGAAGTCGACCGGCGGATCCGCGCCGTGCTGCAGTCGGCCACTTCCGACCTGAGCCGCATTGATTACCGCCGGTTGAATCCCGACGCCCAGCTCCAGTACGACACGGCCAAGAGCCTCATTCGTCAGTCGGAAGAGGCGCTCAAATCACGAAATCTCGCCTTTGCGCAGACCACCGCTGATAAGGCCGCCACGATCGCCAGTCAGCTTTCGGGACGCTGACCACTCCTGAGGCGTTGTTCCTCGCTGAGGAAATTGGGATTGCACTGAACTGCACTGAAAGTGTCGACGACGAAAGTCACGGATCTCAGAAATCCCGCCAGTTTTCGTCCATATATTGCGACTGACCTAATTCGCAGGCACAATATATTGTGTTACACGCTTGACAAACCGTTGGGCCAGCTTCATATTGGACCGCCTTGCGACATGTTCGTTCGCGGGAGCTTCCCAGGCCCTGTGGTGAACGTGCAGAAGACTTGAGCAACTCGGCCTGACGGCCTTACCAGAGACACATGCAGAGGTGATCCGCTCCGGGGCGGGAGCGATCGCGAGCGCGGGAGGCACACATGAAAGAGGGACCTTCCTACCAGGCGGCAGGCGCCGGTCAGGAGACGATTGAGAGCGGGAGCGCGAGCGTCGGCAAGGCCGCGTTCACCGAGGCGGAGAAGCCGCGGACCAAGAAGTCCACCGCCTCGACAGGTCTCACATTTCCGCGCTTCTTCAGTCGCGAAGGAATCGACCCCTTCGATGAGGTCGAGTGGGAGCTGCGCTCCGCGGTCATCGGGAACGAGCGCGGCGAGGTCGTGTTCGAGCAGCGCGACGTCGAGATTCCCAAGGCCTGGTCGCAGCAGGCGACCAACATCGTCGTCTCCAAATATTTCCGCGGGCAGATCGGTACGCCGGAGCGCGAGCGCAGCGTCCGCCAGCTCATTGGCCGCGTCGTCGACACCATCACCGACTGGGCCCGGGCCCACCGCTACTTCGCGGGCGAAGGCGATCTGCAGGCGTTCAGCGACGATCTGAAGCACATCCTGGTGTATCAGAAGGCCGCCTTCAACAGCCCGGTCTGGTTCAACTGCGGATTCGAGAAGGCGCCGCAGTGCTCCGCGTGCTTCATCAATTCGGTGCAGGACACGATGGATTCGATCCTGACGTTGGCCCGCACCGAGGGCATGCTCTTCAAGTACGGCTCGGGAACCGGCACCAACCTGTCGCCGATCCGATCGTCGAAGGAGTTGCTCGCCGGCGGCGGCACGGCGTCCGGTCCGGTGTCGTTCATGAAGGGCTACGACGCGTTTGCCGGCGTCATCAAGTCGGGCGGCAAGACGCGGCGCGCCGCGAAGATGGTCATTCTCGACGCCGACCATCCCGACATCGTCGATTTCATCAATTGCAAGGTCGATGAGGAGCGGAAGGCGTGGGCGCTCATCGATGCCGGTTATGACGGCTCGTTCACCGGTCCGGCGTACTCGTCGGTGTTCTTCCAGAACTCGAACAACAGCGTTCGCGTGCCAGACGAGTTCATGCGGGCCGTGCTCGACGACGGCCCGTGGAGCACGAAGGCGGTCCGCGACGGCGCAATCATGGACACCTATCGCGCCCGCGAGCTGATGCAGCTCATCGCCGAAGGGACGCACGTCTGCGGCGACCCGGGCATGCAATTCGATACGACCATCAACGAATGGCACACGTGCCCGGAGACCGATCGCATCTACGCGAGCAATCCGTGCTCCGAGTACATGTTCCTGAACGACTCGGCGTGCAATCTGGCCTCCATCAACCTGATGCGCTTCGTGAAAGACGACGGCGAGTTCGACGTGGTGGGCTATAAGGCGGCCATCCGCACGCTCATCACCGCGCAGGAAATCATCGTCGACAACGCGAGCTATCCGACGCCGGCCATCGAGAAGAACAGCCACGACTATCGTCCGCTGGGGCTGGGGTACGCCAATCTGGGGGCGCTCCTCATGTCGCGCGGGCTGCCCTACGACGGCGACGCCGGCCGTGATTATGCGGCCGCGCTCACCGCGCTCATGACCGGAGAAGCCTACGCGCAGTCCTCGCGAATTGCCCGCGACTGCGGCGGTCCGTTTGCCGGATACGAGCGGAATCGCGAGTCCTTCCTGCGCGTCATGCGCAAACACCGCGATTCGATGCGCGATGTCAACGCCCGCAACGTGCCAGCAGAGCTCTACGCCACGGCGAAGTCGTCGTGGGACGATGCGGTGGAGCTCGGTGAGCAGCACGGCTACCGCAACGCCCAGGCCACGGTGCTGGCGCCGACCGGCACCATCGGCTTCATGATGGATTGCGACACGACCGGTGTCGAGCCGGACATCGCCCTCGTCAAGTACAAGAAGCTCGTCGGCGGCGGGCTGATGAAGATCGTCAATCAGACCGTGCCGATGGCGCTGCGGAAGCTCGGATACATCCAGCCACAGGTCGACGCCATCGTCGACTACATCGACACGCACGAGACCATCGAAGGCGCCCCGGGGCTGCGTGAGTCACATCTGCCGGTGTTCGACTGCGCCTTCAAGGCCGCCAATGGCCAGCGATCGATCCACTACATGGGCCACATCAAGATGATGGGTGCGACGCAGCCCTTCATCTCCGGCGCCATCAGCAAGACGGTCAACGTGCCGAAGGACGCTTCGGTCGAGGAGATTACCCAGGCCTACATTCAGTCGTGGAAGCTCGGTGCCAAGGCGATTTCGATCTATCGCGATGGCAGCAAGCGCACCCAGCCGCTGAACACGTCGAAGGACAAGACGGCGGCGGAAACGGCGCAGCAGGCCGTCACGCAGCTCGTGACGCAGCCGGTCCGCCGAAAGCTCCCCGACGAGCGCCACGCCATTACGCACAAGTTCGACATCCAGGGGCACGAGGGCTACATCACCGTCGGCCTCTTCGAGGACGGCCAGCCCGGCGAGATCTTCCTGGTCATGGCCAAGGAAGGTTCGACGATTTCAGGATTTGCCGACGCGTTCGCTCAGGCTATCTCGTATGCCCTGCAGTACGGCGTGCCACTCCAGGCGCTGGTCGACAAGTTCAGCCACGTCCGGTTCGAGCCGTCGGGCATGACGCGGAATCCGGAGATCCGCTTCGCGAAGTCGATTGTCGACTACATCTTCCGTTGGCTGGCGACGAAGTTCTTGTCGCCGGAAGCGCAGTTCCACGCCGGCGTCAACGGTCGTGAGCTCGACGAGTCAGCCGCCCAGGCGTCCAGCGCCAAGCCCGCCGAAGCCGCTGCCGTTGCCGCTCCGGCGCCGCGAGTGGCAACGCCCTTCTCCACGATTCAGAATCAGGAAGACGCTCCGCCGTGTTCGACGTGCGGGTCGATCATGATTCGCAGCGGTGCATGCTACAAGTGCGTGAACTGCGGCAACACCAGCGGGTGCGCATAGGGCAGGAAGTCTTAGGTCTTATGGCTTAGGTCTTGGCTATCGGTTCTGGCTCGTGCATTCTGAGCCTAAGACTTGAGACCTGAGACTTGAGGAGCATGGAATGAAAAGCCTGTTGACCCTCGTGTCCGGGGTGTTCCTTTCTGTGGCGCCAGCCGCAGCCCAGGTGCCGGCGGGCCAGACGATCACGCTGTCGACCGCCATCCAGCGCGGGTATGCCGGCGTGAAACAGAATCTGAGCGAGATGGCCGCGAAGATGCCGGAGGGCGATTACACTTTCAAACCCGGCCCGGCGCCCGAGATGCGGACGTTCGGTCAGCTGTTCGCCCACGTGGCCAATGCGCAGTTCGGATCGTGCGCGGTGGCCAAGGGAGTGGCCAACCCCAATCAAGGCAAGAATCTCGAGAACGAGCTCAAGACGAAGGCCGAGTTCGTAAAGGCGCTCGCCGATTCGTTCGCGTTCTGTGACGATGCCTATTCGGCGCTGACAGATCAGAACGCGACCGAGATGGTGAAGCAGGGGCAGAACACCATTGCGCGCGCGGCACTGCTCGCCAACAACGTGTCCCACGACAACGAGATGTACGGAACCGGCGCGGTCTACATGCGCGCGAAGGGCATGGTGCCGCCTTCGACCGAGCGCGCCAACGCCGCACGCGGCGCCGCTCCGGCGCGCTGAGTCCGTCTCATTCCACCGCACATCCGCATCGCGCCCGCGGCAGGTCTTCCAGCCGCAGAAGGCCGCTCGCCGGCGCGATCCAATGTTCGTGTCGGTCATCGGCGGTTTCACACAAAACCGTTCCGCCATTTGTTTACGTCCGGCTGTATCTCAGCCGTGTATCATTCGTGAAACGACACGAACGCACGTCGATTCGTGACTAATCAGGAGGATGCTGCGATGAGGCTCCACCGTTGGCTTCTGTTGACGTTCGCCGTGTTGGCACTGGCGGGTTCGGTGACGGCTCAGACACAAATCACGACTGGCGTTCTCGAGGGGGCGGTCGCTGACTCCAGCGATGCAGTTCTGCCTGGCGTCAACGTGGAAGTGAAGAACGCGGACACCAACCTGACGCGTGAGGCGGTCACCGATCGCGACGGGCGGTTCTCCGTACTGCAACTGCCGCCGGGCCGTTATACGGTGACGTTCAGCCTGTCGGGGTTTGCGACTCTGGTGCAGGAAGAAGTGGTGGTGAACGTCGGTCAGGCGACCCGCCTGCTGCCCGTGATGCGCGTGTCGGGGGTCGCCGAGACCGTCACCGTCACCTCGCAGGCCGCGACAGTCGAAGTCAGCCGGACCGCCGTGGCGAGCACGCTCAATGAGGCGACCATCACTAACACGCCGATCCTCGGACGCAAGTTCGAGGACCTGCTCACGCTGACGCCCGGCGTGTCGGTGGTTCAGGGTCCAGATGGCGACGAGATCAGCTTCTCCGGCCAGCGCGGTATCTTCAACAACATCAGCCTGGACGGCGGCGACTACAACAACGGCTTCTTCGGGGAGCAGATGGGCGGGCAGCGGGCCGCAATCGACATCACGCTCGAAGCCGTGAAGGAGTTTCAGGTCGTGGCCAGCGGTGCCAACGCCGAGTTCGGCCGGACCGCCGGCGGCGTCGTCAACGTCATCACCAAATCCGGCACCAACCAGGTGCGGGGCAGCGTGTTCTACTTCCAGCGCCTAGAGGGCCTGACGGGGGACACGTCCGACGGCAAGTCGCTCACCGATTTTCACCGGGAGCAGTTCGGCGGGACGGTCGGCGGGCCGCTCATCCGCGACAAGGCGTTCTTCTTCGGTGCGTTCGAGGGCATTCGCGAGCACCTCCAGCGGGCCAACCTCTCCGAGGCGATTGGCACGCCGTGCCCCGTCAGCAATCCGACGCTGGCCGCGAACGAGGCGCTCATCAACAGCAGCGGCGATTGTCAGCGGCTTGCCCTCCTCGGATTCTTCCGGGCGAGAGGCCAGGAAGAGGGGCTGCCTGTCGATCACGACGTCAACAACAACGCCACGCTCGCCAAGCTCGATTATGCGCTGAGCCCCGCCAACAATCTGTCGGTCTCGTATAACTTCGACTACTCGAAGAACCTCAATCAGACCTTCGACGTGGCGACCTACGGCAACTCGGCGAACGGCACCGAGGGTCCTTCGAAGATCAACATCGTCAACCTGAACCTGTTCAGCACGGTTACCGCGAACAAGCTGAACGAGTTTCACATCACCTACTCGCGTGAAAACCGGCCCCGCTCGGCAACGGAATCAAACCTGGGCGCCGACACCGGCATAGGTTTCTCGCCGTCGTTTCGCTTCGGCAACCCATTCTTCCTCGCGCCGAACGTCGACGAGCTCGTGACGCGCTTTCAGTTGAAGAACAACTTCACGATTGTCTCGGGCCGGCACACGATCAAGGCCGGCGGCGAATGGCTGCACACGAACAACGAGCAGATCTTCCGCGGCTTCTTTCAGGGCCGGTACCTATTCGAGAGCGTGACCGGATTCCTTCGCTACGCCTCGCCGGCGGCGCAAGGCGGCTTCGGGCCCAAGAGAGTGGGTTGCTCGAATGGCACCTATGTCACAGCGCCAGCTAGTTGCCCAGCGGGCTCGACGACGACCGGCGGACCGCTGCTCTTCTATCTCCAGAGCAGCAGCCCCGATGGCATCGCCCGTGACGCGGCCGGAGCGTCGGACATCTCCAACGAGGAGTTCTCGCTCTTCATTCAGGACAAGTGGCAGCTTGGTCACGGCATGACGATCGATTACGGTCTGCGCTGGGACGCTCAGTTCATGCCGGAAACGGTCGATCCCACGACAACGGTATTCGCCCCGTTTCTCAATGATCCACGGTTTCCTTCTGATGGCACGATCCCGGATCAGATCAAGCAGGTGCAGCCGCGATTTGGCTTCGCCTGGGACGTGAACCAGGACGCCAAGACGGTCGTGCGCGCGAGTGCCGGGCTTTATTACGCCCGTCAGAATATGCTCAGCCAGGTTGGCTCAGTGACCACGAATGGCATTCAGCAAAAGAGCGATTTCCGCGCCACCGGCATTGGCAACATGCCAGTGTGGCCGAACCTGCTTCCGCCGTCGGCAGTGCCACCCGGAACCTTCCCGCTGTTCTCTGGTGTTCGTGTGTTCGATCGCGACTACAAGAACCCGAGGATCACCAGCCTCAACGTGGGCTTCGAGCGCGAGGTGATACCGAATCTGGCGGGGTACGCCGACTTCACCTACGCCAAAGGGAAGCACCTGACACGGTTCCTCAACTACAACGGCCATGGAACCGGCGTGGCACCGACGCAGCCGGCGACGCGGGACACGACCAGCTACGTCGGCGCCCCGCCGTTCAACCCGCAACTCGACGAGACGATGGTCACATCGAGCAACGCCCGCAGCACCTATCGGGGGCTGACGTTGGGCGCGCGCAAGCGCTACGCCAATAAGTACCAGCTCGAAGCCAATTACGTGTTGTCGAAAGACGAAGACGACGACTCGAACGAGCGCGATCCATTTCAAGACAAGTCTTTCAATTTCTACGACTTGAGTCAGGATTACGGTCCGTCGGATCGCGACATCCGTCACCGTTTCAATTTCTTCACGTTCGCCGAGCTGCCTAAGGCCCTGATCGTCAACGTCCGCGTGCAGGCAAGAACGGCGCAACCGATCACGACGTCGCCGCGCGTGCTGAACGGGACCGATCGCGGACGCAACTGGGACCGCAAGGACAACGGATATTTCTCTTTGGACTGGCGACTGCAGCGGGCGTTCCGGTTCGGCGGGCGCTACGACCTCATCCCGAGCCTCGAGATGTTCAACACCTTCAACAACGCCAACAACATCAATCCGCTGACAGGGGCGTTGCTCTTCGACTTCAATGGCTTCCTGCGTCAGGGCGTCGGCGATCCCCGGCAGCTGCAGCTGGCGGTCAAACTGGCGTTCTAGCGTCGTCGTGCCCGTGCAGCGGCCCCGCGACGGGGCCGCTGCGTCGGCGCCTTGCAGCCGATTCTCCTGCCCGCCCGGGCCGTGCTCATCTCGCGCTCGAATTCCTCGACGAAGACGGCCAGGTGCTCCAGGCTCTCACGCTCGAGATAGCGCCGCCGCATGGCTTTCGTCGGGTCGGCCAACTCGTGGGTCCAGGTCAGCTCCGCGGGAATGTGAACCGCGCGGCCGCCGATTTTCACCACCGGCAGGATGTCGGAGCGCAGCGAGTTGCCGATCATGAGGAAGCGCGTTGGTTCGACGCGGTGCCGTGCCAGGATGGCCGCGTACACTTCAGGCGTCTTGTGGCTGACGACCTCCACGAACTGAAAATACTGTTCGAGCCCAGACCGAGTGAGCTTCGACCGCTGGTGCAGCAGGTCGCCCTTGGTGATGAGCATCAAGGGATAGCGGCGGGCCAGGGCCCGCAGGGTCGGCTCCGCGTAGGGGAACAGCTCGACTTCGGAGGTGATCATCCGGCGCGCCAGGTCGATAATCTCCTCGATGTGACGCGCGGGAATCCGCCCGTCACTCAGGCCGATGGCCGTCTCGATCAGCGAAAGCACGAAGTTGGACACTCCGTAGCCATAGAGGGAGAGATTCCGCACTTCGGATTCGTTGATGTGTGCTTCGACTTCGTCTTCGGTCAGGACGATACCGGCCGCAGCCAGAATCTCGCGGAAGCGCTGCCGGCTGTCTCGGTAGGCCCGCTCGTTGTGCCACAGGGTGTCGTCGGCGTCGAAGGCGATGAGATCAAAAGCGCGCGGCTGCTTCATGGAAGATGACGTGGGCGGGCGATCCCTTTCATGATCGCACGAAAGACTCGACGGCCGTCAGTCGATCCGCGCAGAATGAGAGGACATGGCACAGATAGCTCCGCTTCGCTACCTGGAGGCACGTCCTCCCGCCGGCGCGCGCGTCGCCGGGACGCTTGTCCTCTTGCATGCCTTCCCGTTGAACGCACGGATGTGGACGCCGCAATTCTCGCTGGCGAACGACGGCTGGCACGTCATCGCCCCACAGCTGAAGGGCATGGACGGCGGCCGCGATGAAACACCTGCCGATTCGTTCGACGACGCGGCGGGGTCGCTCGTCGATCTTCTCGACGCGCTGCACATCGAGAGCGCGGTCATTGGCGGCGTGTCGATGGGCGGCTATCTGGCGTTCGCGCTCTACAAATGGGCGGCGCGCTACTTCGCCGGCATGCTGCTCGCGGATACGAGACCCGACGCCGATTCGCCGCAGGCCGTGGAGGGCCGCCGGAAGATGCTGAGCCTCTTGCAGGAGAAAGGCCCGGCGGCGGTGGCTGATGAGATGATTCCTCGCCTCCTCGGCGAGACGACACGGCGCACCAGGCCGGATTTGGTGGCGCTCGTGCGATCGCTTGTGCTGTCCAATTCGGCCGAAGCCATCGGCGGCGCGCTGACGGCGCTCATGACGCGGGCCGATTCCACGCCGCTTCTCGCCAAAATCGACTGCCCGGTCCTCATCATGGTCGGGGACGAGGACGTGGTGACACCGCCGGCGATAAGCCGAGACATGCATCGGGCCCTCGCCAGGTCCGAGCTCGTGACCCTTGGTGGCGCCGGACACCTCTCGAATCTCGAACAAGCTGATCCATTTAACGCCGCGCTGTCGCGTTTCCTCGCACGCGCGGTATAACTGCGGAGATGCGGACACAGCTCACGGCCCTCGCGATTGCCCTGGCGCTGCTCACCGGCGCGGCACCGCCGTTGACCGGTCAGGCCGATGCGACACGCTCGGGTTACGACCAGCTCCTGGACACATATGTGCGCGACGGCCTCGTGTACTACCGCGCGCTGCGCTCGGATCGAGCGAAGCTCGATGGCTTCGTCAATGCCATCGCCGGTTCATCCATTGACGGCTCGCCGCGGAACGAGCAGATCGCGTTCTGGCTGAATGCCTACAACGCTCTCGTGCTCAAGACCGTCATCGACCAGTACCCGATTCCGCAGCGGTCGCGCGAGTATCCGGCGCGCAGCATCCGCCAGATCCCGGGGGCGTTCGAGCGGATGCCACGCCGCGTGGCGGGACGGTCGCTGACGCTCGACCAGATCGAGCAGACGGTGTTGCCGACATTCAACGATCCTCGGCTGTTCCTCGCTCTTGGCCGCGGAGCAGTCGGCAGCGGTCGACTGCGCAGCGAGGTGTACACGGCTGACAATCTCGAGAGCCAGCTGACGGATGTCGCCAACGAGTGCGTGCGCCGGGCAGAGTGCATCGATCTGGATGCCGGCGGGAATGCGGTGAAGGTGAGCTCAGTCTTCTCCTGGCGGGAGCGCGATTTCACGGCGGCGTTTGCGGACAAGGCCGACGCAAAATTTGCCAGCCGTAGCCCGATGGAGCGCGCTGTGCTGGCGTTCATGGCGCCGCGCCTGCTCACGACCGAGCGGGAGTTCGTCGATCGCAATCAGTTCGAGCTTCGTTACATCCCGTTCGACTGGTCCCTCAACGATTTGACTGGTCGGTGAGGGCGACGCCCTTCCGGCCCTTCTCCGATCCTGCAATACTGCCATCTCATGGATCTGCAGCTGAAAGGGCGCGTTGCGCTCGTGACGGGGTCCAGTCGAGGCCTTGGACTGGCGAGTGCCACAGCGCTCGTCGAGGAAGGGTGTCAGGTCGTCATCTGCGCGCGCGGCGCCAAGACCTTGAATCAGGCGGCAGAGGCGTTGCGGCGGCGCGCCAGCGATGCCTGTGTCACGGCGATTGCCGCCGACCTGTCGACGGCTGACGGGGTGGCTTCGGTCATCGATGGTGCGGTTGCCGCCTACGGGGGCCTCGACATCCTGGTCAACAATGTGGGAGTCGCGAGAGGCGCGGCCATTGTCGACACCTCCGACGCCGAATGGCAGGACGCGTTCGATCAAACGCTCTTTCCGGCGATTCGCGCCTCACGGCTGGCCGTGCCGCACATGCGGCGCCGGGGTGGCGGCGTGATCATCATGATTGCGTCGATCTGGGGCCGCGAGTCGGGCGGCCGCATGACCTACAACGCGGTCAAGGCGGCGGAGATCAGCCTGGCCAAGGCGATGGCCCAGCAGCTGGCGGGCGACAACATCCGCGTCAACAGCGTCGCCCCTGGCTCCATCTCGTTTCCCGGTGGGAGCTGGCACAAGCGTCAGCAGGAAGATCCAGAAGGCATCGCCGCGTTCGTCGCGCGTGACCTGCCCTTCGGCCGGTTCGGACGCGCCGACGAAGTGGGCGACGTTGTCGCGTTTCTCGCCTCGCCCCGTGCGAGTTGGATCAGCGGCGCCAGCATTCCAGTGGATGGGTGTCAGTCGAGGTCGAATATCTGAAGGTTGTCGTTCACGGGTTCATTGGTTCACGGGTTCACAGGTGCAGAGCCGGTGACGGTAACAGACTCCCCCCGTGCACCCGTGTACCTGTGAACCGCATCATCACTTTCACCTCTTGATCGCCCCCTGGACGGCTGGTAGCATGACTGACCATGCCCGAGCTCGGACTGGCGAGAACTGACGCACGCTCAACGCGTTCCGGGCGCGACGGGGCGCTCGACGCGGCTCTCGAGCGGCTCGTGCCGGGCCAGCGGGCAGCGCGTCCGGACACGCCAGACCTGCACGTGACGGCGGTAAGACGACTGGCGGCAGTCGAGGCTCAGGTCGTGCCATTCCCAGAGGCGCTCGACGGACGCCTGCAGCAGGCCCTCCAGTCCCGGGGCATCCACAGCCTTTACGTTCACCAGCGCGAATGTCTCGATCACGCCCTTGGCCGCCGCAACGT
>JBKPSC010000151.1:0-41520 GCA_046734915.1 Acidobacteriota bacterium | reverse complement strand
CCGCGAAGCCGCCGTCCAAATTCCTCGATGGAAAAGCTGGGAGCCGGGAGCTGGGAACTGGGGGCTGGGGGTAGGGGACCAGCGACTGGGGATTGGAGGCTGGAGGTTGGGGATCCCAGGTCCTTGCCGGTGGGCGAAGCGCCCTCAGCGCCGGAGTTGAAGTCCGCCTGCCGGAGCAGCGCCGTCGATTGCGCGAGGCTCTCGAGCAGCGGTTTCAGCTCTTTCAGCCCGCGTGCCTCGGCGTCATCGACCGCCGCTTTCAGCCACCCTTCGATGCTCATGCCTTGTCCCCGCGTCTGACGGAAATCGACACGCCGTCCCGAAGCGGGACGATAGTTGTCGTCAGCCGCGGATCGGTGCTGATTCTTTGGTTGTAGTCGGCGATGGCTCTGGTGTCGGCAGCGTCCCGTTGTGGCGAGCTGACGAATCCCGGTACGACCTCTCCGTCCCAGAGCACGTTGTCCGTTACCAGCAATCCACCTGGCCGCAGCAGCTCGATCAACCGATCGAGCATCGGACTGTAGAGGCGTTTGCTCCCGTCCTGGAAAATCAGATCGAACGGGCCCGAGACTTTCGCGACCAGCAGCTGCGCGTCGCCGGTCATGACGCTCACCCGATCGGCCAGACCGGCGCGTTCGAAGTTGGCCCGCGCGACCTTCACTCGCGCCGGATCCATCTCCATCGTGAACAGCACGCCACCAGGCGGCAGCGCACCAGCCAGCCAGATGCCCGAGTAGCCGATTGCCGTGCCGATCTCGAGGATGCGCGTGGCGCCGATCGCCGTCGCGAGCACGCGCAGCAGGGCGCCGACCTCGGCGTCGATGAGCGGAAGATTCTGATCGCTACCGGCGCGAGCGATCTCGTCGAGTACGTCGTCGCGCACTCGGTTGAGTGACGCGAGGTACCGCTCAACGAGGTCCGGGACGATCTGGCCCATAATTGACACGATTCTACATGCGCCACACCAAGATCATCTCGACCGTCGGACCTGCCACGGACTCGGACGTCATGCTCGATGCGCTGATCGCCGCCGGCACCGACATCTTCAGGCTCAACTTCTCGCATGGCACGCACGAGACCCAGGGTGCGACATATGCGCGCGTACGCGCCGCCACTGAGCGATCGGGCCGCGAGGTCGCCGTGCTGCAAGATCTCGGCGGCCCGAAGATCCGCACCGGCCGCCTCGCCGGCAGGGCAGTGCTCGACCTGAAACCAGGGGACGCGCTTGTCGTCGCCACCGGCGATTTCCTCGGCGGATCAGGGCGTGTCTCGACGACGTTTGAAGGCCTCGCACGCGGCGTGCATCCCGGCGATCGGCTGCTGCTCGCCGACGGCACCATCGAGCTGCGCGTCGATGCATCCGACGGTAGCGAAATCAGGACCACCGTCATCGAGGGCGGGAAGCTCGGCGAGCACAAAGGCATCAACGCACCTGGCGTCGAGCTCGCGGCGGCCGCGCTGACGCCGAAGGATATCGACGACTTGAAGTTCGGCCTCGCGCTCGGCGTCGACATGGTCGCGCTCTCCTTTGTGCGGAGCGCTGCCGACCTGCGTCAGGCGCGGCAGGTGATGACGACTGAAGGGGCGGCCGACGTGCCGCTCATCGCCAAGCTCGAGCGACCTGAGGCCATCGAGCATCTGACCGACATCCTGGGCGGGTGTCAGGCGGTGATGGTGGCCAGAGGCGATCTCGGGCTGGAGATGCCGCTCGAGCGAGTGCCGCGCGTGCAGCGGGATATCATCCGCCGCGCGAGGCTCCGCGGCATTCCCGTGATTCTCGCCACCCAGGTGCTCGAGTCCATGACGCACGAAGCGCGGCCGACGCGCGCCGAGGTCAGTGATGCCGCCAACGCGGTCGGCGAGGGAGCGGATGCCATCATGCTTGCCGCGGAAACGGCCGCCGGGTCGTTTCCGGCGCGGGCGGTGCAGACTCTGGACACCATCATCCGTGAGGCCGAGTTGAGCCCGCTCGACGAAGCGTCGATCGTCGCGCGGCGGCTGGCCGACGATCACGATCACGTGCGAGCGCTCTGCGCGGCGGCGGTCACGCTGGCCAACCGTGGCGACGCCCGCGCCATTGTCGCCGTGACGCGTGGCGGCAGCACCGCGCGCCAACTCTCGAATCTTCGTCCGCGGGCGCCGATTTTCGCCGCCACCGCCCGTCAGGACACCGCGAGGCGCCTGTCGCTGCACTGGGGTGTCATGCCGGTGCGCATCGACCCCGACCACGATGACCATCTGGGTGGCCAGGCGGTCGGCCAGCAGCTCATCGGACTCGGCTACATCGCTGCCGGCGAGGCCGCAGTCTTTATCAACATCGATCCGGACCTCTCGCGTCCGGACTCGAACTATCTGAGAATTCAGCGGCTGTGACGTCGAGCGCGAACGACTATCACTTCGTGACCCGGTGGCGGCTCGAGGCGACGTGCGGTGAGGTCGCGGACATTCTGGGCGATCCTCTCTCGCTGGCACGCTGGTGGCCGTCGGTGTACTTGTCTGTCGAGCAGCTCGAGCCGCCGAAGCCAGACGGCACCGGCCGCCGCGTGCTGTTGCGGACCAAGGGCTGGCTGCCTTACACCCTGCGTTGGGAATCGGTCATCGTCGACTCGAGATACCCGCATGGGTTCACGCTGGATGCGACCGGTGATTTCGAGGGACGCGGCGTCTGGACGTTCGAACCGGACGACAAATTCGTGAATGTCGTCTACGACTGGCGGATCCGCGCCGAGAAGCCGCTCCTTCGCGGGTTGTCGTTTCTGTTGAGGCCGCTCTTCGAAGCCAACCATCGGTGGGCGATGGCGCAGGGAGCGCAGAGCCTCGCGCTGGAGCTTCAGCGGCGGCGCTCGCTGTCGGACGAAGAGCGGGCGCACGTGCCGCCTCCGCCCGGGCCGGTGACTTATGCCGCCGCGGCACTCGTCGGCGGCGCCGCGCTGACTGGCGCGGCGCTGGCGTATCTCGTCGTCAGTTCCCGCAATCGACGAAGACGCCGGCGGCGTCTTCGTTAGTCCTGCGGCGCTATTCAGCGTTCCAGCAGACCCTTCAGGGACGAGAGCGCCTGGTCCCAGGCCGTGGCGAAAATGGAGTAGTAGCGCCGCCAGCGCGGGCTGTCTTCGAACCCGGTCTGAAGCACGGAGACCCGGGTCGCGCCGGCGTTGGCCCCGGCCTCGGGTGGGTCATTCTTCGAGCACGTCACCTCGAGCGCCATCGGCCCGATCGGATCGCCCTCCGGCGGCAGCCAGTAGACATCGGCTAGAGCAAAGCCTTCGGCATCAACGTGAATGACAGTTCCGCGCAGCACGCCGCCCAGGCGCCCGAGTATCTCGTCCTGGAATTCGGTCGTCCGCCACTCGATGACGTACGGGCCGAGAATGCGCGGTGCGGTCACTGAGGCCAGCGTCCCCCACCAGTCATCGAGCGCCGATCGATCGAAGAACGCGCGGAGGATCGCGTCGGCCGGCGCGGCAATCACAATCGACGTATCGATCCGGGGAGATTTCAACGATGTCTAAAGACCTGAACCGACGCGGCTCTTACTACCTTTAAGGCGTCGTGTTGGAGCGCCGCCGCGCCTGCGCCACCATGTCACGGATCTCCTTCATCAACGTCGGCACGTGATAGGGGATGCCGTCCTTGATCGTCCACTCGATGCCGCCGCCGTGCACCGAGCGCACGACGTCACCAGCCCCGACGGGGGTGTAGTTGGGCACGGCGCGGCCGTTCAGCGTGAACACATCGGTGCCGTACGGATTGAGCAGCTTCAGGTTCTCGAGCGGATTGCCGTTGACGACCAGCAGATCGGCGATGAAGCCCTCGCGCACCTTGCCCAGGCGATCATCCATGCCGATCAGGCGGGCGCCGTTCCAGGTCGCGTGCTCGATCACCTCCAGTGGATGGAAGCCGGCCTCTTCGTGCAGCTCGAGCTCACGCGAGATGCCGAAGCCGTACATCGAGTAGAGATAACCGGCGTCGTCGCCAGTCGTAATGAGCCCGCCCTTGCGGCCGAAATCGCGGAGCGCGTCCATCCAGATGCGGTACTGCTGCTTCCAGCGGGCTTCCTGCGTGCTCGTCCAGCCCATGAAGAACGATCCATGGTTGTCCAGCGACGGACGAAAGAATGCCTCCAGCGACGGATGGAGGTAGTCCCTGAACCAGGGAGCGTTCTGTGCGCGCTGCAGATCGCGGCTCGCCTCGTAGATTGACAGCGTCGGGCTCCACGCGACCTGGCGCTCGACCATCTGGTCGGTCACCTTGGCGAGCTTGGCGGGATCGGCCTGCGCATACAGTTCGCCGGCGCGGCCGAAGCGATGAATTTCGTTCGAGAAGTTCATCTCCGGCGGAAAGCGCTGGACGCCGTCGAGCGCCGCATCACCGATGCCGTAGAAATGCTCGATCGAGGTCACGCCAAGCTCGATGTAGTCCTTGGCGGTCGTCTCCTCGGTGCCGATGTGCGTCGCCGTCCGCAATCCGAGCTTGTGCGCCTCGTCCATGATGGCCACGAGCTGATCGCGGTCGACGGCGATAATCTTCAGGCCGTCGGCGCCGCGCTGGGCGATGTCACGAATCCACGCGCGGATTTCCTCGGGCCGGCCCGATTGGCCCTTGCTGACGACGGGATACACGAGGATGCGCGGCGAGATGATCGCGTGCGCGTTGCTCTCGGCCTGCCACCGCTTGGAGAGGTCGAAATCCCCGCCCACCTCGCGCGCCGTCGTGACCCCGGCGGCGAGATACAGGTTCCGCTCGTATTGGATCGGCTGCGGCATGCCGGGCTGGCGTTCCTCGTGCCAGTGCATGTGCGTATTGACGATGCCCGGCATCACGTACTTGCCGGTGCCGTCGATCACCACGTCGGACGATCCGGTAGAGGCGCGGCTGGCCGTGGGCCCGATAAAGGAGATGACGCCGTTTTCGATGACGACGTCGACCGGGCCGAAAGGTGGCCGGGCGCTGCCGTAGATCACCATGACGTTGCGCAGTGTGAGGCGCCGTTGCGCTTTCGCGTGCAGCGCCGCCACGCCAGTCTGTGCGGCGGATTGTGAACTCTGCGCCGAGATGCCAGATCCGGCAGCGAAGGTCGCGGCGGTGAGTGCAGTCAGTGCGGCGATCAGGCGTGGAGACATGAGCGGCCCGAAACAGGGCGGATCATAACATCTGCTAGAGTGGCAACAGTATGTCGCATCAGCCGTTAGCCTACTTGTATCCCGAGTTTCTCGAGAGCGCCGAGGCACGACCGATCCGCATCCTCTCCGAGTATCTCGAGCCGTTGCGCCGGTTCAGAGAACAGAAAATTCAGGACACCGTGGTCTTTTTTGGCTCGGCTCGCGTCAACAGCCGGGAGCGCGCCGAGCGGGCGCTGCACACGCTGCGGGCGCGAGGCATTGGCGATGCCGATGACCAGTACGAGGCCGAGCTCCGCAAATCGTCGAAGGCCGTCGAGTGGGCGCGGTTCTACGAGGATGCGCGCGAGCTGGCCCGCCAGCTGACGGCGTGGAGCCGTTCGCTCGGGTCGGAGCACCACCGCTTTGTCGTCACGTCCGGCGGCGGCCCGGGAATCATGGAGGCGGCGAATCGCGGCGCCCGCGAAGCTGGCGGCAAGACCATCGGGCTGAATATCCGTCTGCCCTTCGAACAGGGAGCGAATCCGTATATCACCGACGGCCTGCACTTCGAGTTCCACTACTTCTTCATGCGGAAGTTCTGGTTCGCCTACCTCGCCAAGGCGCTCGTGATCTTTCCGGGCGGCTTCGGGACGCTCGATGAACTGTTCGAAATCCTCACGCTCGAGCAGACCGACAAGTTGACGAAGAAGATTGCCGTCCTGTTGTACGGCCGCGAATATTGGGAAGCCGTGCTGGATCTCAAGCCGATGGCCGACTGGGGTGCGATCGCCGAGAAAGACCTGGAGCTGCTCACTCGGGTCGACTCGCCGGGCGAAGCCTTCGAGTGCCTGAGAGATCATCTGGTCGCGCATCATCTGGAGCCCAGGTCAGACCAGGAGGCGGCGGCGCCGGGTATCGCCAAGACCCGCGGATGACATCTCTGGCCGCCGGCAACTTAGCCACGAAGACACGAAGTCACGAAGGCTTCGTACTCAAGGCATTCTCTGGCCCGTCATTTGAGCGCCACGAGAACTTCGTGTCTTCGTGCCTTCGTGGCTGATCGTAAAAAGGACCTGGTGAAGCGGCTCTCCGTGGCTAAGATTCGCACATGGACCTAGCGACCCGGCAGCACCTCATCGCTCAATACAAGGACGGGTATCGCGTTGTCGCCGAAGCGCTGGCCGGCGCCACCGACGCCGAGTTGGATTCGCACCCGGCGCCCGGCAAGTGGTCGGCGCGCGAGATCGTCCATCACCTGGCCGACAGCGAGATGAACGGAGCGCTCAGGCTGAGGGTGGTCCTCGCCGGGCCGGAGCGTGTCGTCCTCGCCTACGACCAAGACCAGTTCGCGCGAGCGCTGTACTACGGCCGTCCCATCGAGGCGTCGCTGTGGGCGTTCAAGGCGGCTCGGGAGACGACCGGCGAAATCCTCGACCGCATGAGCGAAACCGACTGGCAGCGCGAAGGCACCCACAACGAGATTGGGCGGTACACGCTCGACCGCTGGCTCGAGATTTACGCCGCCCACGCGCACAATCACGCGGAGCAAATCGCGGCCGCACGAGCGTCCGCGCGGCGCTAGTCCCACTCAGTAGAGGAGGTACGGCCGGCGCACGTCGTTGAACGACGTGATGTCCGCTTCCCACGACTGTCCGATTTGATCGAGCGGCAGCTCACGCTCGATCTGCTCGCGCAGCTCCGGCGAGCCCGCGAGGATGTCGAACGGCAGCTTGACGTGCTCGTACTCGTAAGGCGGATCGCGCCACGCGAATCGTTCCGGATCGTGAGCGCGGAAGGCGGCGACCAGCGCGGCCCCAGTGACCACCGGGCGGAACATCGTGCGGTCGAGCACGTGAATCTGACAGCCGCCGCAGGTCGTCCGGGCATGCTTGTGAAAGGTCGGCTCGAACACCGCGGGACGAAAAAACACGCCCGGCAGCTTCAGCGCGTTCAGTCGATCGGCAAACGTCTCGGCGACGATACCCGGCGATCCGAGCAGCTCGAACGGCCGCGTGGTGCCGCGGCCTTCCGAAAGGCTCGTGCCCTCGAAGACGACCGTTCCCGGATAGACGATGGCGGTGTCGAGCGTGGGAATGTTGGGAGACGGCAACACCCACGGCAGCTTGGTGTCGTCGTAGTACATGGTGCGCTCCCAGCCCTGCATGCTCACAACTTCGAGATCCGCGCCGATGCCGAAGCGGTCGTTGAACAGTCGCGCGAGCTCGCCGATCGTCATCCCGTGACGCATCGGGACGGGGTACATGCCGACGAACGATTCGTAGCCCGGCCGGACCATGGGCCCTTCGACGTCCAGACCGCCGATCGGATTGGGTCGATCGCACACGATGACCGGCACTCCGTGCTGTCGCGCCGCCATCATGCAGTTGGCCATCGTGTAGATATAGGTATAGATGCGCGTTCCCACGTCCTGCAGGTCGATGACGAGCACATCGAGGCCCTGCAACATCTCCGCGGTCGGCTGGCGCGTTTCGCTGTAGAGAGAGTAGAGAGGCACCCGCCGGCGATCGTCACGGCCGTGGGCGGTTTCGATCATGTTCTCCTGGACGTCCGACCGGAACCCATGCTGCGGGCCAAAAATGGCGGCCAGCTGCACACGGGTCGACGCCGCGATGCGGTCGACGATGTGTCCGAAGCCGCTGTCGATTGAAGCCGGATTGCAGACGATGCCGACCCGTTTGCCGGACAGGCGGGACGACTGAAGAAGCCGTTCGGAGCCGAGCTGAACGCGCATGACTGGATTATTTCACAGCGACCTCAGCCGCCCCGTCGTGGCCGCGGCGACGTGTGCCGGGCATCCAGCTCGACGTGGAAGTCTGCCGAAAACCGTCGGGGAGGGGCCAACCAGGTGGGGACCAATCCGCTCGCTTGCGCGAATATGTGCACGTGGTAGACTACGCGCCGTTGGTGGCCAGTTCCGCCTGCTTCGCCCGCGCAGAGAGTCGATCGAGCCTTGATTCCGACTCGTTCTCTCCTCCACGCTTCTGCTGAGCTGACGAGCAACCACCGTTCCGGGGGGTGGGACCCTGGATCGTTTGCGGGGTACGTCCCTCGCATTGGCATCGGCTGCTGAAGCGGCTCTGGTGCGAGAAGGAGCGAGTATGGGTCGAAGGCTGTACGTCGGGAACCTGCCGTATACGACGGGCGAGGCAGAACTGCAGGAGTTGTTCAGTCGCGCCGGCAACGTCGAGTCGGTCCGCGTCATGCGTGACGCCGCGACCGGCCGGGCGCGCGGCTTCGCATTCGTCGAAATGTCGACGGACGAAGAGGCGCAGAAAGCGGCAACGGAGTTCAACCAGTATCAGATGGGCGGCCGCAGCCTGACGGTCAACGAAGCTCGGCCCAAGCCGGAAGGTGGTTTCGGCGGCGGCGGCGGATTCGGCGGTAATCGCGGCGGTGGCGGCGGACGTCGCGAGCCTCGGTGGTAGCGATGAAAGCATGGACCAAGGGTGATCGCGTCGTGCAGCCCACCTACGGGCCAGGCACGCTCGTCGAAGTCAACGAGCATCACACGGTGATCGACTTCGACGAGCACGGCCGACGCACGTTTGCCACCCGGCTCGTTGTCCTTCAGGCGACGAACGAGCCGGCCCCTGCGAAGGCACCACGCAAGCGGGCGACCAAGGCCAAGGCGAAAGTCAAAGTGGAAAAAGCTTAGAAGACGGCAGTACGGCGGGCACGTGCCTCGTGGGCGGTGACGCGTGCCGGCTGCCGGCATGCCGCGAGCAAGGGACTAGCCGGTTCGAGCGAACCGAAGGGCGACTCCGCGCGCGGCGACCTTCGCGCTCGACCACGCCCACTGGAAGTTGAATCCGCCCAACCGGCCGTCGACGTCGAGGATTTCTCCCACCAGATAAAGTCCCGGGCACACGCGAGACTCCATCGTCCTGGACTCGATCTCGGACAATGTCACGCCGCCGGCCGTGGCCTCTGCGTGCGTGAAGCCGCGCGACGCCACCACTGGCAGCTCGAGCTCGACCAGCGCATGCGACAACCGGCGCCGCTCCTCACGCGTGAGCTGCGCCAGGGGACGGCCGGGGTCCACGTTCGCGTGGTTTGCGAGCGCTGACGCCAGCGACGCGGGCACGAGTTGTGTGAGCAGCGTCGCGACCGACGCGCGCGGCCGCTCGGCGCCCATGGCTGCGAGGCGCGCGTCAGCGCGATCGAACGAACAACCGGGAACAAAGCTGGCGGTCACTCGCGCGGGCCGTCCCTCGACCCGCGCGCGCTCCCAGTGGCGCGAGGCGTTCAGCGCCGCCGGACCGCTGACGCCGAAATGCGCCCATAGCATGGCTCCGCGTAACCGCTGGGCGACCGACCCGTCAATCCAGACGCTCAACTCGACCGGCTGCGACACGCCCGACAAGCCGGCAAACCATGGCGTTTGGCCTTGCGATTCAAGGACGAGCGGCGCCAGCGCGGGCGTCGTCGTGACGATCGTGTGTCCGAGCTGTCGCGCCATTCGATAGCCGGCGCCGTCGCTACCCGTCTTGGGGAGCGATTGCCCACCGGTTGCGAGCACGACGCAACGCGCCGCGAGTGTGCCACGAGCCGTGACGACGTCGAAGTGCTCCGCGTCCTGACGTTTCACATCGGTCACGCGTGTGCCGTCCCACACCGCCGCGCCGACTCCTGCCGCTTCAGTCAGCAGCGCGTTGAGGACGTCTCGCGATCGGTTGGAATCGGGAAAGAGCTTGCCGTCCGCCTCCTCGTGGAGAGGCACGCCCATGGCCGCGAACCAGGCAACCGTGTCGGCAACGGACATCGCGCGCAGAATGCGCCGAATCGTCGTCCGGCGTCCTGAGGACCAGAAGTCGGTCTCGCGCACCGCGGCGTTGGTGACGTTGCACCGCGAACCGCCGCTCACGAGGATTTTGGCGCCAGGCTTGCGCGCGCCTTCGAGGACGACGACGTGAAGTCGCGAATTGATCTGGCGCACGAAGATCGACGTGGCGAGTCCGGCGGCGCCGCCGCCGACAATCGCTACGTCGCACGAAACGGGAAAAGGAAAAGAAGAAGACAGACTGCCTATCGCTCGCCTACAGACGTGTCAGTTCCGGGTTCTGCGGTTCTAAGGTTCTGGGTTCCCAGTTCCGTGGTTCTGGGTTCTGGTTCACGGTTCGTACCGGCCGCACTGGCAAGATGTCGAAGCAGACGTCGGGACGGTCGCGGCCTCACCGAAACCTACTAGATCGTCAAGACGATAAGGATAAAACCCCCGAGCAAAGTACGGCCCTCGGCACTCCTTCGACTAGTGCCTTTGCATCAGGGTGATCTTCACCCAGCCCGTTGTTGTCGGACTCTGCACCTGCACGTAGCCGTTCTTCTCTTCGCCGATCACCACGAGCTCGTCGGCGCGGGTCATGGTCGCCAGCACCTTCCCGGCGTCGTCAGGTGTGGCCATCAGCTTGACACCGGCGATCTTCGGGCCGATCACATCGCCTTCGTTGAACACGTCGCCGGCTTTCCGCGTGCCGCCGGCGGCTTCTTCGTTGAGCGTGCCGACGTTGCGCTGCAGCGTCGCATCGCCGCGCACGACGCCGACGATCTTGTTGTAGTTGTCCAGCAACGACGCGGCGATGAGCTTCCCTTCGTTGGTGTTGCCGTACCCGCCCAGCGACGCGGCGCCGCCGCCACCGAACAATCCGCCGCCGAGCCTGAGATCGGCTTTGCGCGTGCTGCCCTCGGCCGACGCCACCTGGACGCCGCTGCGCGAATCGGCGACGAGCATGCTCGTCTGCGCTTCCTTGAACTTCAGGCCGCCGGCAAACGTCGCGGCTCGTCGGCCCAGCAGCCCGGCTGCCGCGGCGCCGACGCCGCCGGCGTTGCCTTCGGAGAACACGACCGCGGGCGTCAGGATGAAGTCGGCAGCGACCATCTGCCCGCCGCCGATGTTCGATCCGGCTCGCGTCTGTCCGCCCGCGGAAAGGGCCCGTTCCTGCTCCATGTTGCCCAGACCCGCGCCGCGCTCGACGACGATGAAGCAGTTGGACTGCTGAATCATCATGCGAATGAGGCCGACCGGCGACTGCAGGCTGTAGCGCGAAAGCGCCACGAGATATTCACTCTGCGGCTCGACGACCGCCATCGCTCCCATGGGCTTGTCGCAGTGCTCGAGTCCGTTGTCGCCCGTGCTGGCCTCAGTTCCGGCGGCGCCCTTGACCGAGCTGCCGCCCTGTCCCGGCTTCTCCTTCGTGAGGCCGCCCTGCGCTGCCGCGATCGCGGGCACCAGCGCCATCGCCGCGACGATGGGCATGAAGCGGCTCACGGAAACTCTCGACATACACACTCCTCCCACTGGCAATCGTGCACGCGTGGCTAGTGCAGGAATTCGAGCTTTTGTATCACGAAACTCAGCCGTAGCCGGCGGGAACTTCCGCGTAACGCAAACGAGAGTCGGCCTCGGTGCGCAGTCACGAGAAGTCTGCGTGGAAGATGACCGAGGGCACGGCGGCCGCCGTGCACGTCTTACGCGCCGCCTGAGATGCGCGGGACGAGGTGAACCTCGCTGGTCGCGTCGAGGTTGACGTAATCCGGATGCTGGTGAATGACGCCGTCCACCGCGATTGACATGAGCGCGAGCGGCTCGGTCAGCGCCGGGAACTGCTCCCGAAGCGCCTGGAGCAGCTCGCCGACGCGCGGGGCATCGATGTCGATCGATTCGACGCCGCCGGTGTATGGCGCCAGGCCGCTCGAAAAAAAGATGCGCGCCACCTCAATCGTGGCCGAGCGCCTCGAGGACTCGCGGCGGTGACAGCGGCAGATCGGTGAAGCGGATGCCGGTCGCGTCGCGCATCGCGTTGGCGACTGCGGCGAGCGGCGGCACGATCGGCACTTCACCGACGCCGCGTACGCCGTACGGATGCAGCGGGTTCGGCACTTCGACGATCACCGTGTCGATCATCGGGAGGTCCGATGCCACCGGCATCCGGTAATCGAGGAAACCGGCGTTCTGCATCAGGCCTTCATCGTTGTAGATGTACTCCTCGTTCAACGCCCAGCCGATGCCTTGGGCTGCGCCACCCTGCATCTGCCCTTCGACGAAGCTGGGATGGATGGCCTTGCCGACATCCTGGATCGCCGTAAACCGGGTGACACGGCTGACGCCTGTCTCCTTGTCGACCTCGAGGTCGCAGATGTTCACGGCGAATCCGGGCCCGGCCATCGGCGGGTTGACTGCCGCGCGGCCGACGATCGGTCCACCGGTGTGCGCCATCTTTGCCGCCAGCTCCTTCAGCGTGAGCGGCGCCTGATCCCCGGCACCCTCGACGAGAACAGCGCTTCCGGCCTCCCAACGAACCTGCTCGGGCTTGACGTTCCAAATCGTCGCGGCCCGCGCCCGCAGCTGGTCACGCACGTCGTCGGCCGCCTTGATGACGGCCATGCCGGTGGCGTAGCACACGCGGCTGCCGCCGGTCAGGTCGTTGTAGCCGATGCTGTCGGTGTCGGCGACGGTCGGTCGTACTCGTTCTACAGGGATGCCGAGCTCTTCGGACACCATCAGGGCCTGCGCCACGCGTGTGCCGCCGATATCAGGATTCCCGGTGACGACGGTCGCACTGCCGTCGCCGCTGAGTGACACGACTGCGCTCGAATTGAACCCGGCATTGAACCAGAAGCCGCACGCGATGCCCCGGCCCTGATTCGGCCCCAGCGGCGCTTTCCAGTGTGGATGGTTCTTCGCCGAATCGAGCACTTGCGTCAATCCGATCGGCCCGTACTTCGGGCCGTAAGGCGCCTGGTCGCCTTCGGATGCGGCGTTCTTCAGCCGCAGCTCGATCGGATCGAGGCCAAGGCGGCGAGCGATCTCGTCGAGCACCGATTCGGTGGCGAACGTCGACGACGGTGAGCCAGGGGCGCGATAGGCAGCCACCTTCGGCCGATTGACGACGACGTCGTAGGCCTCGATGAAGAAATTCGGCACCTTGTACGAGGCCAGGCAGCACATCGCGCCGGCGCCGGCGGGCGATCCGCGATAGGCCCCGGCTTCGTAGTGGAGCGACGCGCTTGCTGCGACGATAGCCCCGTCCTGCTTGACGCCAATCTTCATGCGGACGCGCGTGCCGGACGTCGGACCCGAGGCCTTGAACACGTCGTCTCGAGACATGACGAGCTTCACGGGGCGCTGCGCCTTGCGTGCGAGAACGATCGCGATCGGCTCGAGATAGACCGGAATCTTGCCGCCGAACCCGCCGCCGATCTCGCTGGGAATGACCTTGATCTTCGCGGCATCGACGCCGAGGATGCCGGCGCACGCGTCGCGGACGATGAACTGTCCTTGCGTCGAGGTCCACACGACAATCTGACCGTCTTCGCCGACGCGCGCGACGCAGGCATGAGGCTCGATGTAGCCCTGGTGGACCATCGGCGTCGTGAACGTGTGCTCGACGATGAGGTCCGACTCGGCAAACCCCTTGTCGATGTCGCCGCGCCGCAGCTCCATGCGCATCGCCACGTTGGTCCGCTTCGGACCATCCGGCAGCGGCTTGCCTTTCGTCACGAGATCCTCGTGCAGGATCGGAGCGTCGGCGGCCATCGCCTGGTCGACGTTCATGACCGGGGTGAGCCGCTCGTACGTGACGACCACGCGTTCGGCGGCGGCTCGCGCAATCTCGGGTGAGGTCGCTGCGACGGCGGCCACGGCGTGACCCTGGTACAGCGCCTTGTCGTGGGCCAGCAGGTTGTCGCCCATATCGCCGAGGTCGAAGCCGCCTTCGGCCATCATGATCTTGGCGTCGGTCTTCGGAATCTCGCGGCCGGTCAAGACCGCCTTGACTCCGGGCATGGCTTCGGCCGCTGACGTATCGATGGCGACAATCCGCGCGTGCGCGTGCGGACTGCGGACGACGTGGCCGTACAACATGCCCGGCAGCGTGAAGTCGGCGCCGTAGTTCGCCCGTCCGGTGACCTTGTCGAGCCCGTCATGCCGGATGGGCCTTGTCCCTACGTAGGTGAAGCTCCTCTCGCCACTCATGCCGGCACACTCCTCATGCTTTCCGCCGCGTCGAGCACGGCGCGAACGATCTTGTCGTAGCCCGTGCAGCGGCACAGGTTTCCGGCCAGCCAGTAGCGGACCTCGTGCTCAGTCGGATTCGCGTTGCGATCGAGCAACGCTTTCGCAGCGACGACGAAGCCGGGCGTGCAGACGCCGCACTGCAAGGCCGCGTGCTCGAGAAACTTCTGCTGAACCGGATGCAGGGTCGACCCCGTCGCCACGCCTTCGACGGTCAGCAGGTCCTGGTCGTCGACCTCAGCGGCGAGCACCAGACACGCCGGCACCAGGCGCTGGTTGACGAGCACCGAGCAGGCGCCACAGTCGCCGGTCGCACACCCCTCTTTCGTGCCGGTCAGGTTCAGCCGGTTGCGCAGAACCTCGAGCAGCGTTTCGGCCGGCTCGCACAGAAACTCGGTCGACTCGCCGTTGATCGTCGTCTGAACGTGTAGTTTGGCCACTCTGGTCAGGTCCTTGCTGTTATGAGCCTACGCTTGCGATCTCGCGCGCACTGCGGCGATTGACGCAGCCCGCCTGGTCAGCACCGCGACGACGCGGCGGCGATAGATCGCCGTTCCGCGCCGGTCGTCAATCGGCTTCGCCGCCGCACTGGCGGCCGCGCCCGCCCGCACGAGCGATTCGTCATCCAGCTTTGATCCAACGAGCGCCTTTGCCGCGTCTGCGACGAGCAGGGCCGTCGGTGCGACGGCGCCGATCGCCACACGCGCCGCCGTGCAGACGCCGTTCGCATCGAGCGTGACGCTCACGGCAGCCCCGGCGACGGCAATGTCCATTTCAGTGCGGGGAATCAGCCTGAGATACGCATCGGATGTCCGCGACGACGGGCGCGGGATGAGAAAGGCGACCAGGATCTCGCCGCGGTCCAGGACGGTCTGGCCCGGGCCGGTGCAGAAGTTTTCGACGTCGACAATGCGTTCCCCTTCTGGTCCGGCAATCACCGCCCGCGCCCGATTGACGATGAGCGGGCACGTGGTGTCGGCGGCCGGTGATCCGTTGCAGAGATTGCCGCCCACCGAGCCGCGACCCTGAATCTGCGTCGACCCGACGAGATGCACCGCCTCCACGAGGCCCGGCCAGAGGCGGCCGATCTCGGGGTGTTCGGTGATGACGGCCGCCGCGGTCGCCGCGCCGAGTCGAAGGCCGCGGGGATCGATCGTGATGCCGACGAGATCCGGAATGCGTTTCAGATCGATGAATGCCGAAGGCCGCTTCGTGCCGCTGTGAAACTGCACGAGCAGATCGGTTCCACCCGCGAGCGGCCGGGCCTCGGGATCGGTCTGCATCAGTCGGACGGCGTCGGCGATGGACTCGGGGGCTTCGTAACGGGTCGTTGGCAAAGGAAACGCTCCGGCTCAGGGCTCAGGACTTAAGTCTCAGGTCTCAGGTCTTAAGTCTTAGGCAAAGGCCATTGCCGCACTTCGTCCAGTGCGCAAGACCTTAAGACCTAAGACGTAAGACCTAAGACTACCAGCGATACGCTTAGTTCGTCGCGAAGCAGTAGAACAATCCAGCGCCGCCGGTGCTCACCAGGTTCTCCTGGCTGCAACCGCGACTCGGGTGAATGGAATTCCATGACGTCGCCCCGCCGCCCTGCCGATCGTGGTGGCCGAGCTGAGCGATGCCGGTCGCGGCCGTGCTCGTCCAGTTGCCGCAGGTGTGATCGGCGCTGTCGGTGAAGGCCCGACCATCGAGCGTCGACCCGGTCAGCATGTCATGTCGGTTCGGCGTGTCGCCCACGCCGTTGACGGTGTTGCCCTTTTCGTCGAGCGCGGTCACTTTGGTCAGGTTGTTGCCGCGTTGTGCCTGAGGCAATGTGTCGCCGTGCAGGTCGGCGAGGTTCTCGGCGATGCGAGCACCCTTGGCGTTGAACCACGGTCCGTTGCCGATCCGGTCGCGCGCGTTGACGGCCGGCTGGCCGCCGGCGGCACTGGCGCTGAGGTACGCATGCCAGGTCTTGGCGCCGCCACCAGCCGCCGCCGCCAGCGTCTGACAGTGCTTGTCAGCGCCGGCGATGCCGCCGAGATTGGCGCCTTGACCGAGACCCACGCTGGTGATGAAGAACGACATGGGTTGTTGAGGAGCCGGCTGCTGGGCGCGAGCCATGTACGTCGACCCGGCGACAGCCGCCGCGAGACCGATGACAGCCAGTCTGCTGCTGCGCATAAGAAATCCTTTCTACTGTGGTGCGCCGCTCCCCCCGAGCGGCTATGAGTCGAGAACGCGCCGGATCTTAGCTGCGACGGCGCGTCGTGTCGAGCTACAGTAACGGGCGTGCTCCGCCGCGCGACGATCGGCTTCGCTCTGTCGATCGGCTGCCTGGCCTCGCCGGCGCTCTCCCTGCTCCGCCTCTGGCCAGACCGGCGTGACCCGGCTCGCGTACGACATCCGCAGCCGCGCCATTCTGGCGTCCGAAACCCCGCCCAGCACGAACGAACACGCCCCAGATTATAGCGAGCGCGTCCGCGGGCCAGACTCAGATGGAGATGGTGAGCACGCCGCCAGACAGCTGCGAGCCGAAGACCTGGAGGGGCCGCGACGCCGGCCCGTTCACGACCGATCCGCTCGAGCTGAAACGCGACCCGTGACACGGACAGACGAAGGTCTGGTTGTCGATGCCGTTGACCGTGCACCCTTCGTGCGTGCAGGTGGAGGTGAGGACCGAGCACGCGCTCTCGCTGATGCGGGTGACCAGAAACGAACCGGCGCTGCTCTGCACGAGGGCCGCGCCGCCGGTCGGCGCCAGCGGCGATCCGCTGCCGGCGTTGACCTGAACGGTGTTGCCGCTGACGGTGCCACCGAGGGTCGTGAGCTGCGTGACGTTGGTCGAACTCGGGCCGCCTGGGTTGTCTCCGCCGCATGAAGACAGCGCCGCGCCCAGCCCGGCTAGCGACAGCGCCTGACATGCGGTCACGCAGAAGGTCCGCCGATCGGTCACTCGATTGCTCACGAAGCCTCTTTTCCTGGATGCACGAAAGATGAGTTTCGCGTGTGAAAGCCAAATCAGTGCCGCGTTGCGAGCCAGGCTTCTGGAACAAAACGGCGCGCGCCGGATCCGACTGTGTCCAAATGGTGACGCTGATGGGGACAGGGGCTGCAGACTCGGGGTTGGGGGACGGAGTAGGGACTAGGCCTGGTACTAGCGTCTATCGAAGTAGCTGCGGATCGGTTAGCCCCCAGTCCCTAACCCCCCGTTAGTGCGTCATCCCATACATCAAGTAATTCACTCCGAGCTTGTAGGCCTCGTTGGTGTCGTCGAACGGCCGGAACCCGCGGCCCGACCACTCCCAGTACTGCGAGACGTCGGTGTTGTAGTTGATGATCATCAGCAGGCGCTTCGTAGGATCGTTGTCTTCGTAGACGCCGCGGAAGATCGGCTTGCCGTAGTTATAGGCCTGTGGAAAGTTGTCGAGCGTCTTGATGTCGAAGAACGAGTGAAAGATGGGGTCGTTCGGATCCATCTCGAAGATCCTGGCGCCGGGCAGCAGACGATTGAGATTCTCCCGGAACGGCTCCCAGCCTCCGCCAGGAATGCCGCGCCAGCCCTCGGGCTTGAAGTCGTCCACGATGAGGAACCCGCCTTTTGCCAGATACTGGCGCAACCCATCCCGTTCCTGATCGGTCATCGTCCACCAGCCGACCTCGATGATGTAGGCGATGGGGTAGTGAAAGAGCTCGGGATCGTCCAGCGTCACGACGTTGATGTCGTCGGCATGGACGTCGAGAAAACTGAGGTCTTTCATGATCAGCATCAGGTTCTGCTCGGCCAGCGGATAACCGTGCACCCACGACGGCCGGCCGCCGGCCCAGTTGCCACCTGGCGCCGGGCGATAGCGCACCCGCACGAATGTGAACCGCCCGTCGTAGGGGATGTTCTTGACCGTCGGATCCCACCCGTAGAAGAACCGCCGTTGTGCGGCCGCAGCTACGGCGAGTCCGAGCATCGCCACGAGAGTCAGGCTGACGACGATGCGGCGAGAGGGTTCGCTGCTCACAGCTAAGCCGATCGTGGTCCGCTGCCGGGGGGAGGTCAAGCTAGAATCCCGAAAGCCCGATGCCGGTTCCTTATCCGCTCGCCGATCACCGCCTTGCTCAGCGTTTGGAGCGCGCGGAGGGCGAGGCCAACCGCCGGTTCGTGGAGGCACGTGCCCGCGCCGAACCCCCGAGCGGCGCGAGCTGGACAGAGGTCGACGGCACGTACGTGATGTTCGACGGCGTCGAGTCGCCCCTGACGCAGACCTTTGGCCTGGGCATCTCCGGTCCGGTCACGAGCACCACGTTCGAGCGCATCGAGCGTTACTTCAGCGATCGCGGTGCGACGACGTTCCACGAAGTGTCGCCGCTCGCTGACGCGTCGACGCTGCCGCAGCTTCATGCCCGAGGCTACGAGGCGTTCGAGTTTTCGAGCGTGCTGTTTCAGCCGTTGCCGGCGGACCCAGGTCTGGCCCCGGAGAGCTCCGTCCACGTGCGGCAGACGACTCCGACGGAAATCGATCGTTGGGCACAGGCGGCCGGCGAAGGCTGGAGTGAATTTCCCGAGCTCGAGGCGTTCATGCGCGCGTTCGGCCGGGTGGTGGCCAGTAGTAAAGGCGTGCTGACGTATGTCGGCGAGATCGAGGGTCGCATCGCGGCCACGGCGGCCATGGTGTTACACGGCGGTGTCGCCTTGCTCGCCGGCGCGAGCACGATTCCCAGCGCCCGGCGGCAAGGCGCTCAGGCCGCCCTGCTCGCCGCGCGGCTGCGGGATGCAGCAGAGGGCGGATGTGACGTGGCGATGATGGTGGCGCAGCCGGGCAGCGCCTCTCAGCGCAATGCGGAGCGCAACGGCTTCCGCGTCGCGTACACACGGCTGAAATGGCGGCGCCCGGCTGGCGGAGGCGGCTGAGACGCGTCAGTGTCTGAAGGTGAAGCCGGTCAGCACGCTGACGCGCGTGCCGACTTTCGTTGGCACGACCGCGAAGTTCATCGGCACGTTGAGTGCGCCGGTTCTGACCGTGACGCCGGCAGACAGCACCAGGGCGACGCCGGCCGGTGTCACATTGGGGCCGATCCCGAACTCGGCGCCCTCGGATGTTCGCAGGCCCACCAACCAGCTCAGGCTCGGAATAACGACGCCTTGATCGAGACCGCCGACGAGCGGTACCCATTCGGTGACGGCAGTGATGCCGCCCTCCTTGCTGTAGAACTGACGTTCGAATTGCCAGCCGAACTGGCTGATGGCCGAGTTCACGACGATGTCGTTCTCGGCGAGCTTCGCGCGGACGCCGTCGCTCAACATGGTGAATCCCACTCGCGGGCCATCGAGACTCAACGTTCGAACCGGCGGCGGCGCCGCCTTTCCTGATTGGGCCAAAGCCGGGGTCGAGAGAACCGTGAGCACGAGAGTCAGCAGCACGTTGCGCATCGCAAACCTCCTGCGCGTAACCGTAGCGGCCGGGCCTCTGATGTGTCCTGAGGTGAGGTCTGAAAAGGACTGAATCGTCAGACGGCGCGCGCGCGGAGACGGCCAAGCGGCGCGGCCCAGACGTCAGGCGCCGATTGCACGAAAAGGAGCGGTTCGACCGGCAGGAGCCATCCAGCGCTCCCAGGCGGGGCGTCAGCCAGGGCAGCGTCGATGGTGCGCGCGGCTTCATCCGGCTGCCCGCTGAGCACGAGATCGGCGGCGCGGACCAGCGCGGCGTCAACGCCAGCCGCATGACCGGTGGCGGCGGCGACGAGCGCCGCGGCGCCGTCGGACGGCGCGGTCAATCCCAGACCCTTGCGCGATTCGAGGAGACCGCGCGCCGCCAGGAGATGCGCGGGGATGCGCTCACGCGCCTCCGTGAAGGCGTGCACCGCATCCCGGAAGCGTCCACGCCGCAGATGAACGGCTCCGATCGCGTACCACGTGTTGGCGCAGCACTCGCGTGAGTAGAGCTGACCACTTGGTTCGTCGGTCAGCTCGCGCGCAAAAGCCGCGAGCGCTGCGTCCTCGTCATCGCGGCTCAGGGCGAGCAGTCCGGTCAGCCAATGCAGGGCCACGGCGCTGAACTGCGTCTGGACGTGCGCCTGTTGCTGCATCGCCGCCACGCCTGCGGCCAGTTCCCGTTCGGCCTCGGCGTTGGCTTGACGCGCGACGTAGACCGTTGCCGCCAGCCAGTGCGCCATCGGGAAACCAGGTAAAAGCGAGAGCGCACGCCGTGCCGCGCGCAGCCGCTCCTCGCCCCAGCTGCAGTACGAGAGGCGCACGTGATGCCGCCAGTTGTCAGGCTCCAGCGTCACCGCACGCCGCAGCGCGGCAAGCGCGTCGCCATGTTGTCCCGTGCGCTCGAGCACGAAACCGAGCGTGGCCCAGGCTTCGCCATAGCCTGCATCGAGGCGGCACGCTTCACGGGCGTGCACGGCCGCTTTCTGAAGCGCGTCGGCATCCGGCCGCTGATCGGCGCGCGTCATCTCGAACTGCATGACGCAGGCGTTGGCCAGCCCCACATGTGCCGAAGCCTGCGCCGGAGCGACCGTCAGCACGTCCTCGAACACCTGCCGCGCCCGGGCGATATGTGTGCGCTCGAGCGTCTCGAGCGCGGCGCGTCCCTCCATCCAGGCGCGATGCGGCGCGAGCAGCGCGTCCAGCGCCGCGTCCGTTTCACGTCGTTCGTGACGAGTGACCTCAGCGACGAATCGATAGCCGCGGCGAGCCTGGGTCTCGATGTACTGACGTCCACCGGGATCGTCGAGCACACGCCTGAGGCTGGAGATGACTTGCTCGAGGCTGTTGTCGGTGACGGCAATCTCGCCCCATCCGACTTGAATCAGCTGATCCTTGGTGACAATCTGACCCGCCTTCGCGACCAGCGCACAGAGCAGCTCGACATGGCGTCCACTCATCGCGACCGGTTCGCCGTCGCGGAACAGGCGCCTGGCCGCCGGATCCAGCTCGAACGGCCCGAACGCAAACCGGAACTCGGCAGACACTGAAGAGAATTATAGGAGGCTCCCGCGATGCTAGACTGACGCCGCCAGCCTGCTTCGGGATTAGCCATGTCCCTTTCCGGTCGCGTCACGCTCCTGGCCGCCGCCGCGATCCTTGGCGCCACCTCCGGTGCGCCACCGATTGTGGCCACGGGTTCGGCCGTCCAGAACGCTCCCGGGCAGCCATTTCGCACCGCCGCCAATTACGTCCGCGTCGACGTGTACGCGACCGCCAAGGGCGTGCCGGTCCTGGATCTCGATCGCAGCGACTTCATCGTTACTGAGGATGGCGTGCCGCAGCCGCTGGATGCGTTTGAGCGAATCCTCGTGCGAGGCGGGACGCCCAGCAACGAGCGCCGGCCCCAGACCGTCGCCGAATCACGCGCGCTGGTCGCCGCGTCCCGGGCACGGCTCTTCGTGCTGTTCCTCGACGTCAATCATGTCGAAATGGAATCGAGCCGATCGATCCGTCAGCCCCTCGTCAGCGCGCTCGAGCAGATGATCGGGCCCGACGATCTCGTCGCCGTGATGACGCCAGAGATGTCGGCGGCCGACGTCACGTTCGACCGTTCGCCCGAGTCGATCGAGCGCCTGCTCTCGCGACACTGGGACTGGGGCGAGCGGGCACGAGAACAGAAACGGACGCCTCGCGAGGAATCGTTCCAGGCGTGCTATCCCGGCCTCGGCCCTAGGCCGAGTTGCCAGGAGGACGATCGCGGGGTCGCAGACGAGATGATCGAACGCTTCCGGGAACAGGAGACGCTGGAAGCTCTGGACAATCTGGTGGATCACCTGCGCGACATGCGCGATGAGCGCAAGGCGGTGCTGGTCATCTCGGACGGCTGGCGGCTCTTCGAGCCGAATCCGTCGCTCGCCCGCCGCGTGAACTGCAATGTGCCGATGACCATGAACCCTATCGATCCGGCCACAGGACGTCGGACCACCAAGCCGCGGCAACCAGGAACCGATGCCGACTTGATGACGTGCGAGGCAGATCGAATGGAGGCGGCTCAACTCAACAACGAAGCCGTGTTTCGAACGCTGCTCGATCGCGCGAATCGTTCGAACGTCTCGTTCTACTCGGTCGATCCGCGCGGGCTGGTGGTATTCGACACCCCGATTGACAACCCCCGCACCGGAAGATCGCAGGCGGTTCCATCGATCGCCGAGGACGCGACTCGCTTGCGAGCGCGCCAGAGTGCGTTGCGGGACATGGCGGCGGCAACCGATGGCCTCGCTGTCCTGAATTCCAACGACCTCCAGGGCGGCCTCACGCGGATTGCCGCCGACCTCTCCTCGTACTATCTGCTCAGCTACTACTCGACGGGCAAGCTGGATGGAAAATTTCACGCCATCAACGTCCGCGTCACCCGGCCTGGCGTCGAGGTGCGCGCCCGACGCGGCTATCTCGCCGCAACGATGGCTGAAGTTCAGACCGCGGTGGCCGCGCCACGGGGCGCTGGCACGGCGGCCGCTCCATCTGCGACGCTCGCGACTGCCGTCTCCGGCATCGCAGCGTCGGCCCGTGACATGCGGCTGAAAGTTGCCGCGGCGTCGGCCTGGCCCGACGGCCGCTCACCTCGCTGGTGGGTGGCCGGTGAGGTCAACGGCGACGAAGCGTGGCGCCGTGGTGGGCAGGTGATCGCCACGCTCTCGACGCCGACGGGCGACAGCGTGACGACGGCGCGGACGACCATACCTGCCGGCGCCCGGTCCTTCCGATTGAGCCTGGCCGGCCCGCCATCGCTGGCCGCCGGCGAGTACTCCGTGCAGGTGCGCGCGCAGCCGGCTCAAAGCGACGCGGCCGCCGAGCTCGTCTCGGCGGCAGCCGCGCTCGTCGCGATGCCTGGGACATCCGGGGCGGTTCTCAGCCGGAGGGGCGTCTCGACCGGCAACAAGGACGTGCCCGCCGTCGATGTTCGATTCAGACGCAGCGAACGTCTGCGCGCGGACCTGGTCGATGTTCCGGCGACGGCGGTAACGGCACGGCTCGTCGATCGGAACGGCAAAGAGTTGCCGGTGCCCGTGAACCTCGAGCCGCTCACAGACGACGACGGCGTGCGGTGGCAGTCCGTTCAGTTCGTTCTTGCCCCGCTCGCTGTGGGTGACTACGTCATCGAGATCATTCGGCGCGCGACGGACGGCAGCGGCACGCCAGAGGCGACGCTCGTGCCGTTCCGCATCGTGCCCTGACCGGCGTCAGGGTGGCAGAATCCGCAGGCTGGTCGGGGCTGGCGGAGCGTTGCCGGCGGCGATGCGAAGCACGACACCACGCGAGTGACCGACGATAAAGAGCTCGCCGCTCGAGTCGACCCCGAACGAGCTGATGTTGCCAAGCGGGCCCGTCGACGACAATTCGGCGGTGTGCTCGATGCGATCCGAGGCGGTGGCTTCGCCGCCAGCATCAATCGACAGCGCGATCGACCACACGCGGCCCTGGACGAAGTCGGCGAAGAAGTACCGGCCCCTGAAACGCCCCGGCAACGCGCTGCCGCGGTAGACGTAACCGCCGGTAATCGACTGGCCGAGGCTGTGGCTGTATTCCTCGATCGGCTCGATGAGCGGCCGGTACGCCGGCGGCGTGGACGTGATGCGGTCGTGTGCGCCTTCTCGAAGCCGCCAGCCGTAATTCCGTCCACCTCGCGCCGGCGGTTCGTAATCGACCTCCTCCCATGCGTTCTGCCCGACGTCGCCGATGAGCATCGCGCCTGAGCCGCCCCGCTCTCGCGGGTCGAATGTGAAGCGCCACGGATTGCGCAGGCCGAACGCCCATATTTCGCCGCGCGCCTGGACGGGACCTCCACCGACGAACGGATTGTCCGACGGAATCCGGTAGCCGGTTGGATCGCTGTCGGGGACGCCGACGTCCACCCGCAGCATCTTGCCGAGGAGCTCGGAGCCGTTCTGCGCCCGATTGCCGGGGTCGTCCGCGGATCCGCCGTCACCCATCCCGATGTAGAGGAATCCGTCGGGCCCAAAGGCCAGGTGACCGCCGTTGTGATTCGCGAAGGGCTGCCGGATCACCGCTGGATTCGCCGCCCCGTTCCACCGAAGGTCGAAGCGGCTGGACGGATCCGCGACCAGCGGATTGGCGGAGCGGTTGAACCGCGCGACGACCGTATCGCCAGCCTGGTTTGTGAAGTTCACGTAGAAGCGTCCGGTCGCCGACTCGTCGGGCGGGAACGCCATGCCCAGGAGGCCGCGCTCACCGCCCGAGGAGATTGATGCCGTGAGATTGAGGAAATCGGTCGTCTCCACGGTCTGGTTGCGCACGACGCGGATGCGGCCGCCCTGCTCGACAACGAACTGCACGGACGCGTCGCGCGGATCCTGGACGGCGGCCAGCGGGAGCGTGAATCCGGAGGCGAAGACCACCGCTTGGATGGCCGATTGCGCCGAACCGACGAGCGTCAGAGCCGCCGCCACGAGAAAGGTCAAACCGCAGAGCTTACGCATCCGGACGGTTCATGCTACGCGATTCGCTGGGAGGGACGCAGAAACAGGCGATACTGCGTGACGGCCGATGCCTCAACGTCTCCGCTCGTCCATCAAGCACGTCGTCGTCCTCATGCTTGAGAACCGATCGTTCGACCACCTGTGCGGCTGGTTCGGCCGCGGTGACGGTCTGACACCTGATACGTTCAACCGGGAAGACCCCACCGACCCGCGATCGCCAATCGCGCGCTCGACGCGCGACGCCGCTTACGTCGGCGACTTCTCGATCGACGCCGGCCACTCACTGCTGGATGTCAACGAGCAGCTGTTCGGCGGGCCGATCCCGAATCCGCCGGTTGCGACGAACACGGGCTTCGTGGCCAACTACGCCAAGCGGGCCGGCAACACGCCGTCAAGTGCGCACCGCATCATGAATGCGTTCGACCCGGACAAGCTGCCGGTGTTGTCGACGCTGGCACGCGAGTTCGTGGTATGCGATCGCTGGTTCGCGTCGGTGCCTGGGCAAACCTGGCCGAACCGGTTCTTCGCGCACGCCGCCACGTCGGGCGGGTTTGCCGACAATCAGTTCCGCGAGTTCGAGTTCAAGACCGTGTACGACCGGCTGCACAAAGCACGGATCGACTGGGCCATCTACTTCCACGATTTCCCGCACGCGTACACGATCAAGTCGCTCAGGCGACCGCTGTTCGCGCCGCACTTCCGCTTCGCGAAGCAGTTCTTTCTGGATCTGAAGCTGAACACCCTTCCCGCGTATTCGTTCATCGAGCCGCGCTATTTCGATTTTCTCCGCTGGAAGGCCAACGACATGCACCCGCCGCACGACGTCCGTCTCGGCGAGCACCTCATCGCCGACGTCTATGAGTCGTTGCGCAAGTCGTCGGCGTGGGAGTCTTCGGCCCTCGTGGTTCTCTTCGACGAGCACGGCGGCATCTTCGACCACGTCCCGCCGCCGGCCGCGGTCAACCCCGATGGCAAAGTGTCGGTGACTCCACCATTCGCCTTCGACCGTCTGGGGCCGCGCGTGCCGGCGCTCATCATCTCGCCGTTTGTCGAACCGGGCGGCGTCGACTCGACGGTGTACGATCACAGCTCGCTCATCGCGACCGTTCGGGAGCTGTACGGACTCGGTGCGCCGTTGACTGCGCGAGACGGGGCGGCGAACACGTTCACGCACCTCTTTCGCAAGGCCTTACGAAAGAACGCGCCGCGCACCTTGACGCGGCCGGCGGAGCCCACCGCAGACGCCTTTCACGCCGACAGCCAGGCCGCGGCGATGACGCCCGAGCATGTCGCGTCAGACCTCGCCACCGGAATGGCGTCGTCTGCACCGCTATCGGAGTTTCAGAAGAGCCTCACCGATTGCGTCAATGCGCTCCAGACGACGCAGGGCCGGCGGGCTGGTGTGGTGAACCTCGCCCGTCTGCTCGACAACGAGCACGAAGGAGCCGTTCACGCCCGGGATCTGGCGGCGCGACTGTTCGAGCGCTGAGCACGGAGCTCGGGAATCAGGACTCGGACGCATGCGCCGCATCGTTAGAGGGCGGGCACGATCCGCTCGATGATGGCGGCGGCTCTGGCCAGCGTGTCGACATCCGCGACCTCCAGCGTCTGCAACGCTCGGGACAGCCGCTGCACGCGCCGCCGCCGGCCCTCCTGTAGCAGCTTCGTGCCCCGCGCAGTGGCTTCGATTCTGACCGCGCGCGCGTCGGTCGCATCGGCCTGACGCCTGACGAGCCCGGCGCCCTCGAGTCCGGCCACGACCTTCGTCATCGTCGGAGGCCTGACCTGTTCCAGCGCCGCGAGCTCGGTGAGCCGCATCGGTCCAGCAAAAACCAACACCGACAGCGCCGACAGGCGGGCGGGGCCGACGCCGGACTTGGCGTCCTCTTTGCGGATGCCGCGGAGCAGGTGAATGGCCGCCGAGTGGAGTGCGTCGGCCGCAGCCAGGTTTCGGTTGGTGCTTGCAGAGCGCGCCATAGCGGCAGTATAAGATAGTTAGCTAAGGCTAACTAAGCTCCGGGCTCCGGGCTCCGGGCTCCGGGCTCCGGGCTCCGGGCTCCGGGCTACCGAGCTACCGAGCTACCGAGCTACTGAGCTACCGAGGAGGATCGCTATGACCGGATTGGCACGGCTTCTTCAGATCTCGGTTCGGGCGCACGATGTCGGGCGGGCAGTGCAGTTCTACCGTGACGTGCTGGGGCTGCCGTTCCTCTTCGAAGCGCCGCCGCGGCTGGCGTTCTTCAATTGCGCGGGGGTCCGGCTCATGCTGTCGACGCCGGAACCAGGCTTCGATCATCCAGGTTCCGTCCTGTACTTCGCCGTCGACGATATTCACACCATGCACAAACTGCTCGCGTCTCGCGGAGTTGTGTTTGCCAGCGATCCGCACAAGATCGCCACGCTGGCCGACCGCGAAGTCTGGCTGGCGGATTTTCAGGACACCGAGGGCAACACGCTGGCGCTGATGTCAGAACCGCTGCTCCAGAAGCCCTCGAGCTAATGAGAAGCCGTCCGATTAGTTCGCCGGCACGTCAGGCGCGAGAACCGTGATCTCCGCAGTGAGCACGGCATTCGACGGGATGACGCCGGGGACACCGCGGTCGCCGTAGGCGAGATGCGGTGCGATCTCCAGTCGGCGCGTGCCGCCGATGCGCATCCCTTCGACGCCGTAGAAGAGGCCGCTGACGAGCGATCGGCGATCGACGCGCACTTCGGTGATGAGCGTCCGGCCATCGTCTTCGAGCCGGGCCCTACCCACGGGTCCCCAGGCCGACGGCCAGCGCACCGGTTCTCCCTTGTTCAACCAGAGGCGCAGGCGGATGCGGTAGTTGTGCTGACGCCGCACCTCATCGCCGGTACCCGGGATATCGGTCAACAGCACCAGGCCTGAGCGCAGGCGCTGCCGCAGCGGATCGCCTTTCCGTTTGAGCATCGCGGCGAACTGGGGAAGGCCGGCGCTCTCAGCCATCTCGAGCGGCGTCTCGTAGTCATCGATGCGCGTTCGCAACTCGGGATCCCCGCCGGCATCGAGCAGAATCTGGACCGCGAGCAGATTCTTCTCGGCGACCGCCATGTGAAGCGCGGTGTAATCGTTGATCCCGCGCTGGTTGGGATCTACGCCGTGTGCCAGCAGCAGCCGCAGAATGTCGTCGACGTCGGTGCGCTTGATCGCTCCCGGCACATCTCGCGTGCAGCACAACGCGGCAATCAGGGGCGGAAACCCATCGTCGACAGGTGCGTTGGGGTCCGCGCCCATCTCGAGGAGCGTGCGGATGAACGTCAGCGGGCTGTGAACGATGGCGTAAACGAGATAGGAGCCGATGTCGAGCGGCATCGGCCCATTCGGTATCTGATCCGGGTCATCGACGGCGGCGCGGAGCGCATCCAGATCACCCGCCTGAAACGCCTCGTCGATTCGCTGCCACTGCTTCGCCTTGCGACAGCGTTCGTCGTCGGACGGCATGACAGGCTTCGGGCTTCGGACTTCAGGGCTTCAGGCCGGGGGCAGAAGCCCCTAGAGCCCGGAGCCCAAAGCCCAAGCCTGCAGCCTGCTAGGGCGTCACCGTGACAGTGACGTTCTCGTATGTGAAGAGGGAGCCGTCGCTGGCGACCCCGCGCAGCACGTACGTGCCGGGCTCGCTGAACGTGACGTCGGCAGTCCAGCGGCCGTCGGCCGGTGGCTCGGGAATGATGTAGGGTGGTGACCACGCGGAGTTTGAGTACGCCCGCGAGTCCATCCAGGTCTTCATCTGGTCCGGATTGAACGCGACTGCGTCTGCCTTGCCGCGATAGACGCTCCACGAGAAGCGCAATCCAGGTCCGCTCGAGGCGACGACGGCCACCGGGGGACGATAAACGACCGCGGCACTGTTCGGTGCGGGACCTGTGCCGGCTGCAGCGGCGCCGCGAACAATCGCCGGCTTCACGGCGTTCTTGACCCCGGGCTGCGGCTTTCCATCACGCCGCGCCGGCAGATTGTCGGGATCCCCGGCGATGACCGCCAGCGTGAGCGGTTGGCCGACTTTGACCGTGCGCTTCTTGTCGCCTTCGACCTTCAGATCAGGGGGCTCGTTGGTCCGCAGTTCGTCAGCGAGACTGCCGTTGTCGCCGCCCACTTCGGTCGAGATCACCTGTTTGTCGATCTGGTAGTCGGTCTTCAGCGAAGCGTAGGCCTTGCGCGTCTGGCCGTTGGCCGTCAGCGTCCAGGTGATCTCCTTGTTGCCGAAATCCTTCGGCACCTGAATGGTGAACAGGAACGGATTGCGCCGCGGATAGAAATGCGTCGGCTGTCCGGCGTCCGCGTTGCCCGGCTCGAAGTGGTTGTCCGGGCCGATCGGGATCTCGAACTCCTGCTTCCAGTTCGTGTTCATGTAGCCGAAGAACAGCGTGAACGTGCCGTCCGGGTTCTCCCACCAGCCCTCATACGAGGGCTCGAGCGGCTGACCTGACGAATAGGAGAACCGGGTCTGCGCACCCGCGACTGCGACACCGATGACGGCCGCCACAACGGATGCGGAGATGAGACGCGCCGCGCGCGTCCACAAACCGCCACGCTGCCACATCACTGCTGGTTGCCTCCCTGCTGTTGCTGCGTCGTGCGCGCGGGCGACTCGACCGGCGGCGCCCAGCAGAGCGGGCAGCCGATGTCGTAATCGTTGCGGCTCTTCATGTTCGCGCGGCGCTTGGCCATCTCGGCCTGGAACTGCTCCTCGGTCAGGGACACCGAGTAGCCGAGGTCGATGAACATGTTCGACACCGATCGGCGGCCGCCGCCTGCCCAGTTGCGCGGGTCCGCCGGATTCTTGTTCGCCGGCGTCGTGTCGAGGAAGCCGATGAGATGCAGGATGGTGCCCTTCGGCAGCAGCGGCGCCGCATCGTCGTCGTAGATGTACTGCTTGACCCAGTTGTGGTCGTAGCCGACGCAGCTCAGTTGCTGCACGTTCATGCCCCAAATCGCCTCGAGGCACATGCGGACGCCCGGTGCATGCAGGTGCGGCTCGAACGCGATGATCTTGGTGTGCTCGGCGAGCGTCGCGTAGGCGTGAATTTCCTGACCGGCGGTGTTCGGCTTGACGTCGAGGTCATTGCCGTTGCCGAGACGGACCGGCGACGGCTTGTAGAGGGGCTGATATCCCTTCGGGAAGAACTTGAATCCGAACTCGAGGTGCGCCTTCGTCTCGTGTCCGTTCGAGTGGATGTGCGACGCGTTGAGGTCGAGCACCGAGTTGGCGGCGAGCAGCCGGCCCGCAGACTGCGGGAACTGATCGGCGTTGCGGCCGACTTCGTGAATCGGCCAGCTCGTGCTGCCTTGCTGACCGGGCACCGAGCTCTGATACGTCATGTGGTGGAACGCGTAGCGTCCGCCGACGGTCTTGGTGCCTTCGTTGCGCGGGATGTCGTTGACCTCGCGCACTTCGACCGATGAGACCCACCGATCCTCGGTCAGGCCCGTGGGCGCGGTGCCGATCGATCCCCAACGGTCAGGGCCAACTGCCGGGACGGAGACCTCGGCGGACTTCACGATGAGATCGGGCTTGCCCAGCACCCAGCCATCCTCACCTGTCACCGCCGCTTTGGCGGCCGGCATGTCCGCGGGGTTGCCGCGAGGCGCCCCGCTGTCGACCCACTTCGCGACCTTGGCGATTTCCTCGTCGCTCAGCGACGGATCACCCTTGAACTTCTGGATGCCGATGTTCTTCTCGACGAACCACGGCGGCATCACGCCGGCGCGCGGCCCGATGCTCGTACGGGTCTTGATGGCGCGCGCCCAGGGACGCACTTCTTCGTAGGTCGTCAACGACATCGGCGCCCCGCCGTCGGGGTTGTGGCACTGCTGGCAGCTGCGCTGCAGGATCGGAGCAATGTCTTTCGTGAACGTCACTTCGGCCGACGTCGACTGCGCGCGGGCGACCGGCGCCATCAGCCCCAGTACGACAGGCACGAGCGGCGCGATCCGGAACCAGGCACGACGGGAATCCGGACGGAGACAGACGTCCATGGACATGCTCCTCTATATAAGGACCGACACGACGGGTACATGACGGTAAGGCATAGGGCGATGAACGTCAATACCGGCTTCGGGCTGCGGACTTCGGGCTTGAGGTGGCCTAGGCCCACGGCTCAGGACGACACTTAGACCTAATACCCAGGTTCAGGTATGCGGAATCCCAGCCTGAGCCTTGAGCCTTGGTCTCTGGGGCGGCCCTTGAGCCTTGAGCCTGAGCCTCTGAAGCCTGGAGCCCGAAGCCTGGAGCCTGCTATTCTTCGCCCCGTGAAAAGACACGCCATGATGAGTCGGGATGGGAGCGGGTCCGCGCGACGGGACCTGGCGGTGGGCGTGGCGGCCGCGGCGCTACTCGTCGTCGTCGCAGCGAGCCAGCCGCTCACGGCTCAGACCGATCCGAATGGCGAGGCGCTCTTCGCGCGCGAGTGCAGCAGTTGCCATAACGGCGCTGCGGACAGCCGCGCGCCGGCGCCGGACGTCCTTCGCCGCCGATCACCTGAATCCATTCTCTCGGCGCTGACCGCCGGGGCGATGCGCCCGCAAGGCGGCCGCTTGAGCGGCGCCGAACGGCGCGCGGTCGCCGAGTACCTGACTGGCCGCGCGCTCGGCGGCGACGTCACGGGCTCGGGCGAGGCACGCTGCACGGCCCCGTCGCCGTCGGCGCGCCCCGACGCGCCATCGTGGGCCGGCTGGTCGCCGACCACCACCAACACGCGATTCCAGACGGCCCAGCAGGCCGGCCTGGCGAAGGAAGACCTGCCGCGGTTGACGCTCAAGTGGGCGTTCGGATTCCCGGATGCGACGTCCGCCTGGTCGCAGCCGACCATTGCCGACGGAAGGTTGTTCGTCGGCAGCCAGAACGGGACGGTTTACGCGCTCGACGCGAAGACGGGCTGCGTTTACTGGACGTTCACGACGCGCGGCGGCGTGCGCACCGCGCCCACGATCGGCCCCGAGATGGGATCGTCGGGCGACGCGCTGTTTGTCGGCGACACCGGGGCGAACATCTACGCGATCGACGTCGCGTCGGGCAAGCTGTTGTGGACGCGGCGCATGGACGAGCATCCGTTCGCGCGCGTGACCGGCTCGCCGACTTTCCATCAAGGTCGCCTCTACGTCCCTGTCTCTTCGCTCGAAGAGACGGCCGCCGGACAGCCTGGTTATGAGTGCTGCACGTTCCGCGGCAGCCTGGCGGCCCTCGATGCGAAGACGGGGCGGGTGCTGTGGCAGACCTACACCATTCCGCCCTCGCAGCCGATGGGGAAGAACGCTGCCGGCATCATGACCCACGGTCCGTCGGGCGTTGGCATCTGGTCGGCGCCGACGATCGATCTCAAGCGCAATCTGTTGTACGTCGGCACGGGGAACACATACAGCGGTACAACGGCTGCGCCGACGTCGGATGCGATCATCGCGTTCGATCCGAAAGACGGCACGATGAAGTGGGTGAAGCAGCTCACCTCGGGCGACGTCTTCGGCTGCCGTGCCGGTTCACCGAACTGCCTGGAAAAGGCCGGCCCCGATTTCGACTTCGGCACGCCGGCCATGCTCGTCACGCCCCGCGACGGCCACGACGTCATCGTCGTCGGTCAGAAGTCGGGAATGACCTATGCGCTCGATCCGGATCGAGAAGGCGCCGTGCTCTGGGAGTACCGCGCCGGGCAGGGGTCGATTTGGGGCGGCATCCAATGGGGTGCGGCGGTGGACGACCGGGTCGCGTACTTCCCGGTGTCAGACATTCGAACGCAGGCTCCCGGCGGCCTGCACGCGGTGAACGTCGCCACCGGTCAGCGCGTGTGGTATCAGCCGCCGCCGCCGCTCAAGTGCGCGGCCGCGACTGGCTGCAACGCGGCGCTCATTTCGGCGCCGACGCTCATCCCGGGCGTGCTGTTCTCGGGATCGAACGACGGCGCGTTGCGCGCCCATTCCACGGTCGATGGGTCCATCATCTGGGAGTTCGACACCAACCGCGAGTTCATGACCGTCAACGGCGTCCGCGCGACCGGCGGCTCGATTCAGGGACCAGGCCCGAGCATCGCCGGCGGCATGCTCTATATCAATGCCGGGTACGGCGATCACCTCGGCCGCGCCGGCAACGTGCTGCTGGCGCTCGAGGTGCAATAGACAGCAATCAGTTTCCGGCAGAAGGAGTGGCGTGATGCTCTCTCTCACAACAGTCACGTCGTGCCGTTCGATCAGGCGGTTGGGGATTTCCACCGCGCTCGCCGTCGCGCTGGTGGTTTCCGCCGGCCTTTCGGCGGCGCGGGCCGCGACGCCGGCCAAGGGTACGGAGATCCTGTGGGATCGATGGGGCATTCCGCACATCACCGCGCCCGACCACGCCAGCCTGTTCTACGCCTACGGCTATGCGCAGATGGAAGCGCACTCGGAGTTGCTGCTCAGGCTCTTCGCGCAGGCGCGCGGCCGCGGCGCGGAAATCTATGGCGAACAATATCTGGAGGCGGACCGGTGGGTGCGCGTCAACGGCATTCCGGCGCGGGCCAAGGAGTGGGCCGCCGGCCAAAGCCCGGAGTTCGGTCCTCTCATCGTCGCCTTCGTCGCCGGACTGAATGGCTGGGCCAGCGAACATCAAGCGGACCTCAGCACGGCGGCGAGAGCCGTGTTGCCGCTGAGTGTTGAAGACGTCTACGCGCACTGTCTCCGCGTCGTCCATTACGACTGGATCATCAGTCCCTCGAAGCTCGCCGCTCGCTTGAGGCGCGCCGATGCCGACGTCCACGGTTCCAACGAATGGGCGATTGCGCCGTCGTTTTCCGCCTCTGGCAACGCGATGCTGATGAGCAACTCTCACCTGCAGTGGGGTGACATTCACACCTATTTCGAGGTGCAGCTCACCGCACCGGGGGTCACCTCCTACGGCGCCGTCTGGATCGGCTTCCCGGTGCTTCGCCAGTGCTTCAACGACTACCTCGGGTGGACGCAAACGACCAACAATCCCGCCGAATCGGACCTCTATCGCCTGACGCTCAAAGACGGCGGGTACGTGCTCGACGACTATGTGCGGCAGTTCGAGGTCTCACGCGAAGTGATCAAGGTGAAAGGCAAAGATGGCGCGCTGCGTGAGGAGCCGCTGACCATCAAACGGACGTTGCACGGTCCGGTCGTTTCGGAAGCGAACGGCATGACGGTCGCGATGAGCGTCGCCGCCACCGATCGGCCGCGCCTGTTCGAGCAGTTCTGGCGGATGGGACTGGCGCACAACCTCGACGAGTGGCAGGCCGCGATGCGCATGCAGCAGCTGCCGCTCTTCAACACCGCCTACGCGGATCGCGACGGGCACATCGCGTATGTTTACAACGCCACACTACCCGTGCATCCGACGGGTGATTACCGCTTCTGGCAGGGCGTCGTGCCTGGCGATCGATCCGATCTCATGTCCTCATCGATCGTGCCGTACGACCAGGTTCCGAAAGTGATCGATCCGCCCACCGGATGGCTCCAGAACTCGAACGACATGCCCTGGACCTCTGCCTATCCGAGCCTGCTCGACGCCGCGAAGTTCGCGCCGGGCTTCGCCGCCCCGATGGGCATCACGACGCGTGCGCAGCGCGGCACGCGCATCCTCAGCGGCTTTACCGGTAAGAAGATGACGTTTGCCGACGTGAAGGCCGGCAAGCTGTCGACACGTCTCGAAACCGCCGATCAATTCGTCGACGATCTGGTCGCGTTGGCGCGCAAATCGGGCACCGAGCGCGCGAAGCGGGCGGCGGATGTTCTCGAGCGCTGGGATCGCGAATCAGAAACGACCAGCGTCGGCACGCTGGTCTTCTATCGCTTCATGCTGCAAGCGGGAACCAACTTCGACGCGATTGGTGGATTCGCCGTGCCGACCGACGATCGCAAGCCGCTGGCCACACCTCGTGGCTTTGCCGATCCGGCGAAGGCCGTGGCGGCGCTCGACCTCGTCGCCGGCCAGATCGAGCAGGAATACGGATCGCTGACCGTACCGTGGGGTGAAGTGCTCCGCTTCCGGCGCGGCAACGTCGACCTGCCCGGCAACGGCGCGCCGTCGGCAATGGGGGCGATCCGCACGGTCAACGCCGGTCGGTTCGTGAACGGCAAGGCCGAAGGCGTCGGCGGCGACACCTACTTCGCGGTCATCGAGTTCTCGAATCCAATTCGGGCCGAGGCGCTCCTCAGCTACGGCAACTGGTCGAAGAAGGGATCGCCGCACGTCGAGGATCAGATGCGCCTGCTCTCTCGTAAGGAAATGCGGCCGGTCTGGCGCGACCGCAAGGACATCGAAGCGAACCTCGAATCACGGAAGGTGTTCTAGCCGACAGATTCCGCACGCGACGGATCGGCCAATGACTCCGAAAGCGCGGCGGCTCATGCGACAGCGAATCGTGGTGGCCGCCCTGCTCGCCGCCGCTCTGCTCGCATCGCGGCCCCAGGCGCAGGACCGCGCCGTCGACCAATTCTTCGACGAGTTCGCCGCCGACTGGATGCGGACCGATCCCAACCGGACGACGGCGACGCGCTACTTCACCGGTGAAGAGCAGCGCCGCCTCGAGCGCGATCTCACGCCGGTCAGCGACGCATTTCGACGCGATCGCATCGCCCGCGCCCGCCGCGGCCTGAGCCAGCTGCGGGCCTTCGACCGCAGCAAGATGAGCGGGGCGCAGCGTCTGTCTGCCGACGTCCTCGACTGGCAACTCCAGGTGGTCGTCGATGGCGAGCCATATCTCGACTACGCCTTTCCGTTCGATCAGTTCCAGGCGACGAACATCTCCCTCGTCGACGCATTGACGACGTCACATCCGCTCGTCAGCGAATCGGACGCCAACAACTACCTGGCCCGACTTGGCCGCGTGTCGACGCGGATGGACGAGGCTCTGGCCGATGCGCAGCGCCTGGTGGCAAAGGGCACGCTGCCGCCGCGTTTCATCCTGAGCGCGACAATCGCGCAGATGCAGAAGTTCATCGCCACACCGGCCAGAGAGAATCCGTTCTCCACGACGCTGGCCAGCCGGCTCGATGTGATGAAGGACATGTCGGCGACGCGACGGGACGCCCTCCTGAGCGAGGCCGTCGGCGTCGTCGACCGTGAGATCTACCCGGCGTGGCGGCGTGTGATCGCTTTTCTCGAGAGCCAGGTCCCCCGCGCTACAGAAGACGCCGGGTTATGGAAGTACGAGAAAGGCGCCGAGGTTTATGCGTACCAGCTGCGTCGCAATACGACGACCAGACTGTCGGCCCAGGAGATTCATGAGATTGGGCTGCAGCAGGTGGCGCGCATCGAGCAGCAGATGGATGGCATCCTGCGGCAGCTCGGCCGAACCCAAGGATCGGTGAAGGATCGCGTCGAGCAGCTGAAGAAAGACCTCGCTTATCCGCTGACCGAAGACGGGCGTGTCCGTATCATGTCCGACGTCGAACGCATCTTGCGCGACTCCGAAAAGCGTTCGGCGGTCCTTTTCGATCTCAAGCCGCGCGCCCCGGTCACTGCCGAGCCCTTCCCGCGGTTTCGCGAGGCCAACGCCGCCGCCAACTACACCGGGCCGTCACCGGACGGATCACGGCCCGGGACCTTCCGCATCCCGCTCCGGCCGGAGCGCATGACCTCGTTCGGGCTGCGGTCGCTCGTGTATCACGAGACGGTGCCCGGCCATCACTTTCAGATTGCGCTCGAAGTCGAGAACGAATCGCTGCCGCATTTCCGCCGCACGCGGCTGTTTGGGCCGCTGCCCGCGCTGGGCGAGGGGTGGGGCCTCTACGCCGAGCGGCTGGCCGCCGAATCCGGGTGGTACGAGGGCGATCCGGAAGGTCTGCTCGGGCAATTGGACGGCGCGCTCTTCCGGGCTCGTCGTCTCGTTGTCGACACCGGGCTTCACGCGATGCACTGGACGCGGCAGCAGGCCATCGACTACGGCATCGAGGCGAGCGAGGTCGAGCGCTATGTCGTGAATCCGGGTCAGGCCTGCGCGTACATGCTGGGGCAGCTGAAGATCGTCGAGCTCAGAGAAAAGGCGCGGCGGGCACTCGGCGACAAGTTCTCGGAACGTGACTACCACACGGCGGTTCTGCAAACCGGCACGGTGCCGCTCGAGATTCTCGAGCGCCAGATCGACGCCTACATTCAATCCAGGCGCTGAACGGCAACCAAAAAGCCGAATCCTGCGCGCTCCGGGCGATGGCCGCCGCATCGAATCCCCTGGACTCGTGGACAAACCATTAGAATCACAGGCAGGCGGCACCTCTTGAGGCGTCAACAACTCCTCTGCGGCGTGTTCATCGCACTGGTCGCGTGCGGCCACCAGGACACACCGACCGGGCCGAGTCCAGGCCCGCCATCAACCGGCGGCGGTACGACACCGCCCGACACTGGTCCCGACATCGAAGCGGTGTTCGTCGGCGCGGGTGACATCGGCTGGTGCGGCGTCGAAGGGCGTTCGGATCAGACCGCGGCACTGCTCGACGGCATTCCCGGCACGGTCTTCACTGTCGGCGACAACGCCTACATGAGCGGGTCTGCGGAGAACTTTCGCCGCTGCTACGAGCCGACCTGGGGACGCCACAAGACTCGCACGCGTCCGACACCAGGCAATCACGAGTACGAGACGCCCGGTGCGGCCGACTACTTCGCCTACTTCGGCCTGAACGCCGGTTCGCCCGGCGCCGGCTACTACACCTATCAGCTGGGGGCGTGGCAGATCTTCGCGCTGAACAGCGAGGTGCCGGTGTCAGCCGGTTCCGCTCAGCTCGCCTGGCTGCGCGCGGAGCTCGGCGCCAGGCCGACGCGCTGTGCACTCGCCTACTTCCACGAGCCGTTGTTCGGCTCGGGCACCAACGGCGGCGATGGGAAGATGCGGGAGGCGTGGCGCGTCATGTACGAATTGGGTGTGGACGTCGTGCTGTCGGGGCACAACCACAGCTACGAGCGGTTCGCGCCTCAGGATCCCGACGGCCGCTTCGACCCCGAGCGCGGCATCCGTCAGTTCGTGGCCGGAACGGGCGGCGCCCCGATCACGGGCTTCCCGCAGGTACAACCGAACAGCGAGATGCGGAGCAGCACGTGGGGTGTGCTGAAGCTGGCGCTTCGGCGATCGCAATATGCCTGGGAGTTCGTTCCGGTGCCCGGACAGCCGCTCCCGGATTCGGGGTCGGCCTCCTGTCATTGAACGGGAGCGCCGCTACCGCGGACTTCGCTCGACCTCGTTCAACACGAACGCGCTCCGCTCGCGGGCGAACTCGATGAGGCGCTGGACGTCTTCCTCGAACTCCTCGTTCGAGTACGGTTTCACCGGGTCCTCCAGGGCGGCCTCGCGAACCTGTTCGTAGGCCCGCCGAATCTCCCGTTCGAGCCAGCCCACACGCTCACCGACCAGGCCGCCGGACTGATCGGCGTCCAACGTGTCGTGATCCACCGCCTCGTCGGTCGCCGAGGCGATCTCGGCGCAGCGGCGAAGCGCGTCGAGATAGAGCCCGCGCAGCTCGGGCACGAGCATCGTCCTGGTCATCAACACGTTCTGAAGCCACGACGGCACGTCATCCATGTTGCGCCAGATGCTGCGCGTGATGCCGCCCTTGAAGGCTTCGCTCTTGTCCCACGGAATCAGCGTGCTGACAGTCGTGCCCTCGAAGCGATAGAGGTAGTAATTGTTCATTCCCCACTCGCCGAGCACGCCGTCGATTTCGGACAGGAAGCTCTCGATCGCGGTGTGGATCACGAGCTGCCGCAGGTCGAGGTATCGCGACATCACGCTCTCGAAATCGGGCCTGGGCGTTTCTTTGATCGCGCGAATCATGTCGGCCAGCGGACGCGGATTCGGGTCGATCTCGTGCGTTGCGGGCTTGAAAGGCTTCGGCGAGTACAACGACGGCGCCGGACCCTTGTACTCGAACCGGTACGGCTGGTCGTCGACGTCGTAGTCGTACTCGTACAGATATCCATTGTCCTGGCCGTACCGTGTCGCCAGGAACACTTTGTCGATCGACTCGACGATCGAGTAGAGCCCGACGTACTCGTCGTTGACGTACAACCGCGTGTGAGCCTCGCGCGGCGCCGGCAGCCCGAGCTTCGTAAACAGCTGCATCCCGATGCGTTCGTGCAGATTCGTCGGGTCCTGGACGTTGTTGCGGAGGACGACCGACTTCAGGCCGAGAAACTGCTGATACTCGTCGAACAGGTTGAAATCGACGCGAAGGCCGGGCTTGCTGCCACTGCGGCTTCCCGTGCCGCGCGACCGGATCGCGACATTCCTCACGACCTGATTCCGCCAGATGAAATGACACGGGTAATAGGTGTTCAGCTGAAAGGTCGCTTTCAGCTCCTGCCAGTCGCGCGGGTTGATGATCAACCGGATCGTGTGCAGGGCTTGATCGTCGAAGAAGTCGCCGGCCGTCAGGGCTGGCGGCGGCGCGTCCTGGGCCCGGCCGGCCACGGCGCCGGCCAGGCTCATGAGGCTCACGAATGCCGCGATCCGAAGGTGGTGCCGCATCTGACGCTCCAGTCACATGGCGAACTGAACCCGGACGACGCGAGTCCACGTGGCGGCGTGAACGGGTGCGCCGTTCGCCGCATCGTGCAGTTGTTCGCGAATGGCGTTGAACTGGAGCCGGGTCCAGCGATTGAGTGTCCAGTTCACGCCGAACGTGTACGCGTGCTCGTCGATGAGCGCGAGATGGGCCGCGCGAGGGTTGCGCAGCGCCGGCTCGCTTTCGGCGAGACTGCCGAACGCCAAACCCTCGATGCGCGACGCAAGCTCGAGACCTTTGAAGCCGACGGGAACACGGCTGGCTTCGGCGAGCTTCATTGCCCGGCGTCCAGCCACGGCCCACGTGCCGCTCACGTACCAGCCGTCCGAACGCAGCGGCGGCAGCGTCTCGCCGCGAAGTCCTTGATCGAGCCGCTGGTCTTCGACCCTCATGATTTCGGCTCGCACGCCGAACGGTCCCGGCCGCCAGTCGACGTCGCCGCCCACGCGCAGACGGCGGCCGTTTACGAACACCGGCGCGAAGAACGTGTTGCGTGACGTGAGACGCCCGCGAAGCGAGTAGCGGCCCTCGGGCACCTCACCGCTCGTCGCGTTGATGCCGAACTCGAGGTCGCTGATCGAGCGACGTCGCTTCGCCTCCGCCTGGCCCGGACCCGATGGACGGGCACGGCGCTCATCGAACGGCCTGACGGTCAGCCGCGCGGCTCCCGTCTGACCGGCTCCAGGATTGGTGCCGAAGCGTGCGCTCTCACCATCGCGGCGGAACAGTCCAACGTCGTAACCGAGCAGCCGGCCGGCAAGACGGCCGTGAACGGAGAAACCCTGGCTGCGGCCCGGCGCGAGCATGTCGGCCGCCCGCGACCGGTAGACGAAATCGAGTTTGGTCGCGCTCGTCAGCTGATCGAGACTGAACGGCATCTTGAACTGGCCGGCGCGCAGCTGAATCGCGCGAAGCGGCCGTACGTTCACGAAAACGTCCCGCCACGTCTCGCCAGCGCCCAGTTCGCGCTCCACCTGGAACTCGATATACCGGGTCACCTCGCCCTCGAGCCCGATTCGCCGGCGGGCCAGGTCGAAGCCGTCATCGCTGCCGGGCTCGGTCGATCGTTCGAGGGCATCGCCCTGAAGTCTGGCGGTCACGTCGAGGCGCACGGACTTGCCGAACTTTACCGACGGGCGCTCGTCGAACGACAGCACCTGAGCGCTCGACGGACTGCCGGCTGTCAGCACTGCGAGGACCGCCGTGGCGATGACGCCACCTTTCATCGTCATAACCGGATCTCCTGGAAGTCGTTTTGAAGGAGACGTGGACGCACTCGCGGTTCGGGGAGCGAGCGCCAGAACCCATCGAGCTGACGGATGACACCGGAATCGTGCGTCACGACGGCCAGCTCGCGCCGACTGTCGAGCGCGGCTGGACGGAGAGCGATGCTGCCGATGACCGCCACGGTCCGGTCGATCACGAGCAGCTTCCCGTGCGGTGCGAACGAGCCGAGCGCATCATGTCCCTTGACCGCGACGCAGATGCCGGCGGCGCGTCTCGCGTCGAGGACCGAGACCAGCCGTGGGTCGGTCACTCGCGCATCGATGACCCGGATGTGCTGACGCGCGGCTCGCACCAGCTCGCTGAAGCGGTCGCGCGGCCGATGCTCGGGGCCGACGATGAGCCGCGCCGTCTGTGCCGGGGTCAACACGACGGGGCGGCAATCCCAGTCGGCGGCGAAGAGCTCGCTCAAGCCCGAGACCACCGTCTCGTCGGCGGTCATCAGCATGAAATCGCAGGTTCGCTCGAAGCACTTCGCCGTGAAGTTGAGCGAGGCGACCAGCGCCGTCTCGTCGTCGGCGACGATGTACTTCGCGTGGTACTTCATCGTCTCGGGCTGACGACGCACCTCGACGCCGTGCACGGCAAGAAAGCGCTCGATCGAATTCAGCTCGCGCGCCGCATCTCTTGCGCGCCCGGTGACGATCGCCTGGACGTGCACGCCGCGACGGACCGCATCGGCGAGCGCCTCGAGCACCGCCTCGTCGTCGCAGCGGAAGATGGACAGCGCCAGGCGCCGGTGCGCTCCGCCGATGAGCGCGAGGATCGTTCGCCGCCGCTGTTCCGGCGCGATGACGATGCGGTCGCGCGGGTTCGTGCTCATAACTGCTTCTTCTTCGCCGGTTCCCAGGCGATGGCTCGGAGGGCATTGCCCTCGGCGGCCATGAGGTCGGCGTTGAGGGCCTCGAGCGAGGTGCTGGACGCACACACTGCGAGGTACCTGGCCGTCGCCTGCTCGCCGTACGACATCTCACGCAGCTCGAATGAGACGGCGTGACGGCCGAACGTGCGCTGGACGTGATCGGCGGGGAACGCGCTGCCAGTGGCGATCAACTCGACGAGCATCGACCGCGTCTTGGGAATCGTGAAACGGCCGAGGAGGAGCAGGAAGAGGCACAGCATCACCGTGCCCGAGCCGGCCAGTGCGAACGCCCCGAGACCGCTGGCCATGCCGAGCGCCATCAACAGGAACAGCACGGCGG
>JBKPSC010000150.1:0-6036 GCA_046734915.1 Acidobacteriota bacterium | reverse complement strand
ATCGTCTTCAGGGAGGGGGATTCTCGCTTTGAAGGGCGAGCCGTGGACGATGCGATCGCTGTCGCAATCTCCGATGCGTCGTGCGTGATGGTGAACCGGAACCAGGGAAGCGGAACGCGCGCCCTGATCGATCGCCTGCTCGGTGGTGTGAAACCGCCCGGATACGCGGTGCAGCCGCGTAATCACAACGCCGTCGCCGCAGCCGTCGTGCAAGGACGAGCCGACTGGGGGGTCACGCTCGATACGATCGCGCACGACGCCGGCCTCGGCTTCATGCCGGTCCAGCAGGAACAGTACGATTTCGTCGTACCGAAAGCACGCGCGCAGCGCCCCGGCCTCAAGGCGTTCCGGGCGTGGCTCGACGATCCCGCGACGCGCGAGCGGCTCGCACGTCTCGGGATGAAGGTATGACCCGGCGCCTACTACTTCGAAGACGCAATGGTCAGCTCGTTGTTGATTGTGTAGCCCTTAGCGTGGTCTCGCGCAATTGCTTCCGCAGTGGTTTTCTGCTGCGCGGATGGCACACTTCCCTTCAGCACAACAGTTTTCGTGCTGGAAGAGGTATCGACATTGATGTTGCTGGCATCAACACGACCATCGGCGATCAGCGCTGATTTGACGTCAACGGTGTTGGTCGCGGCCGCCGTCTTCTCGACTGCCTTCTCCGTATCTTTCTTCGCACCCTTCACAGTATTCGCACATGCGCCACTCAGCGTCGCGACGAGGAACAAAGCACATAGACTCGTATAGGTTCTGCTCACGTTCATTCTCCTGTCGCCCGATGTAGTGCACGCGTGGTGCCATCCTCACGGCCACGGTTGAGCGGCGATCGAGCAGTTTCACGGTTCACGTGACCGACTGCTGAACCTCGAGGTTGCGCAAATTACAATGCCTCAGGTGGACAAGTCTGAAAGCCGCGCTGTTGCCGGCATCGTGCTCTGCGGCGGCAAGTCGACTCGCATGGGCACGTCGAAGGCGCTGCTGGCGTTCGGACCAGAGACGATGCTGCAGCGAGTGGTCCGGATCCTCGGTGAAGTCGTCTCGCCGATCGTGATCGTGGCGGCTCTCGATCAGGAACTGCCGCCGCTGCCAGAAGGTGTGATACTCGCGCGCGATGAGAACGAGGGACGCGGTCCGCTCGAGGGGCTTCGCGCGGGGCTCAAAGCATTGCCGGCCGACGTCGATACCGCTTACGTAACGAGCTGCGATGTGCCCCTCCTGGTACCGGCGTTCGTGCGTCAGATAATCGATCTGGCAAGTGGCTATGACGTTGCCGTGATGGAGATCGACGGATTCACGCATCCACTCTCCGCCGTCTACCGTCGTTCGACATTGGCGACCGTCGAGGATCTGCTGGAGAACAATCGTCTGCGGCCGGTGTTTCTCTTCGATGCCGTCAAGACACGGCGGGTTCGTCCCGAGGAGATGACCGCCGACCCGAACCTGCGGACGTTACGCAATCTCAATACACGCGCTGACTATGAGCAGGCGCTCTCAGACGCGCAGCTTGATTCCGATTGATTACTCGAGTTTTCGCCATCGACGCGATCGCAATCGCTGACAGGCAGACGAAGAGTGCTCGGCTTCGCATGGTCCCTCCCGCATCTCGGAAGCCAAGGCGCTGTCGCCTGAGCCGTCAGCTCGTCAATCTGCTAGCCGCGCGACAGGTTGGGGACCTCCTCGCCGAGCGCCGTTGCCAGATCGATCTGATGTTCCTGCTCCTGACGCAAGATCTCGCGGATGTCCTCGGCCATTGCGTACTCCTGCAGGGCTTCGCACTGGACGACACGCTCGCGGTAGGCGCGAATCGTCGCGTTCTCGTTCTCGAGGTCGGCGCGGAGCATCTCGCGTGCATCATCAGACTGTTTCACCGGCAAGGCGGTCGTCGTCGGCATTCCTCCCAGGTAGTCGATCTGCTTCGCGATCGTGAGCGCGTGTTGCAACTCCTGGCCGGCGTGAACTTCAAGCTCTCCAGCGATAGCCATGTACTCGGCGCCCTTCAGTACCTGTGAGTACACCGTGTACGCAATGATCGCCTGGTATTCACGGGCGAGGTCCTCGTTGAGCTTTTCGATCAGCTTCTCGCGCGTAATCTTTGTCGTATCAGCGGCAGCAGTAGCCATAACCATTCGTCTCCGAACCTGAATGGAGTCGCTCGTGACTCAGTTGTACCGGTTCGCGTACGCAAGGGACGTGCTAGACGAGTCCGCCGCTGAGCTGCCGGTGCAGCCAGGGAAGAGACGTGCCGCCTCTACTTGTTGCGGAACGTCTTCCGATCCTTGAACTCGATAATGATGAACTCGGCGGCGTCTTCGAGATTCTCCGCCGCGTGAACGTTGCCATCGCCGCATCCCAGTGAGCCGGCGTCGACCGTTTCCTTCTCCGAGCTGCCGTCAGGGACAGTGAAGTTCATCGTCTGATCGGTGAGGTACACGACGCAGCCGGGAAGATGACGATGCATCGGCGACTTTTCGCCAGGGCCGTAGCGCACGCGGACGAATCGGGCGACGTCGTTCTCGAATGAAACCGAATAGTGCTTTGGATCTGCCGTCGGTGCATCCGGATACGACTCGGCGCTCCGCTGAGCGATGAGCGTTGATGATGCGACACCGAGCACGACGCCCAGAACCAGACCGACGATCAAGTTGCGCATTGCCTTTCTCCTGACTGATTCGACTCCGGAGTCACATCATCACATAACCTGCCAGGCCTCTCCCTCATGGAACGACCCGGACATGCACGGCAAGGGCTCACACTGACGACGATCGGGATCGTCGTCGGAATCGTCGGCGCGTTATGGCTGAACTCACTGATCGCGTCGCTGCTGTTCGGCGTGCAGCCGACGGATCAAGCAACGATGACGGCCGTGATCGCGACCATCGCCATCGTCGCCGCGATCGCCTGCGCGCTTCCCGCATTCCGGGCATCGCGTTTGGATCCGAACGCGGTGTTGAGAACGAACTAGCCGACTTCGCGGTTTACTTCACCGGCACGCGAGCCTTCAGCTCCTCGGTCCAGTTCAGCACGGTATGAATGTGCGCCGCCGCCTGGCCCGCCGCCACCGGGGTCGAGGGGAACACCATGACCAGCTCGCGCCCGTTCGGCAGGACGTCGTACTCGCGGTTGTTGATGGCAGGGAGGAACCCCTGAATCGGCAACACCTTTTCGCTTGTGAACGTCGGAACCGGCTGAGTGGAGATTGTCACGGCGTTGAGCGTCGGCACGTTGTTCTCGGTCACGTTCAAACGGTAGATCAATTCGTGGCCGTTCGGACCCCAGATCGGCCAGGCGCCACCGGATTGCGAGATTTGGTACTTCACGCCGGTCGGCGGATAGGGCTGGAGGTAGATGGCGAAGTTGGTCGCGGGACTGTTGGCGTCCGGACCCGCGTTGCTCGAGTAGGCGATCCACTTGCCGTCGGGTGAGAACGCCGAGCCGAATTCGTTCGAGTTCGGGTTGTCGAAGAAGAGTTGCGGCTGCTTCTCGCTCCCATCGACACGCAGGGTCCACAGCGACCAGCTTGCGCCGCCCAACGGGATACGCACCGCCGCGAACGACAGGGCTTTGCCATCCGGCGAGAACGACTCCGGAAAGTGCTGTATTCCCTCCTCGGCTTTTGTGAGGCGTTCCGGCAGGCCGCTGCCGTCAGCGAGCTGCCAGTAGATGCCCGCCGCTTCCTTGACGCTCACGGAGCCAAAGGCGATCCGTTTTCCATCTGGCGTCCAGACCGGCCGAGTGAAACTGCCTTCCCCCGGCTGCGTCAAGCGCCGGATCGCGGACGAGCCCGAGAGGTCATAAACCCAGATGATGTTCTGCCCGCCGGCAGTGATCGTCTCGACGGCGACGCTGCGGCCGTTGGGCGACACGCGCGGGTTGCGGTAGTTGCCCTTGGACACGTCGAGCCGGCGGATTTTGCCGTCGCGATCCGCGATACCGAGCGTACTTTCGGGAGTGGCGGCAGCGGGAATCGCATTCAGATAGACCAACGTGCCCCGGTCGGACAGACCGAAGTTCGCGCTCGCCGTGTTCGCCGCCGGTGCGGCCGCGCGCTGAACACCGTTGACGATCGCAACGGGACCGCCACTTGTCTCCAGGCGAGCGAGGTCGAACGCGATCGCGTACAAGACTGCGCCGACGGCGTAGACGAGATGCCCGCTCGGCGCGTATATCGCATCGCTGCCGCCACGAACGAGCACCTTGGGGTCTCCACCGGGTTGTTGCGCAATTACCTCGGCCTGATCCCAGCGAGCAGGGCCGGCCACGCGCGTGAGGCTGTACAGAATGGTCTTGCCATCCGGCAGAAGAGACGGCCCGTACATGGCCTCGCCCTGTTTCGATGCGATGACGAGCTCCGGCGTGCCGCCGTCTGCGGGCACGCGCTTAATGCCGTCAGGCTGCGCGAAGAGGATCTGCCCGTCGCGGCCCCACGACGCCCCGTACGGATTGGTGGCTGGGCCAATCGTGACTGGTGCTCCGCCGCCAATAGAGATCTTTTGCAGGGCCGTCGGCGCGTTCGACCAGAAAGCAAGCCAATCGCCGTCGGGAGAAAAGAATGGCGTCGTCGTCGCCACTTCGGTACCGGGGATGAGGCGTGATGTGAGCGTGTCCATCGCGCGGAGGTACACGCCGTCCACGGTGTTGTATGCGAAGTGCCGTCCGTCCGGAGAAAACGCCAGCACCTGCCGCCCGGTCCCGCGAAAGTCTGGACGCAGTGGAACCTCGAAGTCGAAGCGCACGAGTGGACGGGGCTCAGGGACCGGAGCAGGTTTGAGCATCCAGGTCGCCGCGGCTGCGACGATCGCCGCGGCCGCCACGTAAGGTAACGTCGCCTTCCAGTTGGATTTCGGTGAAGCGTGCGCCGCTGCGACCGGCGTTTGCTCGTTCGGGTTCGCGAGAACGCGTTCGAGCTCCACGCGCAGATCACCGATCGCCTGCCACCGCCGTCGCGGGTTCTTTTCCAGGCACCGTTGAAGCGTCTCGCGAAGGCGCGGAGGAATCGTCGGTGGAAGTTCAGCGAACTCGGGCTCGCGCGCCAGCACTGATGCCAGGATGTCGGACACCATCTCGCCACGGAACGCCTGACGTCCCGTCAGCATCTCGAACAGCACGCAGCCGAAGGCCCAGATGTCAGCTCGATGGTCGACGGCTTGCCCGCGCGCTTGCTCGGGAGCCATGTAGGCCGCGGTGCCGAGGATGATGCCTTGCGCGGTCGCGGCCATGCTCAAGGTCGGCGAGTTGGCGACGTCACCACCCTCGGCCTGTATTGCTTTCGCGAGACCGAAGTCGAGCACCTTGACCTTGCCTTCCGGCGTGACCTTGATATTGGCCGGCTTCAGATCGCGATGAATGACGCCCTTCTCGTGTGCCGCTTCAATCGCTTCTGCAATCTGCAATGAAAGCCGGAGGGCCTCGGCCACGGCAAGAGGCCCACGCTTGATAACGTCGCCCAGCGTGTCGCCTTCGACCAGTTCGAGAACAAGGAATCGGGTCCCTGACGACGCCTCCAGGCCGTAGATCGAGGCGATGTTCGGATGATTCAGCGACGCGAGGACCTTGGCTTCCCGTTCAAAGCGCGTCAGTCGATCGGCGTCGTCGGAAAACTCGCTGGGCAACGTCTTGATGGCGACGTCGCGGCCGAGGCGCGTATCGGACGCACGCCACACCTCGCCCATGCCGCCTTTTCCGAGAAGGACACTAACGTGGTAGCTCCCGAGAGTCGCACCGTTTGAGAGGGATAGCGCCATGCGGGAAGGACGATACCGCAAGAATCGATGAGATTGCTAATCAACTCCCAAACGGACCCGAAGTAGGCGCGACCACCGCTTCAGCAGTCAAATCAGTCTCGGATCTTAGGCGATTGATGCCTGGGACGCGAAAAGCAGTCTACGGCTCGGCGCAGGTGAAGCAATTCGGCAAGGCCGGCGTCGACAGCTTCATGCGCTTCTACATGATTCCCGGCTTCGGCCACGGCTTCGGTCCGTTCAACGCGAAGATCGACAGCCTCAAAGCGCTGCAAGCGTGGGTCGAGAAGAGTCA
>JBKPSC010000149.1:0-10501 GCA_046734915.1 Acidobacteriota bacterium | reverse complement strand
GAGAAGAGCTCCAACGCGTCGTAGATCACTTCCTCGACCTCTTGATCGGTGGTCGGGCCGTGAGGTTGCCCTCGGTTCAAAGCCACGGCCGCGACCAACATAGGCGCCGAGTTGGCCGGCGACGGCGGAGGCGCCAGACCCGGCGGTGCGCCGAGCATTGAAGTCTGGGGCGACGGCCACAGCTGGCCGGTCCAGACTCCCGGATTGGAGGCAAACAGCGGCTCCATCATTCGTTGACTCCTTCGTTACATCACGTGGAGGGGTGGTGACGAGAAGGCCGAGGGGATGCCAGCGCCCAACGTCTGCAATGGCTGGCCGAGCCCCTGTCCCCCAAGGATTCCGAGCGATCCCGGTTGGGATTGATGCTGAGAGAGATACTGCAGCTGGTAGGCAACGAACTGAACGAGTTGCTGGATCTGCTGCAGTTGCTGCAGCCGGGCGTATTCCTGCTGCTGCAGTTGCTGAAGTTGCTGCGGCACGATCTGGAGCAGCTGAATGGCCTGCGGTACGAGCGGCGTCGCCGACTGCGGATTGATCGCCTGCGAAAGTGGGTTGATGCCCTGATTCCCGAATGGTCCCAGTCCCCAATTCTGAAGCATTGATCCTCCTCACACGATGTTCAGCGGTCGACGTGACAGGAGACCTCTGGCGGTCGCGGCCGGCCAACCTCACCCGGGGCCCGCGTGCACTCTTGGCGCGTAAGCGTCGGACACGTCTCGCATCGCGAGATGTGCGGTCCGATGACGTGCACAGCGTGCTGGAGTGACGGGACGGCCGCTCGTGTTCGATCGGACTCCGGAAGAAGTCCCGTGTCGGAAAGCGCACCGATCGCTGAACGCACTCCCTTTCGCAATGCGTGTACCACGGTGTGATTCGCCATTTGGCGGTCGCCTGGAGATCATCGCGCTTCGGAGAGGCTCGCGAAGTGTCGTCACACCAACGCGCGGTAGCGCATGACTACCCGGCTGTTCGCGACGCACGAGACGGCCGACGAGGTCCTCAACCACAGCCTGAACACAAACTGGAGCCTCGACCTCCGGGACGCGCTCTTTGTCGCGGTTAAGGAAGCGATGTAAGGGGATGCTCGGGCATGGTCACAAACGAACGCCACTGCCGAGCGAACTGATTGTCGGGCAGCCAGCCAGCGGGGATCATCCCTGCGGGCGCGGTAGGCCGCCGCTCGATTGTGGCGGCTGTTACGAACCAGTTTGCGCCGCCCCACGAATCCTTGGCGCCTCGGCACCAGATGGGTGCAGCGGGTGGGTAAGGCTCTGGACACTCCTTGACTTCGGTCGGCTGGGTCTGGATGAAGCCGTACGAGCCGCTGGTCCGTGTCGCGCGCTGAATGACAACGGCGTCGAGCCACTGCAGCACGAGAGCCTTGACGTTGATGACGCAGCAATGCGGCGTCTTGTTCTGCACGACGAAGGTCCAGGGCGCGCCTTGGTCGAAGTACTTCCGGAAGTACGCGTATGGTCGTTCGGTCCCCGTGATCGCGTCGTCGCTGCCGACAACGATGAGTTGGGGAATGGAGGCCGCCTTGGAAGAGAGCTTGATCGTGTCGACGCCCAACGGTTCGAAGTGTCCTGGATGGCTGGCGATGGCCGCGACCACACGATCAGGCGCATATTCGGCGAGGCGCCCAACCAACGATCCCGTACCCGAGAACCCCAAGAGGATGACTTTGGCGCGTGCCAGCTCTGGATGCTTCGAGCTCTCGGCAAACTGTGTCAGCGCGGCCAGCAGCGCGCGGCCCAACCCCTTTGAAGCGTCGACATTCATGTCTCCTTTCATTTCCTCAGATTTGGCGCGGCAATGGAACGGGAGCATCAGTGCGAATTGGTGCCGTCGGGCGAACGCTTGCACCTCTGGGTCTCCGTAGTAACGGAGCATGTCGCGGCCGCGGTCGAAGATGACCCAGACGCCTTTGATAGCTCGCGACGGGTCGAGCAGAGTGATTTCGTAGCCACAAGGGGAGGCGAGGTCTTCGTCCGGCTGAGGAGCGACCGATGTCTGAAGAGCAATGCCGGGAGCGCCGAGCGCCGGCCGGCTCAGTATGACCACAAGACAAATGGTGTGCACCGTTCTCACGGCACGGCAGTCTACATGACAAGCTGTGCGGTCTGTTATCCGGCCTCTACTGCTCCAAACGCAGAGGCGGGCTCCGGCGTTGGCGATCTCACTCTCGGGCGTTAGAGTGTCCAGGATTGCATGACGTTGGCCGCCATCGTCCTCCTGCAAATCGTCGACTGGGCGCTGACGCTCGGCCATTCGGTCGAGGAGCTGAGAGGACGACTCGCGGATTACTTCGGCGCCATCGCTGGCGTCAGGATTCCGGCGTGGGTCGGCGTCGTGGTCTTCTTCCGTGGGCTGACTGTCATGCTCTAGCTGGTCGGGGCAATCGGCATCATCGGCACGTACCGCTGGCCGACGCGGTTCACCGTTGCGATGCTCGGTCTACTCATCGGCTGTCGCGTCGCCGACGGCCTGTTCTCTCACGTCGTTCTTCACATCAAGGGGTTTCGCCCGAACCCTGGACTGAAGACGACGCCGCTCTATTTCGCCGAGGCCGTTCTCCTGTGCGCGGTCTTTGCGCCGAGACTCAGGCAGTATCCCGCGTCGGCCATCGTCGGTTTCCTCATCGGATCGGTGATGTTCTACGCCATCCTGCCGTTGCTCCGCCGCTACGGGTCGAAACTGTGGCCGACGCAGCACGCCTGGCAGCCGGGCAGTCCGCGTCCGGTCTCATGACTGGTTGCTCAGCCAGATGGCGACGGCCTCCGTCGGCGTGAAAGCATTTCCGTTCGGTTCCTTCCATTCAACCGTGATGGTGGGATAGCCGTCGCTCACTCGGAGTTCGTATCTCAGTCGTGCGATGCCGCACGGCACCCGCGGCGGATTCTCGGTACGCCGGTAGGTCAGTTCAATGGAGGTGGGGCTGCGCGCCACGTGACATTTTGCGTTGATGTAGCCAGGCATCGACGTTCCGTCGGGCTGCAAAATCCGCAGTTGATGGGTGATCGCCGCGCGCTCGACCATGTCTTCCATTCGGAAAGTGTTCATCTCGCCCATACACTCGGCGTCGTTCCAGATGACGACCGTGCGCCCGGTCCTCGGAATTGTGCTCATCCGCCCTCAGCTCCAGAGAATTATTGTTTCGAAGAGATGAATGAGGGCGCAGACCCTGACAAGGGCCATCGCCTCGTGCCCACGCCATGAACTCGCGTCTTCGGCGGCCGGCGTTGCGCACGAGTCTATAAGAAGGTTGGCGCGATCGGGTGGGGCTTTACGAGGCGTACGGACCGTATCAATTGAACGGAGATCCCATTGGGGTCTCCGTTCAATTGTGTGACCAGAGCGGGTTACAGATTGAGCGCGTCGACGTCCGACTTGGCCTCGGCTCGCGCTCTGGCGACCTCCGCTGCAGCGTTCGTATCCGGGTGCGACGCGAGAATTGCCGACGCCAGCGACATCCGCTCATTCAGCACGCGGTGCTTGAGCAGCATGAACGGCACCTGCGTATTCCTCGCCGCGTGCGCCACGGTCGCAAACTCCTGACCGCTGCGGAAGCCCTCAGCCGCCTTCGACATATCGGCGCCGCGATTCAGCACCGGCTTCAAGCGCTCGCAGAGCTCGGGATGCTTGGCTGAGATTTCGGCCGACCTGGTCGAATCGTTGGCCTTGTTCGGCGCCGGCCGAGCCGCCTTCGGCGCTCGAGCTGCAGGCGCCGGCTTGGGCGCCTCGGCGGCCGGCGCCGGGGTTGTTTCTGCTCGCGACGTGAGTGCCACATCTGTGTGGGCGCGTGGGACTATTGATGGCCCGAGCGCCAACCCGAGGGCGAAAACTCCGAGAAAACCGGCCGTCAGGCCAGCCGCTTTGCCGAAACTCATGGGCAAAACCTCCTTGGTCCGGGCGGCATCGCCACCCACGTCGTCCAGACTGCAAAATGCGTGTCAATCTGACTCAGCCGTGCTCGGAATGGCGCCCAGCTAGAATCGACAGCACATGAAAGTCCAGCAGGCTGGTGCGATTGCGGTGAGACCCAGAGGCTCGGCCAGAGAGGTGTTCATGGTCCGCGCGAAGCGAAATCCCGACGACTGGATTTTCCCTAAGGGTCACGTCGAGAAAGGCGAGTCGCCGGCCGAGGCCGCTGTCCGCGAGCTGCGTGAAGAAGGCGGCGTCGTCGGAGAGGCGGCGGATCTGGTCGGCGTCTCGAGCTTTCGGGCTGGCGAGCGGGAGATCGAAGTGTCGTACTACCTGGTCTGGTTCAGCGGGACCGCGCCGGCGGACGAGATTCGCGAGTCTCGGTGGATGACATTCGACGCAGCGCGCTCGACCCTCACTTACGAGGACGCCCGTCGCTATGTGGATGTCGTGGCGCGGATGGTGCGGACCGGCTAGCTACTTGTCGCGCTTGAGGGCCTCGACCTGCTGGTGCACGTACATCAGCCGCTCGACCCGTTCGGCCCCGAGGACGTAAATTTCGTAGATGATGGCCTTCACGGCGACGATGAGCGCTCGCAAAGCCTCGGGCGACAGCGGCTCGTCGCCGCCACCCAGCATCGCGAGTATCTGGAACAGTGCCGGCGCCACCGCCGGATGCTTTTCACTGAGCGTCAGCAGGCTCGCCGCGTAGTCCGCCGCGTCGGCGTGCTCGGTCTGTACGATGGTCCGAATCGCCGACCGTGCGCACGCGGCCCCGCCTGTGGTGAACGCCATGTCGAGGCAGCCGTCCGCTTCCTCCACCAGTTTGCGAATCGCTGGCGGCACGCGTTCATCGACTTCCAGGAACCGCGGCAGGTTGGCCGCGGGTGGGGTGACGAGAACCGGTGACGGGCTGCTCATGACCGTGTCTTCCAGCGATGCTCAGGAATTGGCGCGCCGGGCGTGACGCGCGCGTTTCTGGTGATTACAAACGTCGGGCCCGGCGGACTGGTTCGCTAACTGATGGATTCCGAAGCGGTTGCCGAAAGGGTGGGGGACGCCCGTTACCGTCCGCGATTGCAGATTGGGCGGCCGGCAAACAGAAGCGTAAGTCTGCTCAGCGCACCGGCGGTGTCCGCACCTGCATGACGATGCCGCGCTCGGCGAACGTCACCGCGATGCGGCGCCGGAACTCCCGGCCGACGTCCCACTGCTTGAGCGGCAGGGTCTTGATTCGCGCTTTGACGATGAGGCGCGCGTCCTCGAAGCTGTCGATGCCGAGCACCTGGACCGGTTCGAGCAGGTTCGGACCAAACTTCGGGTCGCTGGCGAGCGATGCGCCGATTTCCCGCAGCAGCGCCATGACCTGGTCGACGTTCTCGCTGTAGGCGACGCCGACATCCACCACGGCAAAGGCGTAGTCCTTGGTCCGGTTCGAGAGACGTTCGACCGATCCGTTCGGAAAGACGTGCACGGCGCCGTCGGCGTCGCGCAGCACGATGGTGCGAAGGTTGATCTCCTCGACCAGTCCGCCCGTGCCGTTGATGTCGACGACGTCGCCAACCCTTACCTGATTCTCCAGGGTCAGGAAGAATCCGGCGATGAGGTCTTTGACGAGGGTCTGAGCGCCGAAACCGACGGCGAGGCCGACCACGCCGGCGCCGGTCAGGATTGGAATGATGTCGACCTGCAGCTCGTGCAGCACCATCAAACCGGCGATGCCGACGACCAGCGCGGTGAGCGCGTGCTGCACGAGGCCGCTGACTGTACGCGCGCGTTTGAGGCGCTCGATCATGTCGGCCGAGGTCGCCTCGCCCAGTTGCGCCTCGAGCCGTCGAGCCGTGATGGAGATGATCCTGAGCAGCGCGTAACTCAGGATGGCAATCACGAGGATGCGAAGACCGGATCCGAAGAGCCACGCGGTCAGCGCGCGCGAGGTCAGGCCGATCGTCGTCTGCACGCCGGCCAGTTCCAGTGCCGGCAAGACCAGCGCTAACATCGTGACCACGAACACGGCGGCGCGGATGATGCGCGCCGGTTGGTGGACCGCCGCCGCCGTGCCCTCACGGTGCTCGTGCTGGACGAGGGCGCTCAAGGCGGCCCGCGCGACGCGGCCGGCGATGACTGCGGCCACGTAGGCCAGCACGATGGCCGCCGCCACCGCCACGGAGACACGCGCCCAGTCGGCGTTCTGAGGCATCAGAGTCGCCATCGCGCGGGCGGAGGCGTTTGGAGGCCCGGCGCGCCGGGCCTCCCGCTGTCGATTATCAGTTGAACCGAACGCCGATGAGCAGTGCCCACGATCGCGTCTTGATCTCGTCGCTTTGAGAGAAGTTCTTCGAGATGTTCCGCAAGCCGTGGTTATAGCGCACTTCGGCCAGGAAGCGCGTGATTTCCACCCCGCCGCCGAACACCAGATTCACATCGTAGCCTTGCGTGAAGTCCACGATATCAACGCCGGCGAATTCGGAGTTGAGGCGGAAATCCATGGCCGGTCCGACCAGCCCATAGAGCCGGGCGCCACTCAGGCTGCCCGATCCGGCATTCAGCCGCAGCAGCACCGGAATCTCCAGCACGTCGATGTCGATGTCGCCGACATTCTCGATCTGCGCGCCCTTACGGGCGTAGAGAATATCCGCTTCGACCCCGAGTATCCCACTGCGGTTGCCGCCAATGAACAGGCCACCGGTCCAGCCGGTCTTATTCTCGAGGAAGTCGTCGTTCGCGCCGAAATCGAGGGTGGAGAAGAGCAGTCCGCCCTTGATCCCGACTCCGATGCCCTCGTCCTGCGCCAGTGCCGGCGAGGCGAAGGGCCCAAGCAGGACGAGCGCCGCGACGCCGAGAATCCATCCACCGATTGCCTTGGCCATCATTTGCCCTTTCGGGGGAGTCTCGAAAAACGCGAGTTACCGGTTCAACGGAAACACCACGCCAATGCCGACCCGCAGGCCGTCCGCATCGTCGCCTTCGTTGCTCACGTGCCGCCAGTCGACCTGGGCTCGGAACGCGAACTGGGTCTTCCAGGGAATGTCGACACCGCCGCCGGTCTGAATCGCGAAATTGGTGTCGTCGCAGCAGTGCTCGACGCCGAGCAGCATCTGCGCGAACGGAGAGAACTTCTGGCTGTAGCTGCCGGGGAAGCGAATGCCGCCGAGATAGCTGGAGAGCGTTTCGGACTCGAAGTGATTGAAGCCGATTTCACCGACGCCGGAGAGGCTCATCGAGTCGCCGCGCAGAAACCGTTTGGCGACGTCGAGGTGCATGCCGACGTTGCTCGATTGCGAGTATTCGTTGAGAGCGACGTCATACAACGCACCCACGCTCAGATCGTAGTCATCAGACGACGTGGATTGCTGGGCCGAAGCAGGAGTGGCACTCAGACCGATGAGAACGAGTCCCGCCACGATCGTTGACGTCACTCGATTGCGCACGCACACCTCCGGAGCAAAGAAGCTGCACTGGAGTTCTCTGGCTGTGGCCCCGCACGCCGTGTGCTCGTGCTCGCGACGTGCGAGGCCGTGGTGATGGGCTTTACCTCATGAACCGCACCGAGTCGACGACGCGCTGGAATGTTCCGGCGTATTCGTCGAACTGTCGCTCAGGTGCGACCGCAATCGCGTAGAAGAGACTGCCGTCCTGAAGCTGGGTCGTGAGCACCTGGACGGTTTCATCGTCGTCGGTGACCTCGGACACATTGCCAAGTGTCGTGCCGAGCGCCGATTGGCCGCCGAGTGTGGTGCGCCTGAATCGTCCGTCGCCGCGCATCCGCGGATTGCCGCGCGTCAGCGAATCGAGCAGGGCTTCGGTGCCCGACTCCAGATCGCGCCCTGAATTCCTTGCGACACCGAACTCGATGCCGTGCGTGAACATCGTCTGGCCGTTGCTGGCGCCGAACGCGCCGTCTGGCGCGTAGGTGACGGCGGTCGAGGCCTGCCGCTGTCGCCAGTTCGACGGCACGCTGACGCGGAACACGTTGCCCGGCGTGTACTGCGAATATCGCGACGATGGCGGCGCGACCTGTCCTGTCGGCGGCGGCAGATCTTCGCCCGCCTCGCCGGGGTTCGACGCTGTCCGCCTGCGTCCGATTTCTTCGCTGCTCGGTGCCTTTGGCAGCGACTTGAGGTGGTCTTTGACCCGCAGGAACCGGCTCGAGTCGGAGACCGCGTTCTCGACACGAAGCGCCCTGGCCTCCTCCGCGATGTATTCGGAGCGGTTGCCCGGGTTGGGGTGATCGCTCAGCCACTCAGGACCGCTGCTGCCAGACGTCTTCTCGATCGTCAGGAACATGTTCGCCATGTCGCGCGGATCGTAGCCGGCGCGCGCCATAATCTGGGCGCCTTCGAGGTCCGCCTGCTTCTCGTATTCGCGGCCGAATCGCAGAAACGCGGCGCCCAGCCCGAATTGCGTGCCTTGAGCGATGATGTTTCCGACCTGGCCGCCGACGATGGCGCCGAGAATCGCGCCGGCGATGGCGCCGGCCTGGTACTTGCCGGCCTTGCTCGCCTGCGCGGTGCCGTGGCGCAGGACGACGTGGCTGATCTCGTGCGCCATCACACCAGCGACTTCGCCTTCCGTCTTCGCCGCTTCGATCATCCCGCGGTTGACGAACATCGGTCCGCCCGGGAGCGCGAACGCGTTGATGTCGCGCACGTTGACGGCCTCAAACGTGTAGTGGAATTCCTTGTGCCGAAGCTCCGCCGGGATGGCCGCGACGAGACGCTGCCCGAGCTCTTGCACGTACGAGGTGACAGCGTCGTCCTTCATGAGCGGCAGTTCTTTCCGTGCCTGAGCCGACGCCTCGCGACCCAGCTCGACGTCCTGAGCGACCGAATATTTGTTTGGCGGCGGCACAATGCGCGTCTGAGCCGCAAGAATCGCCGTCGACAGCGTCACGATGAGTGCGGTAGTTGGCAATCGTGGTGTCATGCCGGGGATGCAACGCAATTACGAGGCCAGCGCTGCGAGCCCGTGCAGGTATGGTCCGGTTTGGCCCGAGAGAGGCTGCCAAGATTTGTCAGACGTCCGCAGCCGGGCCAGAATTTGTCAGCGTGCGCCGGGTGCCTGCCAGGCGCAACTGATTGCGTATCAGTCAGTTCGATCTGTGCCCGTGGTCGGCACAACCTCTGCAGCGTGATGCGGCGGAGCCAATATCGTGCGCATCAACAACGCCCGGGGATTTGCACTGATTGACGTCTTGTTCGTCTGCGGCATCATCGGCATCTTGTCCTTGATTGCCCTGCCGCGACTCCTTGTTGCTCGTCAGGCGGCAGGGTCGGCATCGGCCATCGGCTCGATGCGGACCATCAACAGCGCGCAGCTGACGTACGCGTTGACCTGCGGCGGCGGTTTCTACGCACCGAAGCTGACTGTGCTCGGCACGCCGCCAGTGGGATCGGCGACATCGTTCATCAGCCCCACGCTTGGCCGCGCCGATTCGATCAACCAGAGTGGCTATAGCATCCAACTCGAAGCGAGGGCGTTCCCCGGCGCGCCGCCGACGTGCAACAACCTGGCAGCCGGCCTTACGGGTCGCGGGTTCAAGGCCGCCGCGGACCCGCTCGAAGCCGGCAACATGCGCTACTTCGCCGTCAATGCGAACGGGCAGATCTGGGAGGATCAGGCATCGATGTATACGGCGATGCCGGAGGTCGGCGAACCGCCCAGCGGACACGTCCTGAAATAGGCAGTCTCCGGCGGCGTGCGATATAATTCGCTCACCATGTGGACCAAGATGATGGGCGGCCCTCGCAAGAAGGCGCCCAAGACGATAGCGGTCATCGATCCCGATAGTTGCTTCGGCGCCTTCGCGTGCTCGATCTGTCAGGCTGCGTGCCCGGTCGCCGGCTGTATTGTCGAGGAACCCGACCGCGACGGACGAATGGTGTGTGCGGTCCGCGCCGACCTCTGCATCGGCTGCGGCCTGTGCGTGACGCTCGGCAATCCGACGGCCCCGCAGCAACGTGAGTTCGGTTGCCCTGCCGACTACGACGCCATCAACATGATGCCGTTCGAGGAGGTCGTGAAGGCGCTGCTCGAGCCAGAGGCCGAGCCCGTTCCGATCAAGGCGTAGCGCGGGCCGCTTTGGCGGCTTGCGCATATCGCGACGGCAGAGCGTGATCGATGCGCGAGGCGATGAACGTCGTCGCCTCTTCGAGCGCCGCGAGCGAGACACCGGTTCGGACACCCACGCCCTCGAGCATGTAAAGCAGATCGTCGGTGGCGAGATTGCCGGCGGCGCCGGGCGCGTACGGACACCCTCCCAATCCACCAGCGGACGCATCGAACGTCCGAACTCCTTCCAGCAGGCCCGCTAGGACGTTGGCCAGCGCCGTCCCGCGCGTGTCGTGAAAATGAAGAGCAATGCGGTCGATTGAGACCTCGGATCGCAGCGCCGTCAACACCTCGACCACTTGTGCCGGATGGGCGACACCGATCGTGTCGCTGACGGCTACTTCAAAGGCACCGAGGTCCAATAGCTGCGCCGTTCGACGGACGACAGCCGCGATGGGGACGTCGCCTTCGTAGGGACAGCCGAACGACGTGGACAGATAGGCCCGCACGCGCAGACCGGCGGCCA
>JBKPSC010000148.1:0-9574 GCA_046734915.1 Acidobacteriota bacterium | reverse complement strand
CGGACCGAACTACATGGATCCGGGCAGTATCGTGCAGGGCCGGCGGTTCCAGCTCGGCGGGCGTATCGACTGGTAGGAAAAACAGGCCCGTTGCGTATACTGGCTGGACGATTCTTTTTTTGGGGAGGCTTGGCCGATGAGAGTTCTCCGATTCATCGGGTCGGTCGTCGCGGCTGCCGGCTTGGTGGCCCTTGGCAACACCCCGTCGCAGGCTGCATCAGGCCCTACCTTCAGCAAGGACGTCGCGCCGATTCTGTACGCCAAGTGCGTCGAGTGCCATCGCCCGTCCGGCATGGCGCCGATGTCGCTGCTGACGTACGAAGACGCGCGGCCATGGGCGCGTGCCGTCAAACGGCGGACGACGGCTCGAGAGATGCCGCCGTGGGGGGCTGATCCCGGCATCGGCAAATGGGAGAACGATCCGAGCCTCACCGCCAAGCAGATTGAGACCATTGCCTCGTGGGTCGACGGCGGAGCCCCTGAGGGCGACAAGGCCGACCTGCCAAAGGCCCCCGAGTTCGCGGAAGGCTGGACGATCGGCAAGCCGGACATCATCCTGAAGATGCCGGCGCCGTTCACCGTGCCGGCTGACGGCACGGTGCCGTACACCTACATCACGATTCCGACGAACTTCAAGGAAGACGTCTGGATCCGCGGCGTCGAGTTGCGGCCGACCGACCGCCGCGTGGTGCATCACATCATCAGCGATCTGGTCGAGGGCAACGGGCAGCCGTTCGATTTGAAACCGCGGCTCACGCGCGATCCGGCGCTCAAGGAAATCCCGAGCGGCCTCGGAGCGGGCCTCGTGCCTGGCCGCCTTTACGAAGCGTTCGAAAACGGCGTCGTGCGGAAAATCCCGGCCGGCTCCGCGATCGTGCTGCAGATGCACTACACGACCATCGGGCAGCCGGTGACAGATCAGACCGAAGTCGGGATTCTGGTTTCCAAGGAACCGCCGAAGGCCAACGCCAAGATCCTCGGTGGCGGCCAGATGCCGAACACCACGTTCGTCATTCCGCCCGGGGCCCCGAATCACGAGGTCAGCGCGCAGAAGACGTTCGATCGCGACACGTACTTGACCAACCTCTATCCGCACATGCACGTCCGCGGCAAGGACGTCATTTACAAGCTGGTTTATCCGGACGGCCGCGAGGAAGTGCTCCTCAGCGTTCCGAAGTACGACTTCAACTGGCAGATGCGCTACAAGTTCGCCGAGCCGAAGCTGGCACCGAAGGGCTCGACGCTCGTCGTCACCGCGCACTTCGACAACTCGAAGAACAACCGGTTCAATCCCGATCCCACAGCCACCGTCCGCTGGGGCGATCAGACCTGGGAGGAGATGCTCATCGGCTACTTCGGGACCGTCGAGACTCGCGCGGCCGCCGGTCCCGGACGGACCGGCGGCAACTGACGTGGTGCGACTTGCGGCGGCGCTGGCTGGCGTGACGTTCGTGGCGCTGGCCGGTCCTGTCAGCGCCCAGACCCAACCGCCAAACGCTCCAAACGGCGCAGCGATCTTCCAGGAGCGGTGTGCGAGCTGCCACGCCGGTAACGACAGCCGTACTCCGTCGGTCGCCGACCTCCGGCAACGATCACCGCAGGCGATCGTCGAGACCCTGACGCTCGGCGTCATGATTGTCCAAGGCGCGACGTTGACCGACGACGAGCGCCGCGCGGTCGCCGAGTACATCGGCAGCGCGTCGACCGCTACTGGCGCAGTCGATCCCCCCGCCTCCGCGCTGTGCACCGCTGAGCCGAGGTTTGGCCCCGGGGTCGGCGGCGAATGGAGAAGTTGGAGCGCCGAGCCGAGCAACGCCCGTTTCCAGCCCAGGCCCGGCCTGACCGCGGAGCAGCTTCCGCGGCTCAAGCTGAAATGGGCTTTTGGCTTCCCGAACGCCACGTCCGCGCGCGCTGCGGCGACGGTGTTTGGCGGCCGCCTCTTCACCGGCAGCCAGGACGGCACGGTGTACGCGCTCGACGCGAAGTTCGGCTGCACCTACTGGACCTTCAAAGCCAAAGCCGCGGTCCGCTCGGCGATCGTCATCGATGCCGCGGCGAGCGGTGCCGTGACGGCCTACTTCGGCGACGAGCGGGCGAATGTCTACGCGCTCAACGCGGCAACGGGCCAGCAACTCTGGACACGCGCGGTCGAGGAGCATCGGTCCTCGCGCGTGACGGGCGCAGTGATGCCATTCCAGGGTCGGTTGTACGTTCCGGTCTCGTCACTCGAGGAAGGACAAGGCAACAATCCGAAGTACGAATGCTGCACCTTCCGCGGCAGTCTTGTCGCGCTCAATGCGTCGACCGGCGCTCTGATCTGGAAGACCTTCACCATCGACAAGGAGCCGGGACCCGTCGGCAAGAACCCCGGAGGCTCGACGCGCTACGGTCCGTCTGGCGCGGCCATTTGGTCGTCGCCAACGATCGATCCGGTTCGCCGGCTCGTATACGCCGCGACCGGCAACATGTACACCGAGCCGCAGCAGACGACGAGCGACGCGGTGATCGCCTTCGAGCTGGACACCGGCAAGGTCCGCTGGACGGCCCAGGCCACGCCGGCAGACGTGTTCGTCGTCGGCTGCAACCAGGCCGGCGCGAACTGTCCGCCGGCGACCGGGCTCGGACCGGACTTCGACTTCGGTAGCTCGCCGATGCTCGTCAAGCGTCCTGATGGCCGGGAAATGCTCGTCCTGGGGCAGAAGTCGGGGATCGGCTGGGCCTTCGATCCTGACAACCGCGGGGCAGTCATCTGGCAGTACCGCGCCGGCGTCGGCAGCGCGCTTGGTGGCATGGAGTGGGGATCGGCGGTCGACAACGAGCACGCGTACTTCGGCGTCGCCGACGGCAACCGGCCGTCGGCTGGCGAGCTGCACGCCGTGCAGCTGGCGACCGGCGAGCGCGCGTGGCGCGCGATGCCGCGGCCGCTGCTGTGCGGACAGCCCGGACGCGGCTGCTCGCCGGCGATCCTCGCAGCGCTCTCGGTTATCCCCGGCGCCGTCTTTGCCGCTTCCATGGACGGCGGCGTTCGCGCGTTCGCGACGAAAGACGGCACGCTGCTGTGGGAGTTCGACACCAACCGCGAGTTCACGACCGTCAACGGCGTGAAGGCGGCGGGCGCGTCGATCAACGGACCAGGCCCGGTGATCGCGGACGGCATGGTGTACCTGAACTCGGGCTACGGTACGCTCGGCGGCCGGCCGGGGAACGTCCTGCTCGCCTTTACGATCGAGTAGGCTCGCGTCTTAAGTCTTATGTCTTAGGTCTCACGCAAGAGCTTTGAGCCTAAGACTCAAGACCTAAGACCTACTGCTTCGTGTAGTGCGCCGTTCCGAGCTTCCGGAACGCGCCGCCGTCTACTGAAAATTCCTCGGCGAGGTCGAAGGCCGATTCCGAGAGGACCGACAGCACTCTGCGGAGTTGGTACGACCGGCCATTCGACTGAACCGGCGCGGTCTGGAAGACAATCGCCAGCGGGCTGGTCCAGTTGCCGAGGCTGACCAGCTCGACACCGTCGGCCCGCCGCTCGAGCAGGACGACCATCTTGGTATCGGGATTCACGCCGAGGGTGACGGTCTCCTTGAACGGCTTGCCGAGGCTCTCGCCCTCGACGGCGCCGCTGAGAAACGCGGATTGAGGCGGCGCCGAGAACGTCACGCTGCCGGAACGATCGCCGGTGCTCAGCGGAGGGAACTCGCCCCCCAAGTACTCGAACGTCCATCGCCCGGCGAAGTACTCCGCACGTTGCGCGACCTGGTGCTGGACGACATCCTGCCGGGCCCGACGCTGCAGCTCGAACGTCACCGGGATTTTTTGATTGCCGACCCCAAGAGTGCCGGCTCCTCGCATGGCGTTGCCCTCCACGGTGAGCTCGGCGCCGAGCGTCACCGGCCCGAGCTTCGAGTCGGCGGCGCCTTCGATCGTCACGCGCGTGCCGGCGACGGACACTCGCGTCAGCGGGCTCTCGGAGCTCTCGCCGACGCCGGTCGTCGAGCCGCTGTAGCCGTCGCCAGTCTTGGCCACGGTCACAATCACCGTGCTGCTCGTGCCATCGGCTGCCTTCAACGTGCCGCGCCAGTTGCCGACGGCAGGATCCTGCTGCGCCAGGGCCGTCACGCCCGACAACACAGACCACATGATGACGACGGTCATAAGGATTGCGTGATGCATCGCGCCTCCGGCCGGCGGACATTTCACCGACGCCCGAACCTGCGCATACTATACGGACCGTCTTCGTCGCACCAGAGAGGATCTCATGTGTAGATTCGGTGGTCTTGCCCTTGGGCTGATTGTGGCGTCCGCTGTCGCGTGCAGCGGGCCGAAGCCGCCGCCGTTCAAACCGGTCGTCGACAACAAAGCGCTCATGGCCTCGGTCCTCGAGAAACAGGCGAACATCATCTGGGAGTCGGTCGGTGAGATTGACACGGCGACCGGCACCCAGGAGCTGCGGCCGCGTACCGACGAAGAATGGGCCAACATTCGCGACGCCGCGGTGACCGTCACCGAAGCCGGCAACCTGCTGATGCTGGTGCCGCGGGCACAGGACGCCGATCAGTGGATGCAGTTCGCGTCCGCGCTCATCGCCGAGGGCGAACGCATGATCACGGCGATCGATCGAAAAAACCCCAAGGAAGTCTTCGACGTCGGTGCTGACATGTACGAGGCGTGCGTGCACTGTCACACCAACTACATGCCAGGCGTCAAGGAAATGTACAAGCGATGAGGCCTCGACCGAGCGTTCGCGGCCTGAGAATCGCACTTCTCATAGCGTTGACGGCGTTGTCAGGGCGTCCGGCCGGCGCGCAGGACCGGAGCAATGGAAGCGTGACCGGCAGCGTGCGTGATCAGACCGGTGGTGTGCTGCCGGGCGCGTCAGTGGAGCTCGCCAGCGGCTCGGCCATCGTGCGGTCGGTCGAGACCGACGGCACCGGCCGGTATCGCATGGACGATGTGCCGCCGGGAACGTATACGGTGACCTTCCACCTCCTGAACTTCACTGAACTGGAACGGCGCGACGTGGTTGTCGCGGCGGGACAGGCGACGACGGTCGACGGCGTGCTCGGCCTCTCGCTCAACGCCGACGTAGTCGTGACCGGCAAGCGATCTTTCGTGAATCTGGCCGACGCCGAGAATCCGGCGGAGAACCTGATTGGCGTCGCCCAATCGGCGAGTCAAGGCGCCATCACCGCGCGCCAGCTCGACGTCCGGCCGGTGCTGCGCGCCGGGGAAGTGCTCGAGACCGTTCCAGGCGTGATCATCACGCAGCACAGTGGCGAGGGAAAGGCCAACCAGTACTTCCTTCGCGGTTTCAATCTCGATCACGGCAGTGATTTCGCGACGACCATCGCTGGAACGCCGGTGAACATGCCGACGCACGCGCACAGCCAGGGGTATTCGGACATCAACTTCCTCATCCCCGAGCTCGTCGCCAGCGTGCAGTTCTCGAAGGGACCATACTTCGCCGAGCAGGGCGACTTCGCGACCGCCGGGGCGTCCAACATCACCTACGCGACCACGCTCGAGCGGCCGATGGGCGCGTTCGAGATCGGCAACTTCGGATTCAGTCGCGTGTTCGCCGCCGCGTCGCCGGAGCTCGGCCGCGGCCACCTGCTCGCCGCGTTCGAGACGTCCACGAATGCCGGACCCTGGGACATCCCGGACTCGTACCGGAAGTTCAACGGCGTGCTGCGCTACAGCCGAGGCGATGCGGTCAACGGCCTGTCGCTGACAGCGATGGGTTATCTCGGGAAGTGGAATGCGACCGAGGCGTCGCCAGAGCGGGCGATCGAGCAAGGGCTCATCGATCGGTTCGGCAGCATCGATCCCACCGATGGCGGGCGCACGTATCGCTACTCGATCTCCGGCGAATGGCAGCGCGGCGGCGCGAACGCGGTCACCAAGGTCAGCGCCTTCGGCCTGGTGTACGACCTCCACTTGATTTCGAACTTCACGTTCTTCCTCGACGATCCGCTGCACGGCGATCAGCAGGAGCAGGTCGACCATCGCTACACGACCGGCGTGCGCGTGTCGCACCGCCGGTTGTCGCACTGGGGACGCCGCGAAATGCAGAACACGTTCGGGGCTCAGGTGCGGAACGATGCGATTCCAACCGTGGCGCTGTACCACACCGAGGCGCGCACCCGCCTCGACGTCCGCACCGACTCGTCGGCGCGCGTGACGAGCGCGGGGGTGTACGCACAGAACGAAGCCGAGTGGACGCCCTGGCTGAGAACCATCGCCGGCCTGCGGCTGGATGGATCGTCGTACCGAGTCGACGCATTGGATCCGCTGAACAGCGGGACCGCGTCGGCCGGGCGCGTCAGCCCGAAAGGCGGGGCGACGCTCGGTCCGTGGAAGGGCACCGAGCTCTACGTCAACGCCGGAGCCGGATTCCACAGCAACAGCGCCCTCGGGACGACCATCACGCGCGATCCTGAGGGGAACCCGGTCGATCGCGTGACGCCGCTCGTCGGCGCGGACGGCGCCGAGGTTGGTCTCCGCACCGTCGCTATCCCGCATCTGCAATCCACGGTCTCGTTGTGGATGCTGCGCCTTGGATCGGAGCTCGTCTACAACGGAGACGTCGGCGCGACCGAGCCGGGACCGACCAGCACCAGACACGGCATCGAGATCGCCAACTATTACAGCCCGAAGAAGTGGCTCGTGTTCGACGCAGACCTGTCGCTGTCTCGCGCGCGGTTCCGCGATGCGCCGCCCGAAAGCGCCTACGTTCCTGAGGCTGTCGGCACGGTGGTCTCCGCCGGAGCGAGCGTCGATGGGCTGCACCGCACGTTCGGCAGCATCCGCTGGCGTTACTTCGGACCGCGCGCGCTCGTCGAGGACAACTCGGTGCAGTCGGAGGCGACGAGCCTCGTGAACCTCCAGGCCGGGTATCAGGCGACGCGGCACCTCCGCGTGACCCTCGATTTCTTCAACCTTTTCGATGCGGAGGTCAGCGACATCGACTACTACTTCACGTCGAGGCTGCCGGGCGAACCGCTCGCCGGCGTGGATGATATTCACTTCCATCCGGCTGTCCCGCGTACGATCAGGCTCAGCGCTACGCTCGCCTTCTAGGGTGTCAAAAGACGTGTCAGCTATGTGGTTCTGTAGGGGGTCGGAACTTAGCCGCGAAACGCGAAAGCACGAAACCCTCCTGTCAGGACATGAAGATTTCGTGTCTTCGTGCTTTCGTGGCAATCCGAACCCAGAACCCGGAACCAACGCTATTCTTTAGTACTGAGTGGGTGATTCGATGAAGAGACAGACCGGATTCACCGTTGCGGCGGCCGCGGTCCTCGGCGGCACCCTCGGTCTCGCCGCGCAGACGGCGCCGCGTCAGCTGCCGCAAACGAGCCCTCCGGCCCGAGCCGTCGCCGGAGTGCGCACCATCGCGACGGTCAAGCAGGTCATGCACGCCATCGTCATTCCGGCCTCGGACGCGCTGTTCAAGGCGGCTGGCGATCCGCCCAAGGACGAGGCTGGCTGGAGCGCGGCTCAGCTTCAGGCGCTCGCCGTCGCCGAAGGCGGCAACCTGCTCATGATCGGCAATCGGCCCATGGACCGCGCCGAGTGGATGGCGATGTCGCGTGCCATGGTCGACGCGGCGGGTCAGGCGGCGTCGGCGGCCGAGAAAAAAAACGGCGACGCGCTGTCGGCGGCGAGCGACAAGGTTTATGAGACCTGCGAGGCGTGCCATACCAAGTATCAAAAGAAATAGTCTGACGCGCGCGTCCTTACGGAAAGGCTATACACTTGGGCCCTCTTTATATGGAGGGGGTGGCCATGGCACTTTCAGGTCGGGCGCGAATCGCGTTCGCCGCCGGCATCGCGGTTCTCGCCCTCGCGGGCGGTACGACGACGTTCACGCAGGGTGAAGTCGTCGACCCGACGATCAAGGGCAATCTGCCAAACCCGAATCCCACTGTCATCAAAAACTGGGGCGAACTGCCTAGCGGCCGCACCTGGGGCTCGACTGCCGGCGTCGACATTGGCCCCGACGGGCACGTCTGGGCCTACGACCGTTGCGGGTCGAACACATGCGCCGAATCGACCGTCGATCCGATCGTCAAGTTCGACCGTTCGAGCGGCAAGCTCCTGACGAGCTTCGGCGGCGGCATGATCGTCTTCCCGCACGGCATTCACGTCGATCGCGAAGGCAACGTCTGGATCACCGATGGACAGGCCAACAAGGCCGGGAACAAGGGTCATCAGGTGATCAAGTTCAGCCCTCAGGGCAAAGTGCTGATGACGCTGGGCAAGGCCGGGACGCCGGGCGGCGGCGCCGACATGTTCAACGAGCCCAATGATGTTGTCACCACGCCGTCGGGCGACATCTTCGTCGCCGACGGCCACAGCGGTCAGAATCCGACGGCGAAGCCAGGAACGCCGGCCCGCATCGTGAAGTTCACGAAGGACGGAAAGTTCGTGAAGGAGTGGGGTCAGTTCGGATCGGGCCCGGGCGAATTCCGGACGCCGCACGCGCTGGCGCTCGACTCGCGCGGACGGCTGTTCGTAGCCGACCGCGGCAACCACCGCCTCCAGGTCTTCGATCAGGAAGGGAAGTTCATCGCGGAATATCGGCAGTTCAGCCGCGTCAGCGGGCTTTTCATCACCCGCGACGACCAGCTGTTCGCCATCGATTCCGAGTCGAGCAAGGAACGGCACGCCAACTGGAGCACTGGCGTTCGCGTCGGCAGGCCGGCCGAGGACAAAGTGCTCGCCTTCATTCCGCCGCACAAGACCGAGAACCCATGGGGCGCGGCCGGTGAAGGCGTTGCCGTCGATCAGGATGGAAACGTCTACGCTGCCGAGGGACCAATCTCACGGCCCGCTGCAGGCGGCGGCTTGACGAAGTATTCGAAGAAGTAAACCGGCACGTGAGAATGCAGAAGGCAGATTTCAGAATGCAGAATTCAAATCAATTCTGAACTCTGCATTCTGACTTCTGCATTCTCGAAGACAAGCGCTAGGGAGCCACGTAGTCGAGCGCGACCTGCAGCGGGTAGCGCTTCTGCGTTGGCGGCGGCCCGAACTCATCGAGCGGCGCCGGCATCGCCTTCACCTCGAGCTTCGTGCCGGCCGGCAGCTCGATCGGCTCGTTCAACCAATACCGGCGATACCAGAGCGGCTGAGGCGCCCGCAACTTCATCAGCGTGGCGCGGCGTCCATTCGGCAGGATGGCCTCGATGGTCGCGTCGCGATACGCCTGGTCGAAGCTGGGACGCACGGCCAGCACTCTTGCACCGGCCTTGAGCGCGCCTGTGAAGCTCACGGCCTCGGTCGTGGACGGCGTATCAGGTCCTTTGACCTCGACCGACTCGATCGATTTACCCGACAGCGGCGCGTCGGTGAAGTAGAGACCGACGGTGCTCTGATCAGACTTCGCGTTCTGCTCGTCCTGCCACGATTTCTTGTAGTGGATCTTCAGCGTGAGCTTGGCGTTTGCCGGTAGCTTGAACGCCGTGCCGTTCGGCGCCGCGATGGCGTCATGGCCCGGCACCCACGCCGCCAGCATCGGACCGTTTTCGATGCCGATCACCGCATCGCGGACCATCGACGTGTCGCCCGGCAGCAG
>JBKPSC010000147.1:0-10662 GCA_046734915.1 Acidobacteriota bacterium | reverse complement strand
CCCCTGGCCGGACGAGAGTTGGAGGGGTTGGTGGGGCGAGGAGCCGCCGTACCACACCAAGGTTTTCGTGCTGACGCACCATCCGCGGAGCCCGCTCCTGATGAAAGGCGGGACGGAATTTCACTTCGTCACCAATGGCATTCACGCCGCGCTCGAACGGGCCAGGGCCGCGGCCGGCGGCCGCGACGTGCGACTCGGTGGCGGCGTCGCGACGATTCGCCAGTATCTGAGCGCAGGCCTGGTTGACGAACTGCACCTGGCCATGCGCCCCGTCTTGATCGGGTCGGGCGAACATCTCCTGAACGGTCTCGATCTGCGCGCGGTGGGCTACGAATGCGTCAGGCAGGTCGCTGGCGAGCGTGCGACTCACCTCTTCCTGCGCCGCCGCTGATTGCGGTCCTGCGTGCTAACATCCCGCTCCATTAGTTTTCGCACTCAGTGATCTTGCCGGGAGGCTTGTATGCTCCGCACACGCCGCCGACTTTCTGTCGTGCTGCCCGCGGTTCTCGTCGCCGTCTTCCTGGGTCAGCCTTCCACGAATGCGCAGGAAACCCGGTCGCCTGACCTTCTGACCACGGAGCACTATCTGGACTTCGAGCGCGTCAGTGACGCGCAGATCTCCCCTGACGGCTCACGCATCGTCTATACGCGAGCTCACGTCAACAAGTTGGAGGACAAGTGGGACTCCGAGCTGTGGATCATGAAGGCCGACGCTTCCGAGCATCGCTTCTTCGTGAAGGGCTCGTCGCCGCGGTGGTCGCCTGACGGCAAGCGCGTGCTGTATCTCGCTGAAGGCGAACCGAAAGGCACCCAGCTGTTCGTACGCTGGGTCGACGTGGACGGGCCGGCCAGTCAAATCACCCACGCCGTCGAAGCGCCGCGATCACCCGAATGGTCACCAGACGGAAAGTCCATTGCCTTTTCGATGTTCGTGCCAGAGAAGAACACCCTGCCGATTGCCATGCCGCCGGAGCCCAAGAACGCGAAATGGACCGCGCCGCCGCGATACGTCGAGACGTTGCATTACCGGCAGGATCAGGTCGGCTTTCTTGAGGACGGTTTCACTCATCTCTTTGTCGTCCCGGCAGATGGAGGTACGGAACGTGCCTTGACGACCGGCAAGTGGAGCGTCGGCGCCGGCGAGTTGCGCGGACCAGCCTCCATTTCCTGGACCCCAGACAGTCAAACGATCGTCTTCAACGCCGTCCGTGATGCAAACGCGGATCTGAAGTACGACACGTCGTTCCTATATGTCGTTGACGTGGCCAGCGGCAACATTCGCGAACTCGTCAACAAACCCGGGTCCTGGTCGAAGCCGAAGGTCTCACCGGACGGCCGCGTCGTGGCGTTTACGGGTTATGCCGCTTCTCCCAGTTCGTACACGGTCGAAGCGATTCACCTGGTGCCGATCGGCGGAGGAGAGATTCGAGCCATCAGTGGTCTGTTCGAGCGCGATCCGATCAATCTGAAATGGGCGCCGGACGGCAGCGGCGTTTATTTCGATGCCGAGGACCAAGGGACGCGGAACCTCAACTTCGCGGCGGTCGCAGGTGGCGTCAAAGCGGTTACCACCGGTATGCACGTCCTCACACTCGACTCGGCGTCTCGTGATCTCGTCGCCGTTGGAACGCTGGCCGATCCACGGCGTCCGCCGGATGTGGTGCGATACGACTTGCGTCGGGTCGATCCCATAACCCGAATGACGGACGTCAACAGCGACCTTCTGACCGGAAAGCGACTGGCGAGTGTCGAAGAAGTCTGGTACTCATCGAGCGGGAATACCAAAGTGCAAGGTTGGATCGTGAAGCCGCCCACCTTTGACGAATCGAAGCAGTACCCTCTGATATTGGAGATTCATGGTGGACCGTTCGCGATGTACAGCGTCGGGTTCAACTGGATGTTCCAGAACTTCGCAGCGAACGACTTCGTCGTCCTGTACACGAACCCTCGAGGAAGCACGGGTTATGGCGGTGAGTTCGCGGACGGCATCGACCATAACTATCCGGGACCGGACTACGACGATCTGATGGCCGGCGTGGACACGGTCATCAAGCGTGGCTACATCGATTCGTCCCGCCTATATGTCTCAGGCTGCAGTGGTGGCGGTGTGCTTTCGAGCTGGGTGATCGGCCACACCGACCGGTTCGCCGCCGCCGCCGTCCGCTGCCCGGTGATGAACTGGATGAGCATGGCGGGCCAGACCGACGTCCCGTTGTTCACGTACAGCTTCTTCAGGAAGCCGTTCTGGGAGGATCCTCAAGACTGGCTTGCCCATTCATCGCTGATGCACGTCGGCAAAGTGACGACGCCGACGCTTCTGATGACCGGGGCGCTCGATCGTCGGACGCCGATGCCGCAAACCGAGGAATTCTTTGCCGCGCTGAAGATGAGAGGCGTGCCGACGGCCCTGCTGCAATTCAATGAGGAGTACCACGGAACGGTTTCGAAGCCGTCCAACTGGATTCGAACGCAGTTGTACATGATGAGTTGGTTCAAGAAGTATTCGAGACCGCCGGGCGGGAAGGTGACCGAAACCACGCAGCCCTGAAGGCATCGTCTCGAGTTGGGCGATAATCAACGGCCTCAGGAGGGGTTTGTGCAGACAGCACGTGTTCTCCCCGTCTGGCTCGCGGCCTGCGCTGCCGGCGCGATCTATGCGCAGAGCGAAGCTCCGATTACGTCCAATCCGCTGCCAGCTCCCATCGTCAAGCGGGGGCTCAGCGTCGAGATCAAGGATGTCGTCCGCCTGCCGATGACGCGCGGAATGCGTCCGGCCGAAGAAGACGTCAACCCATCCGGCTGGGCGCGGGTCAGCTTCGTCCGTGACCTTCCAGACGGCCGCCGATTTGCCAACGACTCGCGAGGTTTTCTGTACCTCCTCGACGGCAGCAAGCCCCCGGCCGTCTATGTCGACGTCGGCGAGATCTTTCCGCGCTCCGTGTACAACCGTCTGGAGAGCGGGTTCATCGGCTTCGACTTCCATCCCGAGTTCGCGAAGAACGGGCTTTTCTACACTGTGCACTCCGAACGGGCACCTGGCAATCCCGCCACGCCGAACTTCGTTCCGCCCGGATTCACGGCTGGCCAGGCGACGTACCACAACATCATCACCGAGTGGCACGCGACGAACCCCGCCGCGAACACGTTCGCCGGCACGCGGCGCGAGCTGCTGCGTGTCGCCCACGCCGTCGCCAACCTGACGCATCCATACGGATATGTCGGTTTCAATCCGACGGCGAAGCCTGGGACGGCGGACTACGGGCTGCTGTACACGAGCGGCAGCGACCTGGGCTTCAGTAACGGGGGTGGACCGAACGCCAGCAATCCGACGCAGACGCAGCGGCTCGATTCGGTCATTGGCGCCATCCTGAGGATCGATCCACGCAGTCCGGCCGTCTCGAAAGGCACGAAGGGCCTTGGCGACTACACGGTTCCGCCATCGAACAAGTTTGCCGCGGACGGCGATCCGAAAACGCTTGGCGAGATCTACGCCTACGGATTCAGGAACGCGCACCGGCTCTCGTGGGATCTCGCCGACGGGACGATGTTCGCCTCGGACATCGGCATGAACAACATCGAAGAGGTCAACATCGTTCGCAATGGCAACAACTACGGCTGGATGAAGCGGGAGGGGTTGTTCGAGAACGGTGTCACGAGGCCCGGGGGAGCACTCAACCAGCTGTTCCCGCAGTCGATGGATATTCTCAGCGGGCGGGTCAAGGACGAGTTCACCTACCCTGTGGCGATGTACGACCACGACGAGGGGCAGGCGATCTGTGGCGGGTTCGCGTATCAGGGCCGTATAGCCGCGCTCCGCGGCAAGTTCGTCTTCGGTGACGTGCAGCGGGGACGCGTCTTCGTTGCCGATCTCGCGGCGCTGAAGAAGGCGGACGATGGGATACCGCAAACCGTCGCGGAGATCGAAGAATTGCAGCTCTATGTCCGTGACGGCAGCGGCAATCGCAAGGATGTCACGCTCAAGGAGCTCATCGAAGCGACCAACGGCGCAGCCACGTCAAGGGCCGACCTGCACATCAGTCAGAGCCGCGACGGCGAGCTCTTCATCACCTCGAGGCAGGACGGCATGATCCGGACGCTTGTTCCCGACTCGGGACCGGCGACGGCGGCTCGCCGTTGAAATGGTACCGCCGTGCAGGCACTGCGACAGTGGTCGTTTCTGAAGGTGATGCTGATCTCGGGCGGCTGGCTGCTCCTCTGGCTGCTGGTCGTTGCGGTCTGGCTGTTGTTCCAGTTCCGCGGCGTCATGACCGCATCATCGACTGGCAGCGGAGGCATCGGCGCGGTGTCTTTTGGGATCAACGCACTGACGCTCCTGATTCCCGTGGCACCGCCGGTCGTCTTGATCATCGCGTGGCTCGTCGCACGTGCATCCTGACCTCGTGGCAGATTCAGGTGCTGCCCGTCCTGACCACGGCTCGCTTACGCCTGCGACCGACGGCCGAAGACGACTTCGAGGTCCTGTGGACGCTCTGGACTGAACCACAGGTCCGCCAATTCCTGTGGGACGACGCCACTATCGAGCGCGAGCGGGCGCTCGACACGATTCGCGAGTTTGCGGCTCTCGCGCCGTCGGGTCTCGGGCTCTGGACGGTTCTGACGCGGGATGAGCCGGGCGCGCTCGTCGGGTGCGCCGCGCTGGCGCCGGTCAGTACGGCGGCAGAGTACTATCCTCCGAGCGCTGGCGCGGTGGAACCGCTCGTCGCCCTGGACCCGCGCGTGTGGCATCAGGGATATGCCATCGAGATTCTGAAAGCGCTCGTCGATTACGCGAGAACGACCGCGCCTGCCGACCGGCTCGTCGCTGTAACCGATGTTCCCAACGTCGCGTCGGATCGTCTCGTCCGGCGAGCCGGCTTCGTCGTCTGCGCGGAGACGGACGGTCCGCGTTATCGCTTGCGTCATTACCGGCTCGACGGCTGATCAGCAAAGGAGCGCACGATGCGGACCACGCAGGTTCTCTTTCAAATCTGCCTGTTGGGATTGCCGGCGGTCGCGAGCGCTCAGGGATCGCCCAGAACGCACGACCTGAAAGCGTCTCCGGCGACCGTGCATCGAGGCTTCTTCGATGCTTCCCTGAAGCCGGTGCTGACGATCGATTCAGGCGACATCGTGCGTCTGGAGACCGCGACCGGAAATCCGCGGTGGTTCGAGAAAATCGGCGTTCCGAAGGACCGGATTCCCGCCGAGCTGTACGAAGTGTTCAAGGGTGTGGAGGGCGACGGCCGCGGCGACCACACCTTGAACGGCCCGATCGCGATTCGCGGCGCCGAGCCCGGCGATACGCTCGAGATCCGCATTCGGTCGGTCGACGTGCGCCTGCCGATTGCCGGGCAGTCGTTCGTCCCGAACCGTGGACTCCTGCCGGACGAATTCCCGTACGAGAAGAACCGCGTGACGTGGATTGATGTCGATCGCAAGGTCGTCCAGTTCGCCCCGGGCATCGAGTTCCCGGCCAGGCCGTTCTGGGGCGTGATCGGCGTCGCGCCGCCGCCCGGCATGGGCCGTGTGCCGAGCGGCGCGCCCAATGTGTTTGGCGGAAACCTCGACAACCGCGATCTGGGTTCCGGGAGCACGCTGTATCTGCCCGTGCACGTGCCGGGCGCGCTGCTGTCGGTTGGCGATGGACACGCGATGCAGGGCCACGGCGAGGTCAGCCTGTCGGCGGTGGAAACATCGCTCAAGGGCGAGATCCAGGTCGTGCTGCACAAAGGACGACGCTTGCGGTGGCCGCGGGCCGAGACCGCCACCCACTACGTGACCATGGGGCTGAACACCGATCTCGACGAGGCCGCGCGGATCGCCACCAGTGAGATGCTGGATTTCCTCGTCGAGACGAAAGGGCTGTCACGCGAAGACGCGTACCTGCTGGCCAGCGCCGCGATGGACCTCATCGTCACTCAGGTCGTTGACGGCACCAAAGGCATCCACGCGATGCTGCCGAAGGCTGTTTTCCAGCCGTCACGTTGAGAGTGCCATGATCATCCGCATGAACGTTGCCGTTGGCGCCGTATCCGCAGCCTTGGCCCTGTCGGTTACCATCCATGCCGTCGAGCCAGACGCCGCGACCCGCCGATGGTGGTCGCACATCCAGGCACTGGCCGCCGACGACATGCGCGGCCGTGACACCGGCAGCGCCGAGCACCGCCGCGCGCAGGAGTACGTCGCGCGCCACCTCGAACGCAACGGCCTCGTAGGAGCCGGCGAACAGGGGTTCTTCCAGAATGTTCCGCTGCGTTCGTATCGCTTACGCGCCGATCGCTCGTCTGCCGGAATCACTCGCAACGGCCAGACACGCGCGCTGAAATGGCTGCGAGACATTGTCGTAACGCCGGCGACGGGACTCCCGAACGCGCTGAAGGGCGGGCTGGTTTTCGCCGGGTCCGATGACGCCGCCGGTCTCGAGCTTGCCGGGGCCATCGTGGTGCGCTTGAATCCGGTGCGGCTGGTTCCCGGACCGCCGGCGCCACCTCCACCGAAAGGCGCTGCGGCGGTCCTGGGCATCGACAGCCTGCTTGGACCTGAGCCGACTCGCTGGCCGGCTCAGTATGCCGTAACGATGGTGCTCGCCGACGCCGCGCTACCAGCCGCTCAAGGCGCCGCCACCTTTCGCTTCAATCCTGCGTCTGCTGATGTTCTCTTCGAGGGCTCGGCGCACACCTACAAGGAGCTCGTGGATCTCGCGGCCGCAGGGAAGCCGGTACCGAGCTTTGTGCTTGGCGGCACGCTGTCAGTGGCGCTCGACTTCGAGGCGACAACGCTCGCGTCCGACAACGTTCTCGCCGTGCTCAAGGGGTCGGACCCCACCCTTTCTTCGCAGCACATCGTCCTCACCGCCCACATCGACGGGTACGGCCTGGGCGAGCCATGGGGGAACGACAACATCTACAACGGCGCGTTCGATGACGCCGCCTACGTGGCGACGATTCTCGACTTCGTCGAAACGCTGCGGGAATCAGGCCGGCGCCTGCGCCGTTCGCTGCTCGTCGCGATCGTCACGGGCGAGGAGAAAGGCCTTCTCGGCTCGCGCTACTACACGAAGCATCTGACCGTGCCGAGAGAAGGCCTGGTCGCCAACATCAACCTTGATCAGCTGCGGCCGATCTTCCCGCTTCACACGCTGACGATGCACGCCGTGGACGAGTCGTCTCTTGGCGAGACAGCGCGGCAGGTGGCGGGCGGAATGGGCATTGCGATTCAGCCCGACCTCGAACCGCTGCGAAACCTGATGCGCAGGTCGGATAACTTTCCATTTATGGAGATCGGCGTGCCGGCGACCGGCTTCATCTTCGGCTACAAATCCGGGTCGACCGACGAAGTCGCATATCGCCGCTGGTATGAAGACCGGTATCACACCCCGCTCGACGACCTGAGCCAGCCGTGGGTGCCTGAGGCCGCCGCCAGATTCAACGAGTTCTTCGCCAGGTTTGTGACCGCGCTGGCTGATGCGGACACGCCCCCGAGCTGGAAGCCAGGCAGTCAGTTCGCGCCTCGAGCGAAATAGAGGGTCGCCATGAAATTGCTACTCGTGATCCTGGCGTGCAGCCTCCAAGCCCCTATTTCTGCATTTGCCCAGCAGAACGGACGGCTCCAGCAGTTGCTCGAACCAGAGATCGCCCGCATCCCAGCGCGAGTCGGGGTTTTCGTCAAGCACCTGCGCACCGGGGAAGAAGCGTCGATCCGCGCCGATGAAATTTTCAGCAGTCAGAGCACTCGGAAGATTCCGATCATGATTCTGGCGTTCCAGGCCGCCGATCAAGGCACGCTGAATCTCGACGAGCGAGTCGAGATCCGGCGGTCGGATTTCCGAACCGGAACCGGAATTCTACAGTTTCACGATCCCGGAACGTCGTTGACGGTCCGCGATTTGATCACGGAGATGATCATCACCAGCGACAACACGGCGACCGGGATCATCATTGCCAAGCTCGGTGGGCGCGATCGCATCAACCAATGGCTCGCCGACCGCAAGTTCGTGACGCGCACCACCTGGGGAACCGTCGAGGGGACGCGCAAGCTGCTCTCGCAGCTCGGACCCCCCTACGTGAACCTCACCGACGAGGAAGTGACGGCGCTCGAATACTTGAGAACGAACAATCCGGTCTTCGATCGCTATTCGGATCTTTTCTCCGGTCCAAGAAAGGCGCTCGCGGACGGCATCGTGAAAAATGCCGCGATGTTGGCTGAATCGATACGGACGCGGCGTGACGAAGATGAGGACTACTGGACCGGCCGTACGTCGCCGCGGGAGATCGGTGCATTCCTGGAATCAGTCGAGCGGGGCACTGCGGTATCCGAACGTCGATCGCTCGAAATGAAGCAGATTCTGCTCCGGCAGCAGCTCGGTAGCCGACGGATTCCGCACTTTCTGACGGTGCCCGTCGCGCACAAGACCGGCGACGGGGCCACCGTGGCCAACGACGTCGGCGTCGTCTATGCGCGCTCGGGCCCGATCGTGATCTCGTTTTTCGCGATGGCGATCAGGGGACCCTACGCGGAGACCGAGGACCACATCGGCCGGATTGCTCGAATCGTTGTCGACTATTTCGATGCGTCCCCGGACAAGTAGTCGCGGCGGGCGGGGCCGAATCGGACGCGTGGTCCTGGGGGCATACGATGGACAGCACCTTGCTCAAGCGACCGACTGCTTTCGTTCCGGTCCTGATGTCAGTCGCCGCGCTGGGGATCGTGATCATCTATGCGGCGATATTTGGCACGGCCAGGCAGTCGGATGAGGGTACTGCGGCCCATCTCTGGCAGCTGCTGATGGCCGGCCAGCTGCCGATCGTGGCGCTTTTTGCCGCAAGGGCTCTCCCGAGCTCTCCTGGTCGCGCCTCGATGGTTCTCGCCCTTCAGGCGTTCGCTGCGCTCGCGGCGATGTTTCCCGTGTGGTGGTTCCAATGGTAGCCGGAGTGCCGGTCTCCGTTACCAGCCCAGGTTGAGCCGTCGCAGGATCCGCGCTTCCAACACCTGACCGAAGGGGAACTGCGCGCCGGGGCGGTAACTGTAGGAGAGCTGGAGACGCATCGCCGGCACTACCGGCATGTCGGTCGTTACCCGGAGGGCGCGGAGCACTTGGCCGTCACTGCTGCTGATCCCCAGCTCCGTTTCGCCCGTGAGCGCCGTGTCGTCGATCAGGCCGACCCGGCCGCTGACTCGGGAGTTCACGCCGGGGCCGGTCAGTGAGCTTGAGCCTGCGGTGAGCCCGGCGCGCAGGTCCAGACGACCCGCGCAGTGGGGCGCGAGCTTGGGAAGGTCCACCTCGACACGAGACGAGGCCTCGCCGACCGCTTCCAGTGCCGAATCGGATGCCCGTCGCTGCACGTAGCGCACAGTCATGCGGCCCAATCCACGCTGACGCCATTCGAGTGATGTGATCTCCGACTCCCGCGAGGCCGTCGTCTCGAGCTGCCGAAGCGCGGCCAGCTGCCCGGTCGGAAGGCCGTCGTAGGCGATGCGCAGCGAGCCCAGCGTCGTGTCATGGGCATCCGGGTCGGCCGCGGCGCGCGACGAGCTCGTGAGTGCCGCAAGCGTGAGGCCAGGCAGCGGCTGCACCTGTGCTTGGGCGGCCGCACGGTCCCGTGGCGATACGTACGCCGCAGTCGGCTGGGTGCGCGACGGCGCGGCTGCGCCGCGCAGCACGCTTGTCTCGATGCCTGCGCGAGGCCATTGACCGACGAGACGGGCGGACGCCAGCGGTGCCCAGGCGGTGTCGGCTGTCCCGGCCAGGCCCACGTCCGTCAGCAGAGCGACGTTACTGATGACGTTCGCCTGAATCATTGTTCCGACGCTCGTCGGCGCAGCGGGCGTGCCGACCGGGACCACGATCTGGGGGGTTAAGGAGAGCCTGGTGTTTGGGGTCAAGCTCACGGCCGCCGCGGCGAGCGCCGGCGAACCTGGCGCAGGTACGCCCGTGGCCGGCACTGCGCCAATCTGCCCGAACGACAGGCTCAACGGCGCGGTGCCCGTCGTGGTGAACGCCGCTCCACGTAGAGGTGACGCCAGCGCCGGACCGGCCAGCGGGGCAGCGCGGAAGACAGCCGGGAGCGATTGATCGCCGAGGCGGGACGCGACCGCGACGTCGTCGAGGTCGAGGTCCGGCAGATCGAGCACGAGGTTTCGCACTCGTCGCTGGCTGCCGTCGTCGATGATGGTTACGGAAGGCAGCGCCAGCCCTCGATCAGTCGCCGGCTTGGGCTTGACCGCGTCGAGCCTGATGAGAGAGGTCCCGGTGCCGGCCCCAAGCGCGGCCACCGTCGTCGACATGTTGGCTTCCTGTGCTACGGCGAGCGCGGGAGGCATGAGCGCGCAGAACACCGCCGCGGCGACGACTCCCGTACGTAGGCCCGGACGACGGCCGGCTGAGGAGGCGGCGGCAAGCGTTGTTTCGCAATCGTCGAGGTGAGAGATGGTGCGCTGTACCGATTCAACCACGACAGTTCGATCGTAGTCGCCATCGATGAGGTTAGCAATCAGATGTTGAGGTGGGAAATGAAGAAGAGTGAAAGAAGAGAAAGGCTCCTGAGTACCTGAGCCGATCCGTGGTCGCCCGACGCATAACGGATCGACGGATTCAAATGCTCAGGCTAATCGCCCCAATAGTGCTCACACTGGCCATCGTGCCCCAAGCTGTCGGGGCTCAAT
>JBKPSC010000146.1:0-5918 GCA_046734915.1 Acidobacteriota bacterium | reverse complement strand
CTGGTCATCTCGTGGGCCGGTATGCGGGGCATCGTCTCATTGGCAGCGGCGATGGCGTTGCCGTCGCCGTTTCCGTTTCGCGACTTGATTGTGTTGACGGCGTTCTCGGTCGTGCTCGGCACGCTCGCGATTCAGGGCCTCACGCTTGGCCCCCTCTTGCGCGTGCTCGATCTTCGAGACGATGACCCCGTCGGTCGCGAAGTGGCGGCGGCGCGCGAACGCGCGCTACGTGCGGGGCTTGCGGAATTCGAGGACGATCGATCGTCGGTCGCCGACGCAGTCCGCGAGGAATTCATCGCACATCTGGGATCCACGGACGGCGATGCGGAAGGAGGAGAGGCCAGACGATCCGTGCACAGCGATCTTCATCGGCGAGCTGTACAGGCGGCACGCCAGGAAGTTCACAGCATGCGCACCAGCGACGAAATCGGCGACGATGCCTTTCATCAGATGGAAGAGGAACTTGATTGGATTGAGATGGCTGACGGAAAGGGGGAGTAGGCGTAACGTCGTAGGAGTCCTGGTCAATTGCGAGGTGTGCGGATCACAGGTGATCGACCTCGATCACCGCATCGGCAAACGTTCGAGGAGCTTCCTGAGGCAAATTGTGTCCGATGCCGCCAGTCAGGAGCCGGTGCGCGTATTTGCCGGAAAACTTCTTCGCGTACGAATCAGGCTCCGCATGTGACGCACCGTTGGCATCACCTTCGAGCGTGATGGTGGGAACAGTAATCAGCGGACCCGCCGCAAGCTGTCTTTCGAGATCGTCGTACTTCGACTCGCCTTCAGCGAGTCCGAGCCGCCAGCGGAAGTTGTGGATCACCATGCTGACATGATCCGGGTTGTCGAACGCCTTCGCGCTCCGATCGAACGTCGCGTCGTCGAAACGCCACTGCGGCGATGCCGTTTGCCAAATAAGCTTCGCAAACTCGTGACGGTATTTCTCGTACCCTGCCCGGCCGCGCTCCGTCGCGAAATAGTACTGATACCACCACTCGAGCTCGGCCTTCGGCGGCAGCGGCATCCTGTTCGCCTCGCGGCTGCCAATCAGATAGCCGCTCACCGAGACCAGCGCCTTGCAGCGCGCGGGCCACAAAGCGGCGACGATGTTGGCGGTGCGCGCACCCCAGTCGAAACCGGCAACGAGCGCCCGCTCGATCGCGAGCGCGTCCATCAGCGCGACGAGGTCTACCGCGAGAGCGGCTTGCTGACCGTTTCGAATGGAGGCGCTCGACAGAAACCGAGTTGTCCCGTACCCGCGCAAATAGGGAACGATCACTCGATAGCCGGCCGCTGCGAGCAAGGGGGCCACATCGACATAGCTGTAGATGTCATAGGGCCAGCCGTGCAGAAGAACCACGGGAGGGCCGCCTGAGGGACCGACGTCCGCGTAGCCGACGTTGAGGACGCCGGCGTCTATCTGCTTCAACGCCTCGAAGGAAACGGCCGGCGTCGTCCTGGCGCGGTTGGCTGCGGACCGTTCAGTGGCCAACTGAGTCGCTCCAGTACCGGTCGAGCCGAACCCTGCCCCAGCGATCGCCAACGCAGCAGCCCCGAGGAAGCGGCGGCGATCGGAGTCGACCGATCGCTGCATGTTCTCTTCTCCAACTCGCCCAACGGTGATTGCGTCAGCGTCGCGTGGTGTTCTCGCTCGCTCGTACCGTCGCATTGACGTATGAAACCAGACGCTCGCGGCAGGATCTATTGGACGAAGGTATTGGCGAGACCTGGGTGTCGGGTATTTGTCAGCAGCGGTCCCACGACGCCCATACCAAGGCGTCGATCGATACCATCGTCCAATGGACCGCCCATCGTCCAAGTGCTCAGATCGAGTCAACGCCCGGTTTCGCGGACAGGTTGCCAGACGGGTGGCTTCACCTGCCGTCGAACAACCATCAACGAATGAAGATCGTGTCCGAAGAAGGCATCCTGGTCACCGGCGGCGTCGGCTCGACCGCGCACGCCGCGATCGACAGCGACCCGCTCATCGCGCACGAGACGCAACCGACCAAGACCGTTGCCGAGTTAGTGCGTTCGGATGAGCGGCTCAAGGAGGAGTTCGCGCGCATCAGATTGCCGCTGCTCATTTCTTCATGGGACAGACGACGCCGACATCACAACCTGGATCGAGGGGCGGCTTCCAGGCGGTGCCAAATCAGGCTCCGATGACTGATTTTCGGAGGTACAAACAGCGCATGGCTCGCACAGACAACCGATCCCATTGCAGGTCTTCCGCACCGGTGCTGGCGTGGCTCGTTGCCGCGGCGCTCGTTGGAGGCGTCCCCGCTCGGGTGTTCGCCGAGGTCAGGCCGTTCTCGGCGAACTTTAAGGCGCGCGACATGGCCGTGACCGGAGGCACGTTGCACGTTCGCGTCGGCGGGTCGGGCCCGGCGGTGCTGCTGCTGCATGGCTTCGGCGACACCGGCGACATGTGGCAGCCTCTCGCTGAGATCTTGGTCAAGGATCACACCGTCATCGTCCCCGACCTTCGCGGCATGGGATTGTCGTCGCATCCGGAAGGCGGGTACGAGAAAGCAAGTCAGGCACGGGACATCGCGAGGATCCTTGATGAACTCAACGCACGCAGGATCTCGCTGGTGACGCATGACATCGGCAACATGGTCGGTTATGCGCTTGCCGCGCAGTTCCCCGATCGCGTGGAGAGGTGGGCCGTCATGGACGCACCTTTTCCGGGGCTTGGCACCTGGGAGCAGCAGCTCCTGAACCCGCGGGTGTGGCATTTCAACTTTCGCGGCCCCGACGTCGAGCGACTCGTTGCCGGGCGCGAGCGAATCCTGCTCGACCGCTTCTATAACGAACTCTCCGCCAATCCCGCCGGCATCGACGAGCAGACGCGTCGCCACTACGCGGCGCTGTACGCGAGACCAGGCGCGATTCACAACGCCTTCAGCGGGCAGTTTGCCGCCTTCTCGAAAGATGCCGAGGAAAACAAGGCGCTGTTTGCGAAGGTGGGGAAACTCGGCATGCCGGTGTTGGCGATCGGCGGAGATCATTCCTACGGTGCCGCGATGAAGACGGAGGTCGAAGCAATCGCGAGCAACGTCCAAGGGGCTGTCATTGCCAACTCCGGGCACTGGATCATGGAAGAGCAGCCGCAGCAGGCGATTGCGGCGATTACCGAATTCTTGAAGAAGGAGAAGTGAGCATGGATCGACTGCGTTGTCGACGACTGTTGTGCGTGATATCGCTCCTCGCATTAAGTGTTTTTGCCTCCGCTCAAGACAGTCAGGGGAAGAGACGTCTGACACCGAAGGAAATCGAGGCGCTGCCGAGTGAGAACGCCGGCGCCGGCACGTCAGGATTGCCGGCCGTCACGACACGCGTGCTATTCGGCGACCCGACGAAGTCTGGCCTGTACACGATCGAATTGAAAGTTGCCCCGAATGCGGTTATCCAGGCGCACACGCATCGGGATACGCGCACGGCCGTCGTCGTCAGCGGCCTGTGGCATTTCGGGTACGGGCCCAAGAATGAACAGGCACTCGTCAAGGCGCTGCCGCCAGGCGCGTTTTACACGGAACCGGCGGGCGAATCGCACTTTGCGCGGACGGGCCCAGAAGGGGCGACCGTGAGCATTACCGGGTATGGGCCAACTGACACCGTCTACGTCAAGTAGGCGCGTCCATCGCACATATCATCGTCGGCTGCGGTCAGACACCACGTTCAAAAAATAGTGGGCAACTTGAGCCCACGAGACCTCTGTCTCATCGCCCCATTGTCGAGATAAACGACCCCGTTGGTGGCCGAGCTGCTGATGAATTCAGCGACAAACGCACGCCCGATATCGTCCTGCTCAATCGTCCCGAGTGGACCAGGAATCAGACGCCCCAACCACGCAGCGTAGTTTGGCGTATGGGCATTGCCTGCGATGATGCCCGGGCGGAAAATCGCGAGGCTTCTGAAGCCGACCCTTTCAACCGTTTCTTCTTTCAACCCCATGACGCGCGCATAACGAATCCTGCTCTTTGCGCTGCTTCCAGCTGCCGATAGCAGAGCAAACTGTGTGATCCCTCCGGCGTGACATCCCCGTGCAAAACCACCGACAACCCCGATTTCGAGGGCCTTCAATTCTTCGTCGCTCCACTGCAAGCTGCCTTTGCCGACGCCAACACAGGATGCCCCATGAACAGGATCGCCTTGCGCAACCATGCCCTGCGCAAGCTCTGTCACTTCTGCCGGAAACCGAGCAGCAGCCGTATCCAAAATCACCTGCCGCAGGCGAGGATCAGCGGTCAGCGAAATCGCTTTGCGATTGACCAGGACTACTTCAGCGCAGGTCGGCTCCGCAGCCAGCGCACGCACCACCGCAGCTCCAACCTGCCCCGTGCCACCGATGATCAAGACGCGAAATACCATTGAGCTTAGCCGCGAGGACGGCGCGTGGCCTTTACACTTTGCGAACTGCTTGGGGACAAGGGCTGCTTCTCCGCCCACGTGAGGAGCTCATCGAGCGCCGGACAGAGGGTTGGCCCCACTTGGTCAGGTAGTACTCGACCTTCGGCGGCACTTGTGCGTGGACGATGCGCGCGATGATGCCGTCGCGCTCGAGTTGCCGAAGCTGGCTGGATGAGCATCTTCTGTGATACGGCCGGAATGGCGCGCTCGAGATCCGAGAAGCGCAGCGTTCTCCCGGCGAAGAGATGAAACAGGATCACCACCTTCCAGCGACCTTCCAGCATCCGGATCGCGTGCTCGATCCCGACGGCCGCCGACGCGGGCGTGTGTTGACGCTTACCCATAGGTGAGTAGCCACTTTATCGTGCGTTCTTGCGATTTCGTCGTGTTCATGACGTGCCTCCCTCGGAATCCCGCATCGGCCAGACCAGCGTTGTGACCAGTTCCTTTGTCCGGCGCTCGGCACCCGATCTCTGGCGCGGATCGCGTTCGTGAACGTGCGCGCTAGGCGTGCGGTCGATGAGAAGGCTCAAGAGCTCCGGCCGGCTGTAATGGCCTCGCGAGTCCTAGTACGGCACAACCGTTTCGGGAAACGTCGCGAACTGCACGCTCTGCTGGCCGAGTTCGTGGATCTTCCGCAGGATCTTGTCGACCGTTCCCTCACGGCTGTAGAGGACCGGACTCAGTTGTACCGCAGCCGCTTTCACGATTCTCATCTCGGTCCCCTTGCCGCCGTCAGCGCGTGGATTCAGTGACGCCGAAGTGTTCGGCAATCGGGGTGCCAGCGAATTCTTCACGCAGGAGACGTGAAAAGAGCACCACCCAGTTGAAGGGTCGGTAGCTGGCTCGGTAGGGCGCAAACGCAGATTGAACCCCCTTCTGACTACTGCAGGCTCTTCGAACCGGGCAGGTGGCCGATGATCCAGTTCTTGATGTCCGCCATCACGATCTCCTTGTCGAGGTCATTGAGGAGATCGTGAAAGTGTCCGTCGTACATCTTCAGGGTCTTGTCGTGTGAACCCGCCATGTCGTAGAAGTGCTGGCTTCCGCTCGGCTTGGTCGCCTGATCCGCGGTGCCGTGCAGAATCAACACGGGCAGCGTCATCGACGAGAACTCTTTCTTCAGCCGTTCATCAGCGCGCACCATCTCCGCAAGCGTCTTCGTCGGCTGCGTCTCATGGGCGATCAGAGGGTCGGCGTTCATCGTCTCCACGGCTTTGGGATCGCGCGTGAAGATCTCGTTCTTGAGATGCAGGACGTGCGCGTGCGGCGCGATGTGGCCCAACCCCTTGAACACCGCGAGGGCGAAGTCGGGTGCCGGGATTTCGTGGGCGAAGCTTTCCGAGATGAGGCCAGTCAGCTCGCGCGGGTAATCCAGCGCGTACAAGCAGCCGACCACGCCGCCGGCGCTGTGACCGAGCAGGAAGGTCGGCAGCCCCGGCTCGCGGGACTTCGCGAGCGTGACCACCGCCGACACATCGTCCACGTAATCGGTAAACTTC
>JBKPSC010000145.1:0-11329 GCA_046734915.1 Acidobacteriota bacterium | reverse complement strand
GAGCAACCCGTCAGCGGTGACCGGCGCATCCAGTAGCGCTTGGACTTCATAGCGCAGCGGCCCGTCGTTGGCGCAAGACTCCGCCAGAAAGCCCGCACGTTGTTCCGCCTCAAGCGCGAGCGCCGCGTGATAGAGCCGTTCGATCTGCTGCCAGCGGGCCGGGTCCATGGTTCACCCCGTGCGATTCTAGCGCCTCCGCGCGCCCTGAATTTCATGGCGCGCCCACGCTTTATGGCCGTGTCCTGGCTACTGTGTAGTTACGGCTCATTTTTTGGAGAGGTCCCGAAACCATGGTCGCGAGGCCACGCCGTCAAGGTGGTTAGCGAAGCGAGCACGAGGTGAAGGACGTAGTTCGGTGCGGACCGAAGCGTTCGTCCTGACTCGCGAGTCCACTGGTCCGGCGCTTAGGCAGAATGCGCCGTCCAGGCGGCGTGGCAGCAGGCCTTCCCTGAACGCCCAACTCCAGCGCCGTGGTTCGCGCGCCATGGGAAGCCGTCAGTCCGCCGCCGGCCGTCTCCAAAATGTCTCCACGACTCAGGTCGACTCGGGAGTACCCGCGAGAACTGCGGAGGACTGCACGCCGGTTCCTAACTGGTGCCGAATCAGACCCTTGCGCCAGAAGTCGCACGCCATCACCCACTTAGCGTTTACGCTTCACAAGGGTTCGAATCCCTGCCTCACCGCCACCTAAGTTGTTCTAACCACAGGCCTTCCTCTGCTCCGCCGCCGGCGTTGCCCCATCGTTGTCACGGTTGCAGCATCCGAATCGCAGAGTTCAACGCCGCCGCGCCGAGATGCATGTAGCGCTCGTTGGCTCGTTCAGCGTGCGCGCGCCACGCTGGCTTCGTACTCCGTCGGGCACCCGAAACCGTCGATTTTGACGCCCAGACGCCGCAGCGCGTCGAGCGCCAGCAGTCGCTGGTAGGTGTTGAACGTGATGACATGCGCGAACATGCCGGCGAAGGAAAACGTTTCGGGCGGCTCGCAGAGCGCGTCGACGAACGTGTCGCTCCAGGCGTTCCGGTTACGCACGTCGGTGAGAATCCGATCGAATTTCAGGTCGGCCGCTTCCAGTCGCGCGAGGAGCGCGTCGGGCGTCCGCTGTTCGCGCGGTTCGGCGTCGAGATCGGGCATCGACGCGCCAGTGAGCGCCGCGGACCAGACTTCCTTCGTCAGAACGAGTCGCCGGAGCAGATCGCGGAGCGTCTGCGCCGGGCTGTCCCACGGAAACACACGCGCGGGATTGTCGAGCGGCTTGTCCAGTTGGGCGTCGGTGAGTCCACGCGCGCGCTCCAGGAGCTGCCGCACGTGAAACGACTCGGCGCCGGCGAAAATATCGTAGAGATCCATGGTCGCTCCTTCCGACGCCGAAGCTGGCGCACAAAAATGGATGGCGTTCGGCGCCGGGAGGTGGAAGTGCGTGGCGCCCATCCGCCGGTACAGGCTTGGGGAGATCTTGAATCCGCGGCAGAACGCGCGGGTGAACGCCTCGAGCGATCCGTAGTGGGCGTCGAAGGCGATCTCGGTGATCGGCTGGTGTGTCCGCCCCAGCTGCCAGGCGGCTCGCTCGAGCAGCAACCTCCGCCGCATGGCGGCCGGCGTCTCTTCGATCATCGCGCCGAACACACGGAAGAACTGCGCCCGGCTGCGATAGGCACGGCGGGCCAGCTGCGCCGTGCTCGCATCTTCTTCCAGCGAGCCGAGCACAACCTTCGACAGCCTCTCAGCCTCACTCCCCGCGATCATGCTTCGTCCGTCGAAGGAATCGTATTGCGGCCACGCGCCGCCGCGCCTGATTTTTCGTCTCGTTTCTCACGCGGCGGGGCGAAGTCGGCCGAGGTTGTCGCCTTCAGCCTCTACTCGAGAGTTGATACCCCTTTGCCAACGCAGAAAATGAAGCCACCTCAGAGGCCTGGCGCGACTCGGTCCAACCCAGTTCAACTGCCATCAGGCGGGCCACTTCGGGCGCCATGGCTTCCGAGGCGCGCGCGTTGAGGAAGAGTGCGCGCGTACGGCGTGCGAGCACATCCTCGATAGTTCGCGCCATTTCGTGACGAGCCGCCCAGACCACTTCCGCGCCGATGTACGGCAACTGCGGATGGAGTGGTTCCGACAACGACGGCGTAGTACGCATCAGATCCTGGATCGCGAGCGCATCAGATCCGTAGCCGCTCAGATCGCCAAACCGATCGGCATTCGAATGGAATCCGTGCACGTTGAGCGAGCGCGTGACACAGGGCCGCTCGTCCAGGCGCGCGAAGTCCGCCGCCTGATCCACCGCATGCTCGGCCATGTTCCGGTACGTCGTCCACTTGCCACCGGTCGTCGTCATGAGGCCGGAGGCGTCGAAATGAATCGTGTGATCGCGTGAGAGCGCCGCCGTCAACCTGCCTTCGCCGCTCTTGACGAGCGGACGGATGCCGACGAATACGCTCAGCACGTCGTCGCGCGTGGGTGCCTTGAGAAGGTACTGACCGGCCGTGTCGAGAATGAATTCGATCTCCTCCTGCAGCGGCTGGGGCTCGAGCGTTGGTGTGGTAATCGGGGTATCGGTCGTGCCGACCAGCGTATGACCGTGCCACGGAATTGCGAACATGACGCGGCCGTCCGACGTGTGCGGCACCATGATTGCCGACTCCGCCGACAGGAACGAGTGATGAAACACCAGATGGATGCCCTGGCTCGGCGCGATCAGCGACGGGACGTCGGGTTCGGCCAGCCGGCGAACCGAGTCGGAAAACGCGCCCGTGGCGTTGATGACGACGCGCGCGCCGATCGTCCATTCCTGTCCGGTCTCCTGGTCGGCGGCGACGACGCCGTCGATGAAGCCGTCGGGTCCCTTGGTCAACGCGACCACCCGGGCGTAGTTGATCAGCGTCGCGCCTTGATCCGCCGCGGTTCCCACGAGATTGATCAGCAGCCGCGTATCGTCGAACTGGCCGTCGTAGTACACGACACCGCCACGGAGGCCCTCGGTCTTGATCGTGGGCAGTCGGGCCAGCGTTTCTTCGCGGGACAGTATCTCTGACGAGCCGAACCCGTACTTGCCGGCAAGGGCGTTGTAGATCTTGAGACCCAACCCGTAGAACGGCGCCTCCCACCAGTCGTAGTTGGGGACGACGAAGGCGAGGTTGCTCACCAGGTGCGGCGCGTTGTGTCGCAGCAATCCGCGCTCCTTGAGCGCTTCCATCACGAGCGCGATGTTGCCTTGCTCGAGGTAGCGGACACCACCGTGCACGAGCTTGGTGCTCCGGCTCGAAGTGCCCTTGCCGAAGTCGTGCTGCTCCAGCAGCAGGACGTCGTAGCCGCGGCTCGCGGCGTCGACGGCGATGCCGACGCCGGTGGCGCCGCCACCGATGACAACAATGTCCCAGGGATCGCGCCGCCCGTCGACGCGCGCGATCATGTCAGAGCGATGCATGGCTATTGCCCTCGCGCGACCCAGCCTTTGGAGCGGTTCAACGCCTCGTGCCATTCGGCGCGCCGGTCCGCCGCGTGCGAAGCGGGTCGGGATGGCTCGAAGCGCCGGTCGACGCGCCAATGGCGCACAAGCGTATCGGTCGAGTCCCAGAAGCCGACCGCCAGGCCGGCGAGGTAGGCCGCACCGAGCGCGGTCGTTTCCGTCACCTGAGGCCGCACGACTGTGACGCCGAGCAGGTCGGCCTGAAACTGCAGCAGCCCATCGTTGACAGCGGCGCCGCCATCGACACGCAACTCCGGCAGATCGATGCCGGAGTCGTCTCTCACGGCGGACAGCAGATCGGCGACCTGGAACGCGATGCTCTCGACAGCCGCCCGTGCAATGTGTCCGGCCGTCGTGCCTCGGGTGATCCCTACGATGGTGCCGCGCGCATAAGGATCCCAGTGCGGCGCGCCGAGGCCTGAGAAGGCAGGCACGAGGTAGACGCCGCCGTTGTCCGGCACCGACGTGGCCAGTGCGCTAACATCAGACGACTTCGCGATGATGCCGAGCCCATCGCGCAGCCACTGGACGACGGCGCCGCCGATGAAGACGCTGCCCTCGAGCGCGTACATCGTCTGACCACCGACCTGCCAGGCGACGGTGGAGAGCAGTCGGTTGCGCGAAAAGGCTGGCCGTTCCCCAGTGTTCTGCAGCAGGAAACAGCCAGTGCCATAGGTGTTCTTCGACATACCAGGCGTCAGACACATCTGCCCGAACAGCGCCGCCTGCTGATCGCCGGCAATGCCCGCAATCGGCACGTCCGCGATACCGAGCGTCGTCGACACGCGACCGTAGACCTCGCTCGACGGCCGGACCTGCGGCAGCAGGCTGGCCGGCACGCGCAGCAGCTTCAGCAGGTCGTCGTCCCACTGCCGGGTGTTGATGTTGAACAGCATGGTGCGTGACGCGTTGGTGACGTCGGTGATGTGGGTCGAGTCGCTCGTGAGCTGCCACACCAGCCAGGTGTCGATGGTCCCGAACGCCAACTTGCCAGCTTCAGCTCTTTCCCGCACGCCGGGAACATTGTCGAGAATCCACGCCACCTTGCTGCCGGAAAAGTAGGCGTCGATGACGAGGCCGGTGCGTTGACGGATGAAGTCCTCGTGTCCGTCTCGCTTCAGCCGATCGCAGTAGTCGGCGGTGCGCCGGTCCTGCCACACGATCGCGTTGTAAACCGGAGCGCCGGTCTCGCGATCCCAGACGACGGTCGTCTCGCGCTGGTTGGTGATGCCGATGGCGGCGATGTCGCGCGGTCGCAGGTGCGCGCGTCCGAGCGCCTCGGTCGCGACCGCGATTTGCGTAGCCCAGATCTCGTTGGGATCGTGTTCGACCCAACCCGGACGCGGAAAGATCTGCGGGAACTCGCGCTGGCCGACGGCCACGATGTTGGCGTCGTGGTCGAAAACGATGGCGCGCGAACTCGTCGTGCCCTGATCGAGCGCGAGGATGTATGGCATGATTCAGGCTCCGAAACACTCGTGCGACAGATCGGCCGGGTGGCAATTCTACTGAAGAGCGGGCAGCCATGATCAACTACACCGCTGAAGCGTTCGGCACCGCCATGCTCATTCTGTTCGGCGACGGAGTGGTGGCGAATGTGCTGCTCGCGCGATCGAAGGGTGAGAGCAGTGGATGGATCGTCATCACGGTCGGGTGGGGCGTTGCCGTGATGGTGTCGGTTTACGCCGTCGGACGCATGAGCGGCGCCCATCTGAATCCGGCGGTGACTCTGTCGCTCGCCTCGATCGGTGCTTTTTCGTGGACCGATGTCCCGGGTTATATAGCGGCGCAGTTGGTTGGCGCGATCGCCGGGGCCGGGCTCGTGTGGTTGATGTACCTTCCACACTGGGCGGTCACCCAGGATCCGGACTTGAAACTCGCGGTGTTCTGCACCGGACCCGCTATCCGAAAATCAGCCGCGAACTTCCTGTCAGAGACGATCGCGACGGCCGCGTTCGTGTTCGGCGTGCTCGGCATCGGCGCCAATGCGCAGACCCTCGCCAAGCCCGGCGATATCGATCTGTCCGTGGTCTTCAGCAACGGCCTGCAGCCGCTGCTCGTAGGAGGCCTGGTGCTCGCCGTCGGCTTGTCGCTCGGGGGACCGACGGGCTATGCGATCAATCCGGCGCGAGACCTGGGACCGCGTATCGCGCATTTCCTGCTGCCGATTCCCGGGAAGCGGGATTCGGACTGGGGTTACGCGTGGATCCCGGTCGCCGGCCCTCTCCTGGGCGGCGTGATCGGCGCACAGCTTTTCAAGGCGATCGGATTCTAGAGAGGCTGACCCGACACGGTCGTCGGTTCGTTCGTGAACTCAGCGCGCTCGTTGAACGTCCACCGCCTGCTCGCGCGTGTAGGTAATCTCGATGACGTCGCCAGGCTTGAGACCATCGAGTAGCCGCGGCTCGACGATGGCCCGCGTCACGCGCCGATCGTCAGCCGTTCTGTAGACGACCACGCTTCGGCTTCGGTCCACGCTCTCGAGGGTGACCGCGGCCCTGACCTGCTTGAGCACTTCGCTCTGTCCCGACGGATCGCGCGACGTCGCGCTCGCCGTGGTATCGACCGGCAGGCTCGGTTTTGTGCCGGGACGCACCGCCACGATGACCTCCTCGGACAAGCGAACGGTGATTCTGTCGCCTTTCTGGAGCTGGTCGAACAGCGCCACCTCCGGTGCAACAGTAATCGCCCGCGTCGTGCTGGGGCTCGTCCGCAGTGTCAAGGTGCGCGTGAATCGGTCGGTACGCTCCACGGTGCCGGACACGGTGACGAGCTCACGAACAGTGGACTTTGGCTCCTGCGACTGGGCCGGCACTGCCAACGGCGCCGCGGCGAGCAGCGCGACGGCCACGATTTCCATGATCGGCATTAGGCTCTCCCCGGTCAGATCTGTGCCGGACGTCACTATACCGCCGCGTTCACCGCTCGAGTGTTTTGTACTTCAGCAGAGGCCTGGCTCGCGTGGCATGGCTGCATCGCAGGTTTCCTGGAAGGACTGTTGTAGTATTGACGAGTCGAGCATCATGAACCGCAAATGGATCACGACGGTGTCGGCGCTTGTTTTCGCCGCCGCGTTTGCCGCAGCAATCGCGCCAGACTCGGCTGATGCAGCGGATCCGGTCGATCCGGGCCGCTTCGTCTGGCACGACCTGCTCACCAAGGACGTTGGCGCCGCCAAACGATTCTACGGAGGGTTGTTTGGCTGGCGTTTCGAAGACACCAAGCGCGGCGAACGGCCCTACGTCCTCGCGCGATCGGGTTCGACGCTCGTCGCCGGCATGGTCGACGTCTCCGCGAACGCGACGACCGGACCACAGTGGCTCAGTTACATGTCGGTGGCGGACGTCGATCGGAGCGTAGCCCAAGTCCGGATGGACGGCGGGCAAGTGCTTGTCGAAGCCACGAATTTCCCGAATGCACGCGCAGCGGTGATCGCTGATCCACAGGGCGCTCCACTGGGGCTGGCACAGGTCCGGCAGCGCATCCCCGAGGCGGCGGATCCGTTGCCGGGTCAGTTTTTCTGGGACGAGTATCTCGCCCGCGACGCCGGCAAAGCGCTCGACTTTTACAAGCGTCTCGGAGGTTACGAGTCAGCGATTTCGGATTCACGGCTGGGTAGCGAGTATCACATCCTGCGCACGACGCGCGCACGCGCCGGCCTCTTCCAGTTGCCGTCGACAGCCACAGGCGTCGAACCGAACTGGCTGCCCTACGTGCTGGCGCCTGATCCGGCCGCGCTCGCCGCGCGCGTCGAGAGTCTGGGCGGCCGCGTCCTCCTGCCGGCCGCGCCTGAACGTCGGAACAACTCGCTCGTCGTCATAGCCGACCCTGGCGGCGCGCCGCTTGCGCTGCAGAAGTTTCCGTTTTGAGTCGGACGATCATGAAAGCACACCTCGTCTCGCGCGTTGTCATCCTGTCTGCGGTGTTCGTCGCCGCGCTCATGTCTTCGAGCTGCGACAGTTCATCCGGCTTCGGCATGACGCCGGGCGTCAGTTCGCGATGGGGTAGCAGGACCACAGGTCCGGCGGTCATCGTCGGCGGTCCCTCGCGCTGATTACAACAAGCTGGTTCCGCAGGGTGACCAGCCGCCGCAGTACTTCCGACAAGAGGCCGACCGACACCGCCGCGTTCCCTTCGGTGATGTAGACCCACCCGCCGCCGACGCCGAAGAGGTGCTCGTAACCGGTCCCGATAACTACCACCTTGCGCTCGGGATGGGGAATCGATACGGCGTAAATCAGCTGTACATCGCGGGCGGCATAATCCACGCGCACCTTTACCGGAGTTCCGGCCAGAGCGCCCTCGTATTTCATCGTGCCCCCGGGCAACTTCTCTTCCTTGGCGCCCAGCAAGCCCTGCAAGAGCGGCTTCACCAGCTTTTTCAGCTGGGGTGTTTTCGCTGGATGAAGCTGACTGACATCCGGATCGTTCACCAGCGGCACCGGGGCGTCGTCGCGAGGCACGTAGCCCAATGTCGACCGCATTTTCTGCATCATCACGACCGACTGCGTGTCGTTGAGCACCGCCTTGGCCATGCGGATGCTTTGGTATCGAAAGCCCATGGCCAGCGGTCCCCGCAACATCGCTTCGCCGAATTTGACCAGGGCTGGATTCGAGTCCACCAGTTGCAGAATCTCCTGCGGCGCAGGCGGAGTCAGCACAAAACCCAGCGCGGCGACACGAGCGCGCGCCTCGAGCAATTCCTCCCGTTCGGCCGGCGAGATTCGTTCGAGATAGTCAAAGTAAGCGGTCGCAAGTGTCGACGGAATCCGCCGCAGCAGAGGATAGCCGGCATCGGCCTCCGCGTGCATGTGCTCGCGGATCAGCGAAACAATCTGGTCCATCTCCGGCATGTTGAAAGGCCTCAATCGATTGCGAGCTGATCGTGCAAACTCGAGCCGCAGCTACCCGAGGATCACGGTCGCAATCGCGTAGGCAAGCAGCACCGCGGTCACCGTCGCGACGAGCCCCGGCCGCATGAAGCTGTGGTCGAACAGGTAGCTGCCGATTCTGGTCGTGCCGGTGCGGTCGAACGACACCGCGGCGAGCAGCGTGCCGTAGGTCGGCAGGAAGAAGTTGGCGCTCGACGCCGGGTACGACGCGATGAGCACGGAGGCCGGCATGCCGAGCGCCACGCCCACCGGCACGAGGATCACGACCGCGGCCGCGGCGCTGAAGAGCAACGTCGTCAGGAGGAACAGGCCCACCGCGAACGTCCACGGGTGTTCCCGCACCAGGCTCGACACGCCGTCGACGATGAACGCGCGATTGCCTTCGAAGAACGACGACCCGAGCCACGAGACGCCGACGATGCAGATCATCGCCGACACGCCGCTCGACATGATTGAGCCGTGGAGCGCAGCCTTGGGCGAAGCCTGAAAGAAGACCATCGTCAGGCCTGCGACGGCGAGCATGACGATCATGATCGCCGCGCCCATCGTCACCTGGTCGCTTTCAATCATGGCCGTGGCCGGCAGATCGTAGATCGGCCGTAGTGACGGGAAGGCGCCGATCAGCAGGATGAGCGCCACCCCCGCCACAAAAAGCATCGTCGACCCCTTCGCATTGGCAAGCGCCCGGCCCTCGAGCGCCGGCATGGGTGCCGCGCGGGCGATCAGCCCGTCGCGATGCGCCGCTGGTACTCGGGGTCCTGGCTCAACGGAGCGCCCCGCCACGCTACTGACAGCGCGCCCACGAGCACCGCGGCGAGTGTTGATGGAATCGTGATGGCGAGCAGCTTGGGCAACGTCACGCCCATCGGCGCGAGAAAGCCGAAGATGGCGACCGTCGCCGCTGAAATGGGCGATGCGCGGACGCCATGGAATCCGGCCGCGACGCAGATCGAAAGCGGGCGCTCGGGCCGGACGTCCGCCCTTTCGGAGACTTCTGCGACAATCGGCAGCAGCGCGTAGATGACATGCGTCGTGCCGGAGGCCAGGACCAGCGCCCACGTCACGACCGGCGCGACGAAGGTGATGGCCTGCGGGCGGTGGCGCATGACCCGCGCGGCGCCGGCGACGAGGTAGTCCAGCCCGCCGGCCGCCTGCATCGTCGCGATGGCGGTGATCACGGCGATGATCATGCCGATCACGACGCCGGGCGGTCCGCCTGGCGGAAGCCCGAACACGAAGACGAACACGAAGAGCCCGACGCCGGCCACCGCTCCGAGCCCGATGTCGCCAAGGCGCGCACCAACACCAATGCACGCGACGATCACGGCGAGCTCCATCCAGATCACGATGCCCCTTCCTTCAGCCCCGCAACTTCAGAACATGGTCCTGACCGAGCGCCACCGCACCATCATAAGGAGCCGGACGGCGGGAATAGCAGGGCCGGAGGCCACGAGGCGTCGGAGCGTCTCCGAGCGCACGGAGGCCTCCGACTGCCGGTGAGGCGCGAGAACGAGATTTCCGGCGGCTGCAGTTGAATCCTCACGCCCGGCGATGGCGCTCGACCTGCATGACGTAGCATAGAGAAATTTGTCTGCGAAAGGAGCGTACGATGAATGCACTGACCACGCTTGGCGCTTCGGTGACGATCGCGCTGACTATGACCGGCGCGCCAGCCGCGGCACAGCTGAGCAAGACCATTACCGGCGAGACCAAGGTCGTGACGGCAACCGTCGAGTCGATCGAGCGAGGATCCCGTGAAGTGACGGTGAAGAAGTCCGACGGCAAGTACGAAACCTTCTACGTCTCGCCCGAGATCAAACGATTCGACACGCTGAAGGTCGGCGACAGAGTCTCGGCGCGATACTACGAGACGCTCGTGCTGCAGCTCAAGGCGGCCGGCGACAAAGCGGTGGACACGACGTCTGCGGCCACGACGCGGACCGAGGGCAAACCATCAGGCACGGCAGCGGCTCAGCAGACCATCACTGCCACGATCACCGAGATCGATCCGAAGGTGCCGTCGATTACCTTCAGCGGTCCGCGCGGCTGGACCTACAGCAGCCGCGTCGAAGACAAGAACGCGCTTTCGAAAGTCAAGGTCGGCGACCGGGTGGACATCACGTGGACGTCGGCAATGCTCGTGTCGCTCGACCCCGCGAAGTAGCCCGCGTCCCCGGGACAACCTCTCTGTCGGCGGTTGTTCGACCACCTTCAGCCGGCCCACCGGATCGCGTTCTCTAGGCGTTGTAAGTGAGTCGAGGACGGGCGCATCCTTGGCGCCCGTCCTCTCACCGTCGTTCGCTACTTCTGGACTCGGACGTACCCGAACATGATGAACTGACCCGTTGCCGGGTCGTAGAAGTGGGGCAGCACGCCGCAGATGACCAGGTAGCGGCCTGGCTCGCTGAAGCGCACGACTTCGACGCGGTCCTGCATCATCTGCGGCATGCCTCCCGTACCCGCCGGCAACATCGGGAATACGCTCGGATCCAGTCCCTGGTACACCCGATTGCCGTCGTCGTTGATCAGGGGCGGTCCTGGCATCCCTGGATTCGGAAAAATGGTCGGAAGGATCGTCTTCGAGATGTCGATGTCCTCGGGCTTCGTCCGGTCGCCGTACACCAGGACGTAATGGAAGCCGCTGATGATGAAGCTCACGGCTCCGCCGGCCTTGATCGTGACCGTCTTTGGAATCAGCTGGTGATTGTTCTGAGTGCGCGGCGAGTTGTTCGGGAAGCGAGTGATGGGAGGTTCCGAGTTCCATTGGCCGAAGCTGACGATGGCGTGCGAGAGCGGACCGTCCATGTCTTTGTGATCGTCATGGTCGTGCCGTTCGTCGTCCTGCCGATTGGCCGCCGCCTGGCGGCCCGCGGCCGCACTGAGCCCTGGTACTGAGGCAGCCAATGCGGCCGATCCGATGCCTGCCTTCTCGAAGAACTCGCGTCTCTTCATGTGTCGCCTCCGTCGTTTAGGT
>JBKPSC010000144.1:0-12464 GCA_046734915.1 Acidobacteriota bacterium | reverse complement strand
AGGTGTAGGCGATGAGGGGGCCGTGAGAAGGTGTCAGGATGCCGGTAACTTGACTCCGACGCGCTCTGCAACGAGTTCGGGTGCTTCCAGGTAACGAGAGACAGGAAACCCCTGTTCACGCCACGCCTTGAGTCCACCTTCCAGCACCCACACTTTGTTCACACCTATTCGATTTAAGGCCACGGCTACCCGCGCACTGACCATATCACCGCCCAAAGAACAGTAGAGGATGATTTCGACATCGTCCGGAACCGCGATCTGTGGGGACTTCCGCAACCGGGCGGGATCTACAGTGAGGGCACCGGGAATCGCTGCGAAGGTACCGCTATCGGTTTCTGGTTCGAACTTCAAAAGGTCGAGTACCGCAACCTTACTTTTTGACTTCAGTTTGCGCGCGAGCCTTGCCGGACTGATGCGGTGCAGCCGCAGTCGCTGGACCATTCGTACCAGAAGCAGTCCTCGCCAGGCGGCATAAACACCGAGTGGAATGCCAATCGCGACGCCGAGAACTCCCGCAAAACGTTCGGCCCACCGAATCGCAATCTCCAGTTCATTCGAGAAGAGATATCCCAGTCCAACATAGCAAGCTGACCACAGGAGACTCCCGACTGCATCAAAGGCGAGGAAAGCGGCGAGCGATACTCCTTGGGCACCTCCAAGTGGTGGCATGAGGCCGTCCAGACCGGGAACAAACTTGGCCACGCACAACAGCGGAAGACCGTAGCGGCGAAATTGTTCATGCGCATTCTTCGAACAGCTTCGTGGGTCGGCAGTGAACCGGCAGAGCAGTCGCAGAACTTTAGAACCCCACCGGCGGCCGAACCAGAACCAGATCCAATCCGCCGTCAGGCAACCCAAGACAGCAAGAAGAATAATGATGCTCGTGCGCATTCCGCCGTTCGCCGAAAGAGCGCCTCCGGCCATCAGGAAAACGATCGCGGGGATCGGCAGACAAAGTTGGTTGGCGAACACGGCCAGCAGGACTCCGGTGTAGGTCAGTTCCAAGGAGGTCACGAGTACCTCCGGTTATCCGGCAACCGACCCGCGATGAGCACGACCACGGATCGTGAGCCTGCGCGATCGGTTGCCCCAACAATCGGTTTCTTGCGTTCCATGCGCGAAGGCTGATATCGAGTGTGGGATTCAGTGCAAAAGCATGGGAACACAGCAGCAGTAGAGCGCCGGTGCCATGCATAACAACGGCCGGTGCCGATCGGGAGCGTGGCTGACGCCTCTCATGTCGAACGTGTCTGCGCCTGGGGCGCGCGCGACGGAACGTCCTCTATCAGCAGAACCTGCGGCCGTACGGCTGCCTGTTCTCATGGTCGAACGATTCGTACCCGAATGAGCCGTACACCAGACTCTTTCGGGCGGCTTTGACCGACGGTTTTCGCGTTCGACTTTACGCCTTTCCCATTTGCTGATCCGAGCAACGCACGATGCTGGGCGCACGGTACGACACTCACGACGAAGGGTGATGTCACACATCATTCCAATGCCCGCTCGATCGCATCGGCCGCCAGGCGAAGCACCTCGACGCGCGCGTAGTTCTTGTCGTTGGCCGGAATCAGGTGCCAGGGCGCGCGGCGCGTGCTCGTGCGGGCCACCATGTCGTTGACCGCGAGCTCGTACTCGTCCCACTTGGCGCGGTTCCGCCAGTCGTCCTTGGTGAGCTTCCAGCTCTTGTGCGGCGACTGAGCCCGCTCGTGGAACCGCCTCTCCTGCTCGTCCTTCGTGATGTGCAACCAGTACTTGACGAGGATGATGCCGAAATCGGCCAACTGCTCCTCGAAGCCCTCGATCTCGGCGTAGGCGCGATTCCATTCCGCCTCCGACGCATACCCATCGACGCGTTCGACCAGCACCCGCCCGTACCAGCTGCGATCGAAAATGGTCACCCGCCCCGCGCGCGACAGGTGCCGCCAGAACCGCCACAGGTAGTGGCGCGCACGCTCCTCGTCGGTCGGGGCGGCCATCGGGACGACGCGGTAGCACTGCGGGTCGAGGGCGGAGGCCACGCGCCGAATCGCGCCGCCCTTGCCCGCGGCATCCCAGCCCTCGAACACCAGCACGATGGACCGGCGCTTCGCCTGCGCGCGCCGCTGCGCCAGGTACACACGTCCCTGCTGCCGCAGCAGCTGCGTCTCGAACCTCTCCTTGGGCAGGGCGCGTGTCATATCGAGTGCTTCGAGAATCGATCGATCGAGATCCACTCGGCCGACCAGATCCCGCGGCCGCGTCTGCCGGCGCCGATGGCGCGGGGCTGCCGTCGCCGCCGCCGCCAAGGCGCGCTCGTGGCGGGTGAACGCGCCCGTGAGTGCACGGCAGATTTCGGTACCGACCACCAGGCGCCGGTACCGCTCGTCGGAGGCGTCCACGATGATCCACGGCGCATGGGCGACGCTGGTGCGCTGGATCAGGCGCTCGGCCGCGACGATGATGCGGTCATACCGCTTCCACTGGTTCCATTGACGCCTGGTCACCCGCCAGCGCGTGAGCGGATTGCGGGCCAGCGCGCGCAGCCGCTTCTTCTGCGCCTTGCGGTCCAGGTGCATCCAGAATTTGACGATGACGGCACCGTCGTCGGCGAGCATCCGCTCGAACGAGGCGATACGGTCGAGGGCGCCGTCGAACTCGGCCTTGCTCGAGGTCCGGTGCACTCGATCGAAAATCGGCTGCAGATACCACCCGCTGAGAAATAATCCGATGCGGCCGCGCGGCGGCAGCGCCAGCCAGAATGGCCAGAACGGCGGGCGCTCGCGCTCCTCCTCGGATGGCGCCTCGAATGCACGGTTCGCAATCCACCGTGGATCCATCCACTCGTTGAGCAGATGCACGGTCTCGCTCTTCCCGGCGGCATCGACACCGCCGAACAGCACGATGAGCGGGAACGGATGGCGTTCGAGCCTCCGTTGGAGCTCGAACAGTTCCAGCCGCAGCCTGGCGACCTCGGACTCGTAGTCCATCTTCGCCACTTCGCGACGGAGTTCAGCGGCCTCGAACATGGTGAGTCATCTCGATGACTGCGCCGTGGCGATATCCGCCCCGGCCATCAACAAGGCTGTCGACAACGCTGTACTCCAACGTGACATAACTCAACTCCTCCTCAAGTAGTGACTGCCATGTCATGAAGGGGGCAAGCGCGGTGCCGAGGTGAAATTGGGAAAAACGCTGGAGAAACCGAACTGCAGCCAGGTTGCCCCGCGCGACCGCGTGTGTAAGCAGGTGCACCCCGCGCATCGGTGCGCAGTGACCTCGCACGTTGTGCGGGCTCGAACGCGAATACTCTCGTAGTAGCCACCGCACAACCGGCGGGCGCGCAGGCGCCCGAGAGACACCTGTCAACGAGTCGCGCATCCCCTGTACAGGGAACGCGCAGCGCTGTACACGCGAGGCCTCGTGCCCGTGGATATCGGGCGGACGTCGTCGCCGCCGCTATGACGATCAGTTCAACCTTGCGATGATGCGGTTACCGCGCGTCCTATCGCGACGAGAGCCTGCCGGCCCAAGAGGCCAAGGTCGCGCATTTCTGCTCGATGTGCGGACCGAAGTTCTGCTCGATGGAGCTGCGAGCGTGTGCTCGGAGTACTGGTGCAGGACGGCGGTCTTGTCAACTAGATGATGCCTCGCCTCAGCCCGAGCACGGCCGCGTGCGCGCGGTCGTTCGCGCGCAGCTTGGTGAGGATGCTTCGCACGTGGCCTTTGACGGCGTCTTCTGTGAACGAGAGCTGCGCGCCGATCTCCTTGTTGGAATTCCCCTCGGCGATCAGCCGCAAGACACGTACTTCGAGCGGCGACAGGGCCTCCTGCGCGACGTGCTCCGCCAGCTCGAACGAGATCTCCGGGGACAGCGCCTTGCGCCCGCGATGCACGGCGCGGATGGTCGACAGCAGCTCGACGCTCAGCGTGGTCTTCAGCAGGTAGCCGCTCGCTCCCGCCTGCAGTGCCCTCACCGCCTGGACATCGCCGACGTACGTCGTGAGCACGATGATGTGCGCCTCGGGAAATTCCGCGCGGATGGCCGTGATGGCGTCCAGGCCGGTCATGTCCGGCATCTGCAGATCCATCAAGGTCACGTCCGGCCGGTGTTGGCGAAAGAGCTCGACCCCCTGCCGGCCGTTGGTGGCCTCGGCCACCAGGACCATGTCGGGCTCGTCTTCGATCAGGGCCGTAATGCCTTGGCGGAACAGCGGGTGGTCGTCGACTACGAGAACCCGAATCGCCCGCGAATCGTGACTCATTGTCTCATGCTGTCGTCAGTCGCGCGCCGCGTTGCGGATTCACCTCGTCGTCGATGCCAACCCCGTCGTCTCGCACCCGCAACGCGGAACACGCGTCGATCGTAGCGGATGTCTACCAGGACCTGGCGCGCCTCGGCGTGGTGGAGCGCATTGCGGAGCGCTTCAGCGGCAATCCGGTACACTCGCCGCGCACCATCGGCTTCAACGACAGCGGTGTTTCGCTCGCCGACACCTGCACTTGGCGTGCATCGTCTCACCGACGACTCTTTGCGAGTTCCCGGAGCGCGGTGCGCAACTCCGACATGCGCGGCGGCTTGCTCAGCACCCGATCCGCGTACCGTGACACGTCAGGTTCTGCCTGCAAGCGCTGACCCCAGCCGGTAAGCAGAATGATCGAAATGCCGGGTTCCACGGACCTGATCGAGGCACCAAGGGTTCGACCATCGACGTTCGGCATCCCGACATCACTGATCACGATGTCGAACGCCCGGTCGGCCTCGCGAGCCGCCAGAAATTCATCGATTCCACTCTGTCCACCATCGGCGGTGACCACAACGTGACCGTCGAATTCGAGAATATCGCGCAAGGATTGGAGAATCAGAGGATCGTCGTCCACGACCAGAATGCGCAGTGGCGGTACGCTGTGGCGTGTCCGCGCGGCAGGGGCCCCAGGCAGCGCCGGCATGACGGGAAAGCTGAGCCGCACGGTCGTTCCGTGGCCCAGATTGCTCTCTATCTCGCAATCCGCGCCGTGGCGCTGCGCCATACCGTAGACCATGGCGAGTCCCAAACCCGTCCCCCGCTCTCCCTTGGTCGTGAAGAAGGGCTCGAAGCAGCGCCTGCGCGTGGCCTCGCTCATACCTACTCCGGTGTCGATCACCTCGGCGGATGCCCGTAAGGGCCCGTCGTCCCCTGCGGCGCTGACACGTGATCGCAGCGTCAGCGTTCCGCCCTCAGGCATCGCATCAACGGCATTCAAGACCAAATTGGTGAGTGCATCCCGGATCTCGTTCTCGGCACCCATGATTCGCGGAAGGTCTGGCGCCAAATCCATGCGCAGGTGAATGACGATGCCGCGCTCCTGAGGCATGTCGCTCCAGCGGGCGCGGGTGATGTCGGCCACCTGTTGCAAGAGAGCATTGAGATCGAAATCGATCGGTCGCGACTCGCCCTCGCGGGGGCGGTAGAAGGTCTGCAGTCGACCCAGCGTGCGGCCTGCGTCCTCGACCGCTTGCTGAATCACACCCAGGGAACGGCGCGTATGTTCGTCGAGACCGGGGTCGCGCTCCAGCAACACCTGGGCGTATAGTGCCGCTGGACTCAGGCTATTGGAGATGTCGTGGGCAATTCCGCTCGCCATCTGCCCGAGTGCGCGCAACCGCTCTTGCTGCATCACAGTTTGCTGCGTCCGGCGCAGGTCTTCATAAGCCTGCTGCAGGGCGGCGTAGAGTTGCGCCTGATGGGCGGCGAGGGCCACGTGGTCACTCAGCTGGAGCAGGAACTCACAATCGCTGCTCGCGAAACTCGCCGGCGCGCGGCGCGCGAGGATCATGACGCCGAACACCTTGTTCGTGACGCTGAGCGGTGCAATGACGAGGGCGCGCAGCCCGGCGCTGGCCAGCTTCGCAGGAAGCGGGTGAGTGGCGTCCGAAAGATCAGACTCGTACACGAGATCGCCGCGCAGGCACCGACTCAAGCCGTTCTGGTCGATTCCGACCCTTGCCTCTTCGGAGAGCGTAAGCGCCACGGCGAGCGCGCGACTCTTCGCGCCGACGCGTTTGAGGACAATGACATCGCTCGCAGGCTCGTAGAGCGCGATCGCTGCGAAATCAACCGACATATGATCTTCGATGCTTCGAATGACGACCTGGTAGATGCTGTCAACGTCCTGGCGCTCTCCGATTGCGCGGGTCACCTGCTGCAGCAGGTTCAAACGCGCGAGCTGCGCCAGCATCTTTCGCTCATGCGTCTTCCGTTCAGTGATATCGCGGGCAATCGTGGATGCGCCGATGACGCGCCCGTTGGCATCCTTGAGCGGTGAGATGGTCGTGGAGATGTCGATGCGCGTGCCGTTCGCACGGGCGCGGACCGTCTCGAAGTGGTCAACGAGTTCGCCGCGCGCGATTTTCGCCAGAATCATCGTTTCCTCGTTGGACCGCTCCGGAGGTATGACCAACTGCATTGAATGACCGATCGCCTGTTCCGCCGTGTATCCAAAGAGCTTTTGAGCGGCCGGATTCCATGACGTCACGGTTCCGTCCAGCGTCTTCGTAATGATGGCGTCATCAGAGAATTCGATAAGTCTTCTCAGGAGTTGCTGGTGCTCGCGCGGCGAACGCTGCAAACGCTTGCCTTCGCTGACATCGCGAATCGTCGCCGCGACGAGACCGGTGGGACCTGGCACGATCTGGCTCAAGCTGACCTCGACCGGAAACTGGTGACCATCTTGGTGCAGCGCGAACACGTCGAGCGAGACGCCCATCAGGCGGCGCTCGCCCACCGCCATATACTGTCGCCGATGCTCGGCGTGTCTCGCACGGGAGGGCTCGGGAATCAGCGCCTCGATCGGCAGCCCGATGACCTCGTCGCGCCGGTAGCCAAACAGTGCGGTCACCTGCTGGTTGGCGAAGCGGACCGTCCCTGAAGCGTCAACCAGGATGAACGCATCCGGTGCCGCATCGAGCACTGTTGCCGCCGCGACGGCCGCGAACTCGTCTTTCTCTTCCGTCATGCTCCGATCCTCGATTGGAGTGTGGTGACGCCCAAGGGCGGCTAGATGATGCCTCGCTTCAGCCCGAGTACGGCGGCCTGCGCGCGGTCGTTGGCACCCAGCTTGGCGAGGATGCTCCGCACGTGGCCTTTGACGGCGTCTTCTGTGAACGAGAGCTGCGCGCCGATCTCCTTGTTGGAATTCCCCTCGGCGATCAGCCGCAAGACACGCACTTCGAGCGGCGACAGGGCGTCCTGCGCGGCGTGCTCCGCCAGCTCGAGCGAGATCTCCGGGGACAGCGCCTTGCGCCCGCTGTGCACGGCGCGGATGGTCGACAGCAGCTCGGCGCTCAGCGTGGTCTTCAGCACGTAGCCGCTCGCTCCCGCCTGCAGTGCCGTCACCGCCTGGACATCGCCGGCGTACGTCGTGAGCACGATGATGCGCGCCTCGGGGAACTCCGCGCGAATGACCGTGATGGCCTCCAGGCCGGTCATGTCCGGCATCTGCAGATCCATCAAGGTCACATCCGGGCGGTGCTGGCGAAAGAGCTCAACCCCCTGCCGGCCGTTGGTGGCCTCGGCCACCAGGATCACGTCGGGCTTGTCTTCGATCAGAGCGGCGATGCCCTGGCGTAACACCGGGTGGTCGTCGACCACGAGAACCCGAATCGCCCGCGAATCGCGACTCATTGTTTCATGCTGTCGTCAGTGCGCGCCGCCACGCCAGCAGCCGGACATCGCGGCCCGCCCGGGAGACGCGGGCGTACGCCCGGGCCGGTGGCAAAGCGCAGCGACCGTGGCCGGTCGGATGTTGGCGCGTGCCGATCATGTCGACCTCGCCGGACGCTGGGCGATGCAAGCGGCGGACCATTGTATTGCCAGCACCATTCCCCAAGGCGTGCTGGTCGCGCATTTGCGGCGGGGGGTGAACGGGACCCAAACGAACCGCGCCCGAAACCCATTCCGGCGAGACCGGGGGGCGGCTCGAGTCGGACTACTTCGCGTCGATGGCCACCGGCAATTCCAAATGGTGGCTATCGTGGACGACGACACGCATGCTGATCGAACGTCCAGAACCAGCTACACAGCAGCCCACGACTTGAGCAGCGGCTGACAGACGACGAGGGTATGATACCCGGCCAGCAGCTGCCGTCGACGTGCAAGGGGCGGAGGGGAAGTACCCGGATTGAGGCGGTCCTGAGCCGGAGCGGGGGCACGCGTCGAGAGGTAGTCGAAGGATCAGCAGGTGTAACACATGACGGATGACGTGCGACGTCCCGGAGATCTGGCGCACGCTCAGCGCCTCCTCGATGCGTCGGCGGACGCACTGCTGTCCATGACACACGACGGTCGTGTGCTCTCGTGGAACCGCGGCGCAGAGTCGATGTTCGGGTTCACGCCGCAGGAAGCGATCGGCCGGCGGATAACCGAGCTGATCGTTCCCGAGGAATTCCGCGGCGAAACCTCGACCGATCTGTGCTGCGCCGTCGCCAATGGCGCGGTCGCAGTGGAAAGACTTCGCCGCCGAAAGGACGGTGCGCTGATTCCCGTCAGCGTCGTGATGCATCGAGCTGCCGACGAGCCGTCGATCGACGTCTGCGAGCGTGACATCACACTCCTCAGGCGGCTGCGCGAATTGGAGGCGAGCGAGGCGAAGGCGTGGAGCCTGCTCGAAACGGCGCCGGATGCGATCGTGATCGTGAACCACCACGGCAAGATCACGAGCGTCAACGCACAAACGGAAAAGCTGTTCGGCTACTCCAGGGCTGAGCTTTTGGGCAAGCTGGTGGAAGTCCTCATCCCGGCTCGCATCCGTGAAGCGCATCCCACCCACCGAGCCAATTTTTTCGCGGAACCACGCGTCAGGCCGATGGGCTCTGGCCTGGAGCTCTCCGGAGTGCGAAAGGACGGGTCGGAGTTTCCGATTGAAATCAGCTTGAGTCCTCTGGACATCGAGGGTGGCACCCTGGTCTCCGCCGCGATCCGCGACACGAGCCATAGGAAGAAAGCAGAGGAACGGTTCAGGGACCTGCTCGAGTCGGCTCCGGACGCCATGGTCATCGTCAACAAGGACGGGCGAATAGTCTTGATCAACGCCCAGACGGAGCGGCTCTTTGGACACACCCGGCAGGAACTCGTGGGGCAAGGGGTCGAGATCCTCGTTCCCGATCGCTTTCGCCGATCCCATTCGCGGCACCGTGCCGGGTTTTTCGCGGACCCGCGGCCACGCGGGATGGGCATCGGGCTCGAGCTGTTCGGGCTTCGGAAAGACGGGACGGAGTTCCCGATCGAGATCAGTCTGAGCCCGTTGAAGACCGACGGCGGCACGCTGGTATCGAGCGCAATTCGCGACATCACCGAGCGCAAGCAGCTCGAGTGGCGGATGCTGGAGGCCAACCGCCTCAAGACCGAGTTCCTTGCCAACATGTCCCATGAGCTGCGGACGCCTTTGAATGCCATCATCGGATTCGCTGCGCTGATGTACAAGGGGAAGGTCGGGCCTCTGTCGCCGGAACATCGGGAGTACGTCGGAGACATCTTGACCAGCTCCCGACATCTGTTACAACTGATCAACGACGTGCTCGACCTTGCGAAGGTCGAGTCAGGCAAGATCGAGTTCCGGCCGGAGGAGGTCGACCTTTCGCAGCTGACGACGGAGGTGCGGGATATTCTTCGCGGCCTGGCTGCGAAGAAGCAGCTGCGAGTCGAGATAGAGGTTGACGAGGAAGCACGCAAGGTCGTCGTCGACGCCGGCCGCGTCAAACAGATCCTCTACAACTACCTGTCGAATGCCATCAAGTTCACCCCCGAAGGAGGGCGCATCCTCGTACGCGTAGCGTCCGAGAGTCCTTCGCTCTTCCGCATCGACGTGGAGGATACCGGCATCGGAATACCTTCTGAGCAGTTGGGAAAGCTGTTCGTCGAGTTTCAGCAGCTCGATGCCAGCGTGGCGAAGCAACACCAGGGAACGGGGTTGGGGCTCGCACTTACCAAACGGATCGTTGAGGCACATGGAGGCCGCGTGGCCGTGCGCAGCACGCCGGGGAGCGGCAGCACCTTCTCCGCGGTCCTTCCCCGCGCATCATCGCCGGACGTGCACGACAGCGGTCCCACGGATCAGCCTTGAGGCGGACAATGGAAGGAAAGTCAATTCTGATCGTCGATGACAACACTCAGAATCTGAAACTTGCCCGAGTGGTGCTCGCGAACGAAGGGTTTGACGTTTACACCGCTTCAAACGCGGAAGACGCCCTTCAGCTCCTTCGGACAGTCACGCCTCGTCTCATTCTAATGGACATACAGCTGCCGGGGATGGATGGGCTCGAGCTCACACGCCGGTTGAAGGCGGATCCCGCAACTCGAGCGGTCCGCATCATCGCGCTCACCGCGTACGCGATGAAGGGCGATGACGAGAAGGCATTCGCCGCGGGCTGCGATGGTTATATCACCAAGCCAATCGACGTCGAGGGACTTCCGGTAGTGGTCAGCTCGTATTTGGCGGAGCGTAGCCCCGAGTCGGTGAACCAGATCACGGAATGAAATCCCGCACCCGAATATCCAACTGCCTGATTTTCCGCAGCAGCGTCTTGTAATCAGTCTGTAGCAGGTTCGCCGCCCGGCTCCTGTTACCTTTGGTGGCGCGAAGTGCGTCGCGGATCGAGTCATGTTCCGCACTTCGAGTTGCATCGGCGGCAATCTGTTTCAAGGACTGCATCCCGGTGCTCTTGACCGCACCGCTTGCGCTCGCTGGCATAGACGAGAGAAGAGGGCCGAGATCCGTGGGCTGTATCGCGAGTCCGTCTGAACGCAAAACAGCCTGTCGAACAACGTTGCGCAACTCGCGTACGTTTCCCGGCCAATCGTGTCGCCGCAACATCTCGATTGCCGCCGGCGCCACCTGGCGGACAGGCTTTCGCAGCTCCACGCTCGCTTCTTGAAGGAACCGCTGCGCCAAATACGCGATGTCCTCGGGTCGCTGGCGCAGCGGTGACAGCGCAATCGTATATTGCGCCAGACGGAAATAGAGGTCGGCGCGAAAACGGCCGTCCTGCGCGCGGGCCTGCAGGTCCTCGTTCGCTGCCGCGATGAAGCGGACATCGACGGTCGTAGGACGTTCTGCGCCGACGGGACGGACTACCCGAGACTCCAGGGCGCGGAGGAGCTTGGCCTGCAGCATGAGCGGCAGATTCCCAATCTCATCGAGGAAACACGTGCCGCCAGTCGCGAGTTCAAACTGCCCGGCGTGGCGACGCTCTGCTCCCGTGAACGCGCCTCGTTCGTGGCCGAACAGCTCCGACTCCACGAGCGCCTCCGGGATGGCTCCGCAATCCAGCGCAATGAATGGTTGTTTCCGTCGATCGCTCTGTCGGTGGATCGCCTGTGCCACCAGCTCCTTTCCGGTTCCCGTCTCACCGACTATCAGGACGCTGAAATTCGACCTCGCCACCGTGGCGATCTGTTCCACAAGCCCTCTGACGCTCGCGCTGGTTCCCATCGCGAATGCCAACTGGTCCGCCTCGTTCCTGGTAACGCGGGTGCGGAGGTCTTCGACTTCGAGGTAAAGCGCACGGGCGTCGAGCGCGCGCCGCACAATCGCCACGAGTTCGTCGTCGTCTATTGGTTTCGTCAAATAGTCGAACGCTCCGAGCCGTGTGGCACGAACGGCCGTTTTGATCTCGCGCGACGCCGTCAGCATCACAATCGGCAGCGAAGGATTCGTCTTCTTCAAGTGCTCGAGAAGGTCGATGCCGCTGGCCGACGGGAGATGAATGTCGAGCAGGACGACGTCCGGCCGGTCTGTCTCAATGCGCTCGAGCCCGGCCGGCCCGTCGTGTGCCGCCAGTACGCTTACGCCCTCAGATTGGAAAGTGGCTCGGACTAGCCGGCAGCTGGGCTCATCGTCGTCGATAATCAGCAGCGTTCCGCCCATCGCTAGAGTATGGCACTGATGACCCAACTGGGGCATTCGTGCCGTACCACTGCCACCCCAGTTCTCAGCCTCCCGCAGCGGCCCGCGGCGTAGTTTGCGTATTTCTACCGACCGAGACCGGCAGCGGTTGGCCCGTCCCTCGCACCCACACCACTTGTCGTTTCGGTCAACAGTAAACACCCCGTCCGGTATCACGCGACATCCGATGGCAACGACAGCTCGGTCGAACAACCTGCAACATCACTGGGTTCGGCCGCACGGTATCAAGCCGCCCGCCGAGGTCCCGTTCCTCGTCGTCGAGCGGAAGAGGCCCTCGCTGTACTCCGCGACGACTTCATTCGAGTGCTGATTGTGGACGTGGTGTTGCCAGGCCCTGCGCGCGACTCTGGTGCAAGCGGTGAGCAGCGCCAGCGAGGCGGGCACCGGCCTTACCGCCGCCGCCTTACCCCGCCCCCTCTGCCGCTGCACTCGACGTGATTCGCGGTTTCGACGGACTGCACCGTGCGCGGCCGTTGGCTTGTTCCTTGCCTTCACACGACACGTCCCCGAACAACTGTAGGCCTCCCCGTCCGGTGTCACGCGAC
>JBKPSC010000143.1:0-12914 GCA_046734915.1 Acidobacteriota bacterium | reverse complement strand
ATGCACAACCTAACGAAATCTGCAAAACCTCCATCCCCGGTTCAAATCCGGGCGGCGCCTCCAATCTTGAATTTAATTAACACTGTCACTTGCGGAACCGAGGTTTCCAGCGCAGCTCTGTGCTCGGACATTCTGGACTTTTGCGCGCGAGTTCTCGCCATTCGATTCGGAAAGGTACGATCGATAGACGAAAGGCAATCGGACTTCGGACGGTCGTGGTCCTCTCGTCGGCCGCGCCCAGTCGGGGTCTCCACGCGATCATCTCCGGGGCGGACCAGTTCGCGATTCGCGGCGCGGTCAGCACCGAAGTCACGCGGCGGCGTTGAGTGACGGGCACGCCTTGCAGGATGCCGATCGGTTCGCCTCCACGCGTGCTTGGCGTGCTGCGGCGACACGTGCCATCAAGTCTGCCGGCACCGCGTCCCCAGTGCCGAAGTACATCTCGTCGGGCGTCTGTCCACGAAACGCCGAATGCGGAAGCACGTGATTGTGTTCGTGGACGTAGAACGCGACCAACCGGGGATGGTCGCGACGCTGTCGAGCGGGTGCAGAGAGAGCCACTGATGTTTCAGGGAACGCCACCAGGCTTCGATCATCGAGTTCGAGAACTTCAGCTCCGTGAAGGCCAGCAGACGGCGGAGGACGCCCGCGGCGATCAATGCGTCGACCTGGGCATTGACGTTCTCCACGCCCGCGTCCGCCAACACGACTGGGGTGCTCGCTGAATGCGTCGCGCCACGACTCGCCTCGAGCAACACGGCCACGCTATTGACTGGTGCGAACGTGTCGGCCACGCGCCACGCCAGAACCCGCCGAGAGAAGTTTGTCGATGACGGCGTGCAGATAGGCGCGTGTGCCGTCGAGCAGACGGATAACGGTGGTGTCGATGTGCCACATCTCGTCAGGTCCTGTCGTGCGGAGCCCCACCTTCGGCTTCGCGGGATGCACACGGACTCGAGGGCGTCGCCACCCGTACTGGCGGACGAGACGGTACCAGGTCGACGGCGACGCGGACACGCGGCCGAGCCGCTGCGCGAGGACGGCGAGCGTGCCGGTCGGGACATGACGGTACTCAGGCGACATGACCATGGCCCCGATCGCCTGGACCTCGGAGGCCGTCAGTCGATGCGGTGACGTGCGCGGACAGGACGACTGATCGTCCAGCGTGCACGCGGGCTGCTGTCGGCGCCAGGCCTGAAACCGATTCGGCGACAGACGCAGGAACCGGAGCACCGCCCGCAGCGGGATGCACTCGCGGGCCCGATCGATGGCGCGTAGGATCCGCAGCTTATCTTCGCCCTCAGGCAGTCGCTCTCTTGAGAGGCTGAACCCCGAGGTGTGTAAGAGGGCCATAGCCAACCGGAGCAGCGCGGCGAGCTTCTCTACGCGTCGCTGCAGCTTCAGAATCTCCTGTCGGAGCTCAGGCTCCGTGAGGTCCGCCACCTCCAGACTGACCACGGCGCTCGGTCGCACGCCGAGCCACCCACGTGCTGTCGAACGCGGGATTCCGAGATCGGTAGCTATGGTCAGGTCCCCGGTTCGCTGAACGAGGTCCCGGAGCCGATGGTCATAGCGTCGCTGCGGACCGGACCTCGTCGCCATGCGGATGATCGTCGGCCATTCGCGTACCCGACCTCAACTCCCGACCTCAACTCCTCAAACACGATGGGAATGCCCTCGGCGTGCCGACAACTCGCGCAAGAAAGCGCACATTGTCCGTGCGAACAGCTCGGCTCATCTCCGTGCATTGGTGGTGCGCATGGCGACGGAGAATCCCACGTGGGGCTACACGCGAATCCAGGGAGCCCTGAAGAATCTCGGCCATCGCGTTGGACGGTCGACGATCGCGCGCATTCTCCACGCACACGGCATCCCCCCTCGTCGGGAGCGTCCTATGACATGGCGTACATTCCTGGAGGCGCACTGGCCAGCGCTGGTCGCCGCCGACTTCTTCACGACCGAGGTGTGGACGACGCGTGGGTTGGTGACCTACTACACCGCCTTCGTCATTGAGCTGCACTCGCGCAGTGTCCATGTGCTCGGCAGCACGCCTTATCCGGACGAGGGCTTCGTCATGCAGACGCTGCGGCAGGTGGCGGGTGACGGCACGGGTATCGTACGCGACGGTGGCATCCTGATCTGCGATCGCGATCCGAAGTGGAGTCGAGAAATCGAGCTGCGGCTGACGACGGAGGGGGTTCGCATCGTCCGCACGCCGGCGTGTGCTCCCAACTGCAACGCGTACGCAGAACGATTTGTGCGGTCGATCAAGGAGGAGTGCCTGGACCGGATCGTGCCGTTAGGCGAGTGGCATCTACGACGAGCAGTTACGGATTACCTCGCGCATTACCACGGCGAGCGAAATCATCAAGGGCTCGGGAATCAGCTGATCGACCGCCCGCCAATCCAACCGACGCGAGGCCCTATTCATCGGCGCCAACGAATGGGAGGGATTCTCTCGCACTACTACCGGTCAGCCGCATAGCCGTTGGTTCGAGTTCTGGGACAGTTCGCGACCCGTCCGATGTCGACTCTTCCATGTCCAAAACAGGCGAAAGCCACGTCGATGCCCACGGTCGCTGGCTGCACGACGTGGAGCGCCGCGCGCCAGCCGTGCCATCGCTGCGACAGCCACGCCCACAGCATCCGATCTGCGGAGGTCAAACGAAGACGCTGACGGCGCGATCGATTGCCCACGGCAAGCTGATGTCGAAGGACGACGATCTCCAGGTGCAGCGACGTGCGGGAGCGAACGAGAAAGCGCAGCGAGTGAAGCAGCGAGATGATGACCGACGCCACGAGTCGAGGCTATCGGAGAACGTCGGTAACCTCAATCGTCACAACGTGTACGGCGTTTTCAATAGGCACAGCACGAAGGGGGAAACCCCGGCTACAGCCAAGGAGTTGCCTACGGATTACCGAGCCAGTTCGCGACTCTACCGGGATCTAGTTTGTACCCAGAACGCCTCTCGTTCGAACCGATTATCGAAATACACATGTCGCCCACGGGCGAGTGCCCACGCACTGCATGCTACATAGGCGGGCACAAATAATGGCCCCCACTTCTCGTACTGGCGGATGTGTACGCGTTCGTGCGTGCGGGTCTCGTCGAGCGCTTTCGCACTGGCGCCGACAACCACATGGCCGAATGTCATGGCGCACGCGCCGCCGGCGAGAGGAATCAGGTGCGACAAGAGGAAGTGGAGCAGTGGTCCGTACGCTTCGACAACACCATCGACAACGCTGACACGTCCCCGCCATAGTGCCAGCGTCGCCAGCGCAATCCCAAACACCGTTGCTGGGCCAGCCCACGCGTACCGGAGCAAGGTCCGCATTCGTTCATCTTATCCGCGGCTGGACCGAGTTCATCGCTAGGCTCCGCCTCGTGCGCATCGCACAGTACAATCTGACCATTCGCGTTCTCGTCGCGAGCTGAGCCGTACCTACGATGACCCCCTTCTTCACTCGACTCAAATTCGCGATCAGGGCGTTCTTTGCCATCCTGTTCCGCGACCACATTCCACACGATGTTGTCGCAGCGCTGATGACGACGTCGCGCGCAGCAACGGCGACGGCAGCCGCAGCTGCACCGGTCTTCGCACCTGTCGCGACTGCGGGCGCTGCAGCACCTGCAGTGAAAGCCGGGAAGCCCCGAGAAGAAGATGCCACGGCAACGCACATGTTGGCACTCTTGCAGCGCGACGGGCGCCTCATTGATTTCCTGATGGAGGACATCACGCCGTACGCGGACACGCAGATTGGTGCCGCCGTACGCAGCGTGCATGCCGGGTGCCGTCAGGCACTGGGGCGGTACGTGTCGCTTGTACCTGCGCTCGACGCCCCGGAGGGCACACGCGTCACGGTTGACCACGCCATCGACGTCGCACGCATCAAGCTCATTGGCAACGTCTCGGGCGAGCCGCCGTTCACCGGTGTGCTCCACCACCGCGGCTGGGTCGTGGATCGCATGGAGTTGCCGCCGCTCGGCGCAGCTGGCCGGCAAGTGATCGCGCCCGCCGAAATCGAAGTCGCCTAACCACCGCATCGTGGACAGCCGCTTCATAGTCGGAATCGATCTGGGTACGACCAACTGCGCGTTGGCCGTACGCGACGCGTCCGCTCCCGAAGATCAGGCGCGAACCGCCGTGCTCGAGATTCCGCAGCTGGTGAATCCGGGAGAAGTTGCCGCGCGTCCGCTGCTGCCTTCATTCCTCTACGTCCCGGGGGCGCTCGATTTTCCGGCCGGCAGTACAAGCCTGCCGTGGGAGGCAGCCCCTCGCTTCGTGATTGGCGAACTCGCGCGCAAGCGCGGCGCCGAGAATGCGGCTCGACTCGTCGCGTCCGCGAAATCATGGCTCTCCTACGGCGGCGCGCGACGCACGGCGCCGATTCTCCCCTGGGGAGCGCCGGCGGAGGTCGAACGTGTTTCGCCGGTCGACGCCTCGGCGGCATACCTGCGCCACCTGCAGTCGGCATTTGACACCTCGCTGGATGGCCAGGCCCTCATTGACCAAGACATCCTCGTCACGATTCCCGCATCGTTCGACGAAGAAGCGCGCGAGTTGACGCTGCAAGCGGCGCGGGCTGCGGGACTCGAGCGCGTGACGCTACTCGAAGAACCACAGGCCGCCTTCTATGCATGGCTCGACGGGCAAGGGGACGGCTGGCGTCGACGCGTGAGCGTCGGCGACCTCGTGCTCGTCTGCGACATCGGCGGCGGCACGACAGACTTCACCTTAATCACGGTGACGGATGCCGCCGGGAACCTCGTGCTCGAACGTATCGCGGTGGGCGACCACATTCTGCTCGGCGGCGACAACATGGACCTCGCCCTCGCGCGCGTGCTGCAGCAGCGTCTCGAGGCGAGCGGCACACGCCTCGGCACCTTGCAACTCCACGCGCTCTGGCATCAGTGCCGAATTGCCAAAGAGGCGTTGCTTGGCGATCTGACGCTGCGCGACCATCCCGTGACACTCCTTGGAACGGGCTCACGCCTGATCGGCGGCACCCTCTCCATCCCGCTGTCGCGCGACGATGCGGACCAGGTGCTGCTCGAGGGATTCTTTCCGGTGGTGCCGCCCGATCGGACGCCCGCCCGCCAGCGTCGCGTCGGGCTGCACGAACTCGGGCTGCCATATGCTGCCGATCCGGCGGTGACTAGCCATCTCGCACGCTTCCTGTCGCAGCACGCCTCGCTCGCTGGCGTGGGTACCTCGGTCCGGCGCGGCCGCAGCGGCCTCGCGTGTCCGACGCACGTGCTGTTCAACGGTGGCGTCATGAAATCTGCCTCGCTCCAGGAGCGGCTGCTGGCCGTACTGAACTCGTGGCTCGCTGCAGAAGGGTTCGATCCGGTGACCGTGCTCGATACGCCAGATCTGGATCACGCCGTTGCGCGCGGAGCGGCGTACTACGGTATGGCTCGACGCGGCAACGGCATCCGGATCCGCAGCGGTGCGTCACGCAGTTACTACATCGGCATCGAGAGCGCGATGCCGGCGGTGCCCGGCATGTCGGCGCCGCTCAAGGCGTTGTGCGTGGTTCCATTCGGCATGGAAGAAGGCACGTCGGCCACGATCGCCGACCGCGAGTTCGGCCTGATCATTGGCGAACCGGCGGAGTTCCGGTTTCTGACCTCGACCACGCGCAAAGCTGACCGGCCGGGCGCGCTGATCGAGGACTGGGGAGACGACCTCGAGGAGCTCGGCCCGCTCGAAGTCACCCTACAGCTCGGGCGAGGCGGAGACGAGGTGATTCCGGTGACGCTCGAGAGCCATGTTACGGAGGTCGGCACGCTCGAATTGTGGTGCGTCGCGCGCGATCGGAGCCATCGGTGGAAGCTGGAACTGAACATCCGCGAACGGGCCGACTGACATCCGCGCCCACCACCCGCCGGCTCGTCGGCATCGATCTCGGCACCACGAACTCTGCGGTGGCGTGGGTGGACGCCACGCCGCCGCTGCGGGCCGCTGTGCCACAGCTGCTTGGCATTGCGCAACTGGTCGCCGCGCGCGAGGTGGGTACGCGGACAGCGCTGCCCTCGTTCGTGTACTTGCCGACCCCGCCGGAGCAGGAAGCCAGGGTGGTCGCGCTCCCGTGGACCGCCGCACCCGAGTTCGTCGTTGGCGTGTTCGCGCGCGATCACGGCGCGCTCGTGCCGACACGTCTCGTCTCGTCAGCCAAGTCTTGGCTGTCCAATCGGTCTGTTGATCGGCGCGCCGCGCTGCTGCCCTGGACATCTGACGCGTTGAGGATCTCCCCCGTCGACGCGGCAGCGCACGTGCTGATGCACCTGCGCGATGCATGGAATCACCTCGAGGCTGCCGGTGATCCAGGGTTGCGCCTCGAAGAACAATCCATCATCTTGACCGTGCCGGCCTCGTTTGACGAAGAGGCACGCGAGCTGACGGTCGATGCGGCGCGAGCCGCGGGCTTGACGCACCTCACGCTGCTCGAGGAGCCGATTGCTGCCGTGTACGCCTGGATGTCGACACACCCCTGCGAGCTCCCGCGTGCACTGGGTGACGGCCGGTTGCTGCTGGTGTGCGACGTTGGCGGCGGCACGACCGACTTCAGCCTGATTCGAACGAATGAAGATGCTGACGGCGTTCACTTCGAGCGCGTCGCGATCGGCGAGCACCTGCTGCTCGGCGGGGATAACGTGGATGTCGCACTGGCAGGCCTGGTCGAGCGGAAGATCGTGGACCGTGGCGAACGGCTGAATCTGACGCAGCGACAGATTCTGAGACGTCAGTGCAGTGCAGCCAAAGAACAGGTGCTTGGCCCGGCCGCGCCGGACCGTGTGGTGATCACAATTCTGGGCGCCGGCCGTGGAGTTGTCGCCGGGGCAATGACGACGGAGTTGACACGTGAAGAAGTGATGTCGATGCTCGACACGTTCCTGCCACCAGTCGGCCGCGAGCAACGGCCGCAGCGGCACGTGCGACCTGCACTGCGCGAGCTGGGACTGCCCTACGAGAGCGATCCCGCGATCACTCGCCATCTTGCCGCGTTTCTCGCCCGGTCGGCGCACATGGTTTCCGGCAGCGCACGCGTCGAGCCTGGCGACGTGGTTCGCCCTGACGCGATTCTGTTCAACGGCGGCTTCTTCACGCCGGGGACCGCGCGAGAGCGGATCCTGGAGGCCTGCGAGTCGTGGTTCGGAACGCGCCCCGCGGTCCTGGCCAATGACGCGCCCCAGGCGGCGGTGGCGATTGGGGCCGCATTCTACGCCGTCGTTCGACACGGCGCCGCCGACGTGTCGAGCCTGCTGATTCGTGGCGGCAGCCCGCGCTCGTACTACGTCGCGATCGAAGGTGCCGCAGAACGGAGCGCGATCACCGCCGTATGCGTGCTCCCGCGCGGCACTCCGGAAGGTACGCGTCTCGTGCTCGATCGCGAGTTCACGGTGATTGCGAACCAACCGGTGGCGTTCACACTACTCAGCTCGAGGGAACGGACGGACGTGGCGAACTCGATCGTGACGTTTATGACGGATGAAGAGGTGTATCGGCACGCGCCGCTCGTCACGTCGCTTCGCTACGGACAGCGATCCCGACGGGTCCCGCTCAAGGTGCGATTGAGCCTGCTGTTCACGGAAGTCGGCACCATCGAACTGTGGTGTGAATCCGTGACGACTGAGCACCGCTGGCGGCTGCAGTTCAACCTGCGTGCCCAGGAGACCCCGGCCGACGCCTCGAATCGGCCAACCGCGGGGGCCACCATCGAAGGCGAGACGACGCACACAGCGGCTGTGACCGACGTCATTATCGCGAGCGATGCGCTGGCCAGTGCGGAGGCGCGGCTACGGGACGCGTTCACGGGCGGGATCGCGGGTTCGATCGATTTGCTGATCGGCGAGATCGAAAACGCACTTGGGCACGGCAAGCACGCGTGGCCGCTCCTTGTTTTGCGGCGGCTCGCCGACGTGCTGCTGGGGATTGACGGCGGCAGGCGAGTCAGCGCGCGACACGAGGCGCGCTGGTTGAACCTGGTCGGTTTCTGCATGCGTCCAGGGTTCGGCACGTCATTGGACCCGTGGCGCATTTCGGAGATCCGCAAGGTCTACGCCGCCGGTCTCGTCTACCCGAAGGACGTGCAGTGCCAGGTCGAATGGCTGATTTTGTGGCAGCGCGTGTCGGCGGGCTTCACCATGACGCAGCAGATGGAGCTCGCCGCGCGGATGATCGGCTTGCTCGGCATGGGAGCGCGCAAGGCGCCGCGTCTGAATTCACAGATGGTTCGGGAAGCATGGCGCCTGCTCGCCGGACTCGAGCGGCTCGATCGCCAACAGCGTCGCCGGCTCGGTGACGAGCTCATCGCCCGTGTACGTCGTGAACCGCACAACGCAAGTTTTCTCTGGGCGATGGGGCGTTTCGGGGCACGTGCTCCGGCGTACGGGCCACTGAATTCCATTGTGCCGCCTGCGTCCGCGGAGAGCTGGCTTGAGGAACTCCGCGCCACGAGATCTTCTGGCAACGACACGTACGCGGCTGTCGCTGAAATCGCCGCGCGGACTGATGACCCCGCGCGCGACATCAGCGATGACGTCCGCGAGGCGACCCTCACGTGGCTCGAAAAATTAGGTGCGCCGAGTGACGTCGTCCGCATGGTTCGGGAACCGATTGCGACACACGGTTCTACCCCAGCGCGACTCTATGGCGAGCCCCTGCCGCTCGGCCTCCGTCTCGACGAGCAATAGTGCCGGCACGATTGTGGTCCCTGGTCGCGCATCCAGGACGAAGCCTGTTTTTTCGAATTCCGGGGTGTCCTCCGCAATAATTCACACGGCGACGGGTTCCAGCTGGTGTGGCTATCGAAAATTCGATATGACCGCAGCGTCGGGCGTCCAGAGCCTGTGCCTTTCGAAAAGGCGATTTGAGCACAAGGCACTCCATTTCGAAGTGCGCAACCCGCGTGTCAGTCCTCGCCGTACGCGCGACGATGCTCTGAGGACCGCGGACATCGACCGTAATTCAGGGCAACACAGAAGTGTAAAGGGACGGGTGATGCGGCCGGCTGTAGCTGGGATCGCCGCTGTGCGAAGGCTACGCCGCGATGCGGTCGTAGCGGTGATGCAGATCGCCGACTTCTGGAATGGCGACGATGCGACCGGCTGTGGCTATCGCAAAGTCGATCCGCGCCAGATTTTGCGCGTGTTGAGTGAACTCGTCGATCCCGTGTCGCCACCCCGATCCGTCCAGATCACTCACGAACAGTTGGACGTTTACGGCAAGGAGCTTTAAAAAAGAGCGCGCTTGGGCGGTGGGCGGCGCTGCGCGCATGGGCCGACACGATTGCGCGACGGCGAAGAAAGAAGATTGCCATGGTCGCGTTGGCGCGACGCTGGCGCGGATCCTCTTTGCGATGTGGCGCGACGAGGTGGCGTATGACGCCGCACGGATTCGGTCATCGCAGCGGACGCTGGTCCCAACCAGTGATGACGGTGTGACACGACCAGCGTAAACGGCTAACAAGGTGGGAGGTCGTCAAGCTGGAGGAGTCAGCGCGCTGGGACAGGTGGCCGCCGGAGATCAACAGCCTGCTGCGGTCTCGATCGTCGCAGGCAGCGACTTGGCGGAATTCTCAGCTTCTACTACCGTGCGGCGTAGCCCATCGCGAGCTGTCACCTTGGGCCGAGTTTTGAGACACGACGGCGCGAAACCTCCACCCTGCTTTAATCGTGTCGGCGACTTCACGTATCTGACGCAGCTGATCATTACCAGCACGAATTTCAAGCGCGAGGCCGACGACTCCAAATGGAAGCCGTCGAGCCGCCGCGCCCGGTCGCAGCCTTACTTAGTGGCGCACTTCGGCGGTTCTGCTGATATCCCGGCCGGCGGGTCGCGCAGTACATCCTCGTCCGCCGGCAGGAAGTAGAAGGTGTAGAAATCAGCGCCGTCCGGTCCCGCCACCGCTAGGTGGTTATTGAGGCCGGTCGCGAACCCCTGTCCATCCTGATATGTGGTCACGCGGCAGTGTTCGTCGGTCAACGTCATGCTTCCGCCGACGAGCAGGACGATGTTCGGTCCCGGGTGCGTGTGCCAGAGCGTCGATTGGTTCGGCGTGAACACCAGGTGCTGCAGCACAGCGTTCGTTCCGTGACCCTGCAGGATGGCTCGCGTAAAGGCGTCGACTGACAGCACGTTGACGGACGTCTTGCCCGCGAGTGTTCCGACCCCAACGGTGATTGGCGGAACCGTCCTCGACGGCAGTGCTGCGTAGGCGGCGATGGCGATCAAGGTGATGGCGGTGAACGTGCCGAGCAGGATGACGCGGCGTGTGCTGATTTGGAACCCGTTCATGTGATCCTCCTGGCTGGTGTTAAATCCGCTCGACAATGCCCGACCGAGGTCCGCTATGTCCTTCGGATATCCTTAAGAACCTCTGAAGAAGGTCTGATGACGGACTCCTCGCCGCTCGGCAAGGTCCTGATGTTCGGCCGGTTCCGACTCGACCGCGGTCAGCGTCTGCTTTGGGCTGGCGAGCAGATCCAGCCGCTCGAGCCGAAGGTCTTCGATACCCTCTTGGCACTCGTCGAAGCGCAGGGACGCCTGATGTCGAAGGAGGAGCTGCTCGCGCGGGTCTGGCCCGACACGTTCGTCGAGGAGGGCAGTCTCGCCCGCAACATCTCGACGCTTCGAAAGCTGCTGGGCGAGGGCACCGATAGGGGCCGATTCATCGAAACCATTCCCAGACGCGGGTACCGCTTCGTCGCCGAGGTGCGCACGGCCGACGAGTTGGACACGAGCGCTGTGCCCCCGCTCGAGACCGCTCGAGCTCCTCTTCTCTCCGAGATGCCCGCGCACGCCGGCGCACGAGCGCGCGTGTGGGCATGGGGCGCCATCCTTCTGGCCGTCGCAACCGGCGTTGGCACCTGGTATCTGACCGCCTCGCACGCCCGCGCGTCCAGAGCAGCCGCGCCCGTCCGGTCGATCGCGGTGCTGCCGCTGAGAAACCTGTCAGATGAGAGTCAGGAGTACTTTTCCGACGGCATCACCGAGGAGCTCATCACGACGCTCGCGCAGATCCGGACCCTCAGGGTGATCTCGAGGACCTCGATCATGCGCTACAAGCACAGCGAACGGTCGTTACAGGAGATCGCTCGAGACTTGGGTGTCGATGCGGTACTCGAAGGTTCGATTCAACTCACCGGCGATCGCGTGCGAGTGACGGCGCAGCTGATCGACGCCAGGACCGATACCCACTTGTGGGCGCGCACCTACGACGAGCGCTTCGCGGACGCCTTCACTCTTCAATCGAACGTTGCAATGGCGATTGCCGACCAGGTGCAGGTCCGACTCAGTCCAGATGGAACGAATTCGCGGTCGGTCGATTCAGCGGTGTACGACCAGGTGTTGCGCGCCCGGTTCCTTCTCAACCGTTCGACTCGAACCGATGTGCTGAAGGCGATCGAGCTGCTCGAAGGCGCGGTGGCGAAAGATGCGAGCTATGCCCCCGGCTATGCGGCGCTTGCTGCGGCATACAACCGTTTTGGGAGCGTGTTCGTGGCCGGCGCGCCGCCGGCGAGCGCCCGGTTGTCGGCGGTTCGCGCGGCCGCCCACGCGATCGAGCTCGACCCGAATTCAGCCGACGCGTACGCCGCGCTCGGGGCCACCAGCCTGCGCGAGCTCGATTGGGCGCAGGCGTCGAGCGCGCTGCAAAAGGCAATCGCCCTATGTCCGAGCTGCGTCCAGGCCCACGTGTCCTATTCAAGCTACCTGGTCTCACGGGGTGAATTCGCGAAAGCGGTCGACGAGGCGCGTCTTTCCGTCGCCCTCGATCCGATGTCGGTCGAGGCCCGACACAATCTGGCCTGGATGCTGTATTTCAATCGCGAGTACCCGTCGGCGATTCAGCACTTGCGGACAACGCTCGAAATGGACCCATCGTACGTGATGGCTCGTTGGCGGCTCGGGCAGGTGCACGTCGTCAACGGGCAACTCGAGGAGGCGGCGCGCGAGCTCGAGCGAGCTCTTTCTGACGGCATGCGCGCGCCGGCCATCCTCGGAATGCTTGCGGACGCGTACGGCCGCCAGGGCGCGCCGTCGAGGGCTCGACGCATCCTCGAAGAGCTCGAGAAACGTTCGGCGACCGAGACCGTTCCGCCCGGGGCCCTGTTCTTGGCGTATCTGGGCGCTGGGCAGCTGGAACAGGCCATCGCCGCCCTCGAGCGGGTCTTCGAGACGCGCGACAACTACGCGATCTATATCTGCGTGGACCCTTTGCTCGATCCGCTTCGCGGAAACGGACGGTTCGAAGAGCTTCGGTTGCGGGTCGCGGCCGGCGCGGCGCGCCCCCCTTCCGCTAACGTGGACTGATCGGCGCCATCGCCCTTTCCGAGCCCATCTCATGCGCGTTTTTCTTCGGCGCCCAAGAGCACCCGCATGCTCGCCATTGCGGCGAAAGCCATACTGTGACTATCGAAAACTCGAAACGAGGACGAGGCACTCCGTTTCTCTGTCCCACCACGTGCTCTCAGTCCTCGCAGCACGCCTGACGATGCCCTCGAGACGCGGACATTGGCAGTGATTCACCGGAACACGGAAAGTGATAAACGGACCGGTGGTACGACCGGCTGTAGCTGGGATCGACGATTCCTACGCGGCGATGCGGTCGTAGCGGTGGTGTAGTCCGCCAACTTGCGGAATGGCGACGATGCGACCGGCTGACGGCGGTGTGACCGCGCGCGGGCTCGGTGTGTCTTTGGCGAGCGCGAGATGGGTTGAAGGGCGTAGTCGTCCTCCAGTGATCTTCGCTTCGCTCGCTGACTGCGTCGTTACTTCCTTATCCGTTTATGGAGCTGCGAACCCGCTAACTGCCCGATCACCGTACCGAGAAGAATGCCTGTCAGGACTAATGCAGCCAACAGCGGTATGCGTGCGACGTACGCCCAGAGATAAGGTAGGAATCTTTCG
>JBKPSC010000142.1:0-15286 GCA_046734915.1 Acidobacteriota bacterium | reverse complement strand
CTGCGAGCGCAGGGCGGCGGTATGCAGATCGTCGAGCACCATGACGTAGACGCGGCCGTTGAACGGACGCTCGTTGCTGGCGGTATCGGGCTCGATCGCGTTCGGCTGGAACAGCGGCCGATCGGGCCGTTCGACCGGGATGTCGACGAACGTGAAGCTCGAAATGGTCTGTCGCTTGCCGTCCTCAAAGACCTGGAAATCGTCCTTGGTGAGGTTCCGGACCAGACGGCCTTGCCCGTCGGTGACTAGCGCGTCGACTTCGACGTACTCGACCTGCGCCTTGAAAGTCGGCGTCTGCGCTGTCGTGGGTGCGGAATCTTGGGCGCTCTGCGCGCCCGACGGTGCCTGTCCGGCCATGACGGCAGCGCCGGCCACCACTACGAGGAGCGCCGCGAGACGAAGCCTGCTGAACATATACGTGCTCATGAAAATACAGTCGACGCTGGCTCGACGACACCCGATTATAGCGTCGGGCAGAGACCGCCGGACGCCGTGCTTTTGGGCAACTGGTGCGAGTTCTGGGCCCCGGCGGTCCGGCGCTATACTTGATGACCATGTCCAGCGTCGGCGCAGCATCCACCCCAGCTGGGGCGACCTTCGATCTGGCCGCAGTCCAGGCGGCGTTGCGAGCCGAGCGGCTCGACGGGTGGCTGCTCTACGATTTCCGTGGCATCAACCCAATCGCCAACGACGTGACCGGTGCCAACCGGCAGGGGGGTCACCTGGCGACGCGACGGTGGTACTACCTCATACCGGCCACGGGCGAGCCTCGCGCCCTGGTCCATGCGATTGAATCGCGAACGCTTGCGCATCTGCCCGGAACGGCGCGCAGGTACGCCGGCCGGCTGCAGCTCGAGAAGGGTCTGAAGGATCTGTTGGCCGGCATGCAGGCCGTCGCGATGGAGTACTCGCCGGGCTGTGCGATTCCCTACATCGCCCGCGTCGACGCCGGCACGATTGAGCTCGTGCGGGCCACGGGTGTCGATGTGCGCTCGTCGGGCGACCTGGTGCAGCGGTTCTCGGCCGTGTGGAACGACGAGGCCATCGCGACGCACGTCGACGCCTCCGACAAGCTCTATCGCATCAAAGACCGCGCCTTCGAAGCCATCGCCCGCCGCACCCACAACGGCGGGACGACGACCGAGTTCGAAATCCAGCAGCTGATGTCCGGCTGGTTCCGAGATGGGAGCTTGATCACCGATTCCGATCCCAACGTCTCGGCGTCGGCCAACGCCGGCAATCCGCACTATCTCCCGACTCGGGATGTCTCGCGCGTCATCGGTGTCAATGAGCTCGTGCTCCTCGATCTGTGGGGCAAGCTCGATCGCCCGGGCGCCGTTTACGCCGACATCACCTGGGTCGGCTACTCGGGCCGCGAGGTTCCGGAGCGGTTTGCCCGGGCGTTCACCGCCATCCGTGACGGCCGCGATGCGGCGATCGCCCTGGTGCAGCGAGCCGCGCGGAGCGGCGCTGTGGTCCGCGGCTTCGAAGTGGATCGCGCGGCGTCCGACGTGCTCAAGGCCGCCGGCTACAGTGACCAGATCCTTCATCGCACCGGGCACAGCCTTGGCGAGTCGGTCCATGGCAACGGCGTCAACATGGACGACTACGAAACCCACGACGATCGCTGTCTCGTCCCCGGCACCGGCTTCACCATCGAACCGGGTGTCTACTTTCCGGACTTCGGCGTCCGCACGGAAATCAACATGGTGATGGGCGTTCGCGACGCCACGGTCACCGGTCCGCTTCAGACAGAGATTCTGGCACTCGCTCAGTAGGAGGTTCGATGTCTACCCGCAAGACCACGCTGTTCTACGCGATGCTGATCGCGGTCTCCTCGCTGATCGTCGGCATGGTGATCGCGTCGCGGCTCGATCTCTCGCCGACCTCGTCGGCGCAGACGCTCGCCGTGCCGCCAGCGAACAGCGCACCGGTAACTGGCCCGATGGACGCGCAGACGTTCAGAAACGTGGCCAAGGCGCAGTCGCCGATGGTCGTCAACATCCGCACCGAAACGCGGCAGCGATCGCAGGAGCTGACGGACTTCTTCGGCGGCGGCGGCGGGCAGGCGCCGGACGATCTGTTGCGCCGGTTCTTCGGTGGGCCCGGCGGCGGCGATCCCGACGACCAGGACAACCCCCGAGGCCAGAACCCGAACCGCCGTCGCCGGGAGCAGACCACCGTGGCGGCCGGCACCGGCTTCATCATCAGCAAAGACGGCCTGATCCTCACCAACAATCACGTCGTCGAGGGCGCGACCAAGATTGAAGTGTCGCTGTACGGCGAGGACCAGGACCAGTTGTATCAGGCCAAGCTCATTGGCCGCGATGCGCTTACTGACAGCGCCCTCATCCAGCTGACCGAGAAGCCCGATCACACGTTGCCCGAAGCCAAGTTCGGCGATTCGTCGCAAATGGCCGCCGGCGATTGGGTGATGGCCATCGGCAATCCATTCGGGTTCCGGCACACCGTCACCGTTGGCGTCATCAGCGCCACCGAACGGGCGTTTCCCGTGACCGACGGGCGCTCGAGCGAAATGCTTCAGACCGACGCGGCGATCAATCCGGGCAACTCCGGCGGGCCGCTGCTCAATCTGCGCGGTGAAGTCATCGGCATGAACACGGCCATCATCAGCAACGGTCGGGCGGAAGGCAACATCGGCATCGGCTTCGCGGTCCCGATCAACACGATCCGCAATCTGCTCCCGCAACTGCACACCGGCAAGGTGATCCGCGGCCGCATCGGCGTGCAGATTTCGGCGGTGCCGCGTGAGGGCTACGAAGACTTCGGTCTCAAGAGCCGCAGCGGAGCGCTGGTGTCCAGCGTGGTGCAGGGCGGAGCCGCGCAAAAGGCCGGACTCCAGCCGGGAGACGTCATCCTGGAGTTCAACGGCAAGCAGGTCTCGACGACGACGGAGCTGCAGAACCTGGTGACCGGCACGAAGCCGGGAACGTCGGCGCCCGTGAAGATTGTGCGCGACAAGAAGGAGCGCACCATCAACGTCGTGGTCGACGAGCTCGATCTCGAGGCCGAGCAGGGCAATCGCCAGTCGCGCAATCAGACCGACGAACCGGCCGAGCAGGGTGGCGACAGCTTCGGGTTGACGCTGAGCAACATCACGCCGCAGACCGCACGCCGCCTGCAGCTGCCATCGGGGTTGACCGGGGCCGTCGTCACCGACGTCGATCCGAATGGTCCATCGGCTGGCGCGCTGCGCCCCGGCGACATCATCACCGCTGTGAACCGGACGCCGGTATCCACCGCCGCAGAGGCCGGCCGCGAGCTGCAGCGCGTCCAGTCGGGTCGCATCGCTCAGATTCTCGTTCACCGTGACGGGACCGAGGTGTTCGTGACCGTGAAGAAAGACTGAACTCGGGCTCGTGAGAGTTCGGAATTCAGATTTCAGAATGCAGAATCGAGACTCCAGACCGCAGATTGCAGAGTGCTGATTCGCAGTCGATAGTCGACATCGTTCGTGAACGCGGTCCCATGACGGTGGCCGCGTTCATGAACCTCGCCCTTTACCATCCGGTTCACGGCTACTATGCCCGCGCCGTCCAGCGATCTGGCCGCGCGGGCGATTTTTTCACCAGCGTGGACGTCGGCGCGCTGTTTGGCGAGCTGCTCGAATCGCAGATCGCCGAAATGGCCTTCCTCCTGCGGCGATCTCCTTCCGATCCATTCGACCTCGTCGAGGCTGGAGCCGGCAACGGCCGCCTCTCCGCCGACATCATGAAGGCGGCCGCGCGCCGCGATCCAGCGGTCCACGCGCGGACCCGGCTTCATCTCGTCGAGGCCAGCCCGCCTGCGCGGGCGGCGCAGCCGACCGTCCTCGGTGCCGACGCCGATCGGATCGCCTCTTCGGGATCCGACCTCCCTACGGCGTTCGAGGGCGTGCTGCTGGCCAACGAGCTTCTCGACGCGCTGCCGGTCCATCAGGTGGTCATGCGGGAAGAGGGTCTGCGCGAGGTGTTCGTCGCCGTGAACGACGACCGCCTCGCAACCCTCGAAGCTCCCCCTTCGACCATCGCGCTGCAACAGTACTTCGACGACTTGAGCATCACGCTCGAGACCGGGTGGCGCGTGGAGATCAACCTGCTGGCGCGTGACTGGATCGCCGACGCCGTTCGCCGCTTGCGGCGCGGATTCGTCATCTTGATCGATTACGGTCACCCGGCACATGAGCTGTACTCGGTCACCCACTCGAGTGGCACGCTGACCTCCTTCAGCCGTCACGTGATGGCCGGCCCTGAAGGCGGACGGACGGCGCCGCCATGGCTCGAGCAACCCGGCCAGCGCGACATCACGGCGCACGTCGACTTCACGACGGTGCAGCGTGCTGCCGAGAGAGCTGGCGCGGTCACGCTCGGCTTCCTCGACCAAACCTATTTCCTGATGGGGCTCATCGATGGCGTGGACCTCGGCGCTGGTTTGACGCCGGCAGCTCAAATGAAGCAGCGGCTGGCGTTGAAAACGCTGCTCCTCCCGGGCGGTCTCGGCAGCACGTTCAAGGTCCTCGTCCTCGGCAAAGACGTCGGCTACCCGTCTCTGAAGGGCTGCTCCCATCGCGCTCGCGTCACATGAACGCACAAGCGATCCTCGGGCTGTTGCTCCTGGTCGGGACCGAGTCTGCGACGCTTGCCGGCATCCCGCCATTTCCGACGTGGAACACACCGATTGGCTGGACCGGGTTCATCCTGTTCGCCGACGGCATCGTTTACCACGCCCGTCGGCAGTCATGGCTGCGGTCCGCCCGTCGCGAGTTCGCGTTCCTGGCTCTCGCGTCCATCCCGTTGTGGCTCGTGTTCGAGTTCTTCAACCTGTACATCGACAACTGGCACTACGTGGGACTGCCCGAGAACCCGTGGCTGCGGATGCTGGGATACGGATGGGCGTTCGCGACGATCTCGCCGGCGATCTTCGAAGGCGCTGAGCTGATTGCGGTCTGGCGGCGCGCCGAGCCTGGAGCCGGGCTCGGGCAACGTCAAAACTGGTTGGTCACTGAGCCAGAGATGCGGCGGAAAGTCTCGGGCGGCGTGCTGTCGTGCATGGGGGGCCTGCTGCTCGCATGGCCGATCGTGTGGCCGTCGCAGTACCTGGCGGCTGCGGTGTTCCTCGGATTCATCCTGCTGCTTGACCCGATCAATTGGCGGCTTGGCGAAGAGTCGCTGCTCGCCGACCTTCACAACCCACAGGTGTTTACCCGGCGGATCACCAATCTCCTTCTGAGCGGACTGCTGTGCGGCCTGATCTGGGAGCTGCTGAACTACTGGTCGACGGCGAAATGGCATTACACCGTACCGATCATGGAAAACCTCAAGATCTTCGAGATGCCGGTTCCTGGCTACCTCGGGTTTCCGCCCTTCGCCCTGGAATGCTTCACGATGTACGTGTTCGTCCGCGCCGTCGCAAAGCGAGCTCCGGGACTGGCCGGCAGGATATTCCAGACTCCTCTCCGGCCCGCCGGAGCCCCGTCGCCGGATGCCGGACACAACGGGATTGGGCTGTGATGTATGTTCGTGATTCGGCGCCGGCACGGCGGCACTCTCGATGACGAGCCCGATTCACCACGCGCTTCTCCTGACCGCTGGCCTCGGCACGCGGCTGCGTCCGCTCACGCATGTTCGGGCAAAGCCGGCGCTGCCGCTCGTCGGCGAGGCTCTGGCCGGACGCATCACACGATGGTTGGCGTCGCATGGCGTGACCGACCTGGTGCTCAACCTTCACTACATGCCCGAAACGATTACGCGTGAGCTGGGGGACGGAAGTCAGTACAACGTTCGCCTGCGCTACTCGTGGGAACAGCCGATTCTGGGGAGCGCTGGTGGCCCACGGCTCGCCGCGCCGATCGTCGGCGCCGATCCGTTTCTCATCGTCAACGGCGACACGCTGACCGACGTCAACCTCGACGCGCTCGTCGCCGCACACGCCGGGTCGGGGGCGCTGGTGACGATGGCGTTGGTTCCGAATCCGAGGCCTGACCACTACGGCGGCGTGAAGCTGGACGAGGACGGCGGCGTGACCGGTTTCGCTCCACGCGGTCCATCGGCGACTGGCACGTTTCACTTCATCGGAGTGCAGGTTGCCGCCGCTGCCGCATTCGATGCGCTCGCGCCCGGCGCCGCGGCCAGTTCGGTCGGCGGCGTGTACGACCGTCTGATCGCCGAACGTCCGGGCAGCGTGCGCGGATTCGTCTCCTCGTCTGGATTCTGGGACATCGGCACGGTCGGCGACTATTGGCGCACGTCAGTCGAGTTCGCGGAAGGACGTGATAGGCTCGGTCTGGGTCGGGACGTCGAGATCGCGTGGGACGCGCGCGTCGATCGATCGATTGTGTGGGACCGCGTCCACGTGGGGGCGGGCGCCGAACTCGTCGAGTGCATCGTGACCGACGACGTCCACGTGCCCGCCGGCGCGAAGTACGTCCGATCCATCCTGCGGGCGGAGGCCGGTGAGACCGGCGGTGTCGTCGCCACACCGTTCGACTTTGCAATTCCCTGAAGCAACCGATGGACTGAGCTACCAAGTTACTGAGCCACCGAGCTACCGAGTGACTGAGCAACCGAGTGACTGAGCTACTGAGCTACCGAGTTACCGAGCTACAAGTGACTGAGCCCTGACTCACTGAGCCCTGAGAAACCGCCCCGATGCACGATCCGCGAATCGACGAGTACCTGGTGGAGAGTGGCTACGCGCCGTCGGTGGGAAAGGTCGTCCCCCTCACCGGCGATGCCTCCGATCGCAAGTACTTCCGGGTGATCCTGAAAGACGGACGCACGATCGTACTCGCCCTTCACGTCGGCCCAATCGAGTTCGCCCGCTTGCCGTTTGCCAACGTCTGTGACCTGCTCCAACAGATTCGCCTTCCGGTGCCCGCCATCCTGGGTCACTCGGACGCGCTCGGCGTGCTGGCGCTTCGCGATCTGGGCGACGTGACGCTGCAGGCGCACCTCGGCGCGGCCAGTCCGGCCGTGCACGCAGCGCTCTATCGCGAAGCCGTATCGTTCATCGATCAATTGCAACGACGTGGCACCGACCTGACCTCTGACACGTACGTGCCCTACGGTGTCGCGTTCGACGTCGAGAAGCTGACGTGGGAGCTGAATTTCTTCACGAAGCACTTCCTCGAGGGCTACCGCGGCATTGCGTTGTCGACAGCCGAGCGCACGGCGCTCGACGCGGAGTGGGCCGCGATCACTGGTGAGCTCGCGAGCGAGCCACGTGTGCTGTGCCACCGCGACTACCACAGTCGCAACCTGATGTTCCACGACGGCAGCCTGCACATCATCGACTTCCAGGATGCGCGTATGGGTCCGGATACCTACGACCTGGTGTCTCTGCTTCGCGACTCGTACGTGGACCTCACTGATCAGCAGCTCGATGATTTCATCGCCTACTTCCTGGCCCTGAAGGGTAATCCGGATGCGGCCGCGTTCCGGCGTCGGTTCGACCTCATGGCCTTGCAGCGCAATCTCAAGGCGCTGGGTACGTTCGGATTCCAGACCATCAGCCGCCAGAACCCGGTCTATATCCAGTACATGCCGCGTACCCTGAACTACGCCCGCCGGAACCTCGCCAAGTACCCGCGCTTCGGCCGATTGCACGATCTGCTGGCCGGACGCGTAGACGAGCTCCGCTAGTCGTGAGCAGGCGGCGGCCGTTCGGGATTTCCACGCACCTGTTCCACGCCGAGCGGCTTGGGCGACAGCATCTGCGCGAGATCGGCGCGCACGGATTCGAGGTGCTCGAGCTCTTCGCTACCCGGACCCACTTGGACTACTCCAATCCTGCCTGCATCGCCGACCTGCAAGGCTGGCTCGGCGAGGCCGGCGTCACGCTGATGAGCGTCCATGCCCCGGTCGGCGACAGCTTCACTGGAGGACGGTGGCAGTCGCGCCTCTCGCTCGCCAGCCCCGACCCGGCGCTCCGTCAGCAGGCCGTGGCCGAGACGGAGCTCGCGCTGCAGATCGCACGGCGTATTGAATACCGCGTGCTGGTGATCCATCTGGGCGTCCCGAAAACGCCGCACTCCGGACCGGGCGAGAACAGCCGGGACGCGGCCCGGCGCAGCGTCGATGAGCTCCAGCGGCTCGCTGAGCCGTTGGGCGTGACGCTGGCCCTCGAACTCATGTCCAACGAGCTGTCGCGCCCGGCGTCTCTCGTCCATTTCGTCGAAAATGTCGTGGACGGGCCGCCACCTGGTATCTGCCTCGATTTTGGCCACGCGCACCTGGACGGAGACGTCGCGGACGCCATCGAAACGGTGTCCGAGCACCTCATCGCGGCCCATGTACATGACAATAGAGGACGGATCAGCGATCACCTGCTGCCGTTCGACGGCACCATCGAGTGGCCGGCGGCGCTGACCGCGCTCCAGAAGGTCGGCTACGACGGTCCGCTGATTTTCGAAGTCACGGCAACCGGAACGCCCAAGGCCACCCTTCAGAAGCTGAAGGACATCCGCCGGCGGCTGGAAGGGATGCTGACGGTTTGAAACAAGGTCTTAAGGTCCAGGTCTCAGGTCTTAAGCCGGCTTCAGACGTAAGACTTGAGACCTAAGACGTAAGACGCACAGTTCGAGGCTCCATGCACGTCTACATCGAAGACATCGGCAAGCACGAGGGCCAGGAAGTCACCATCAAGGGCTGGCTGCATACCCGCCGATCGAGCGGCAAGATCCACTTTCTGATCCTGCGCGACGGAACGGGGTTCATCCAGGCCGTGATGTCGAAAGCAGCGGTTGGCGATGACGCGTTCAAGGCCGCCGACCACCTTTCGCAAGAAACCTCGATCATCGTGACCGGCACGGCGCGGGCAGACTCGCGGGCTCCGAGTGGGTTCGAGATCGATGTCAAGAACTACGAAGTGGTGAGCCTTGCGCACGATTACCCCATCACGCCGAAGGAGCACGGCGTCGACTACCTGCTCGACCGGCGCCACCTGTGGATTCGCACGGAGCGCCAGCAGGCGATCCTGCGGGTGCGACACGAGATCATCAACGCTGTTCGCGATCATCTGAACACACAGGGTTTCATCCTTGCCGACACGCCGATCTTCACGCCGGCGGCCTGCGAGGGGACGACCACGCTCTTTCCCGCGCAATACTTTGAAGACACGACGGCCTACCTGACGCAGAGTGGGCAGCTCTACAACGAAGCGAACGCCATGGCGCTCGGCCGCGTGTACTGCTTCGGCCCGACCTTCCGCGCCGAGAAGTCGAAGACCCGGCGCCACCTCACCGAGTTCTGGATGGTCGAGCCGGAGATCGCTTATGCCGATCTCGACGAGGTCATGCGCGTCGCCGAGGAGTTGGTTGTCGCCGTCGTGCAGCGCGTGCTCGAGCGCCGGGCCCGCGAGTTGAAAGCGCTCGAACGCGACACGACGAAGCTCGAGGCCGTGAAGGCGCCATTCCCGCGGATCACCTACGACGACGCTGTCCAGCGCCTGCAGGCGCAGGACCTGCCCATTCAATGGGGTGGCGACTTCGGCGGACCCGACGAAACCGCTCTCGCTCAGATGTTCGATCGGCCGGTCATGGTCCACCGCTACCCTTCCGCAATCAAGGCGTTCTACATGAAGCCCGACCCTCAGCGGCCCGAGCTGGCGCTCGGCGTCGACGTCCTGGCGCCAGAAGGATACGGCGAGATCATCGGCGGCGGAGAGCGGCTCGCGGATCTCGATCTCTTGCTGGCGCGCATCAAGGAGCACAACCTGCCGCAGGAAGCCTTCGAGTGGTATCTGGATCTGCGCCGATACGGCAGCGTCCCGCATGGCGGCTTCGGCATGGGCATCGAACGCGTCGTCGCCTGGATTTGCGGCCTCGAACACGTCCGGGAGACCATTCCATATCCGCGCATGCTCTATCGGCTCTATCCGTAACTTGTCGCCCTAAGCCTGTATGAAAATCGGCCTCATTTCCCTCGGTTGTCCGAAGAACCTCGTGGACTCCGAGGTCATGCTCGGTCTCGCGCGCGAAGCGGGACACGAGCTCACGCAAGACCCGGCTGCCGCGGACGTGCTGGTCGTCAACACATGCGCGTTCATCGATTCCGCCAAGGAGGAGTCGGTCGACACCATCCTGGAGATGGCGCGCCGCAAGACCGAGGGCACGTGTCAGCGGCTCGTCGTCACCGGCTGTCTGGCCGAGCGTTATCGCGACCAGCTTCGGAAGGAGATTCCCGAGATCGACGCGGTGCTCGGTACCGGTGAAGTCCCCGAGATCGTGAACGCGATTGGCGGTCTAGTCGCTCGTGCCGCCGGCTCGCCGGTGAGGTTCTATCGCCGCACGCCAGGTGATGCAGTCGTCGGCGCGTTGAAGCCACCGCCGGCTCGGTCCGACGGTGCCGTGCCGTCCTACATCTACGACGCCGACACGCCGCGGCTTCTGGCCACGCCCAGGCACTACGCCTACGTCAAAGTGGCCGAAGGATGCGACTACACGTGTGCCTTTTGCATCATCCCGACGCTGCGCGGAGCGTACCGAAGTCGCTCAGCAGAGTCGATCGTCAAAGAAGCGCGCCGACTCGCCGACGGCGGCGTGAAGGAGCTCCTGCTCATCTCGCAAGACACGACGTTCTACGGCATCGACCGGGGAGAGCGCGGCGCGCTCGGCCGGCTCCTGCGCGAGCTGAACGGCATCGACGGCCTCCAGTGGATTCGGCTGCTCTACCTCTACCCCACCACCATCGACGACGAAACGCTCGCGGCGATGGCCGAATGCGACAAGGTGTGCCGGTACGTCGACCTGCCACTGCAGCACGCGTCGGATCCCGTGCTCAAGCGGATGCGCCGGCCGGGCACTCGGCGCGGTTACGACCGGCTGCTCGCCCGCATCCGCGAGCGTGTGCCCGGCGTGGCCATCCGCACGACGTTCATCGTCGGGTTCCCAGGAGAGACCGATGAGGACCTCGCAGCGCTCGAGGCGTTCGTCACCGATCACGCTTTCGACCACCTCGGCGTCTTCACCTACTCGCACGAAGAAGGGACGCGGGCGTTCGCCCTGGCCGACAACGTGGCAGCCGGGGTGAAGACGAAGCGCCGGAACCGCGTCATGAGCCTGCAGAAACGTCTCGTCCGGCGGCGTCAGCGCGCCCGCATCGGTGAGCGGGTGCGCGTGCTCATCGACGGGCCGTCTGGCGAACACGACCTGGTCTGGAAGGGGCGTCTGGAGTCGCAGGCACCCGACATCGACTCGGTGGTGTACTTCACCGAGGTCGATCCATCGGGTTTCCGCACCGGCGGTTTCGTCGAGGCTGAACTCGTGGAGAGCCGGGATTACGACTTTATCGCGAGGCCAGTTTCTTACGACACCGTTCGGCAGCGCCGAACGGTGTAGAGAAGATTACCGCTGGTCCGCGATCTTTCGAACAAGGCGGCGCAGCGCGCGGGTCACCGCCATACCGACTGCGGCGACCGAGGGCAGTCCGAATCGCTCTGCGATTTCAGCACAGCTCCATTGGAGCTCGATGCGCGCGACAACCAGCTCGCGATCTTTCGGCGTCAGCCGGGTGAGCGCCTCACGATAGTGGTCGTACGCTTCGCTGCGGATCGCCAACTCGATGGGCGACGTGTAATCTGAGCAACAGTCGTCGGGCAGATCCTCCATTGGAGGACGGCGGCCGATGCGACGAACCTCGTCCCGGATGCGGTTGACGATCGACTGACGCAGGTAAGCCTGCATCGCCCCGACGTGACGGGGTTCGAACATGTCGAGACGCTTGATCAGATGAAGGGCTGCGTCGTTGACCAGATCGCCGGTATCGAGGTGTCCGCGGGCGGCCTGCGGCAGGCGGCCATGGGCCCAACGCCGTACCTGCGGCAGACATCGCTCCAGGAGCGCTTCCGCGGCCATGCGGTTCCCGTTTCTGGCCTGGGCGATAAGCTCAAGCGTAGGCTCGTCGCTCAGGAGCGACGGCGTCTCCTCGTTGCTGTCGACGGTCCGCCCGTCGTCTGAGACTACGGGCTCGTTGGTCAGGTCTTCAGCCACCGCGTCGCACGGCATCATATTCGACCTCCAGAGTTTCGTACGTTGCCTATAACGACGGAATCCTGGAAAACAAACACCTGCGAGTTATGCTTTCGCCACGCGGACGACAGAGGTCACGATGGTTGGTGACAGAATTTCACACTATCGCGTGATCGGAAAGCTTGGCACAGGGGGGATGGGCATCGTCTACGAGGCCGACGACGAGCGGCTGCCACGCCGGGTAGCGCTCAAGCTTCTGGCCCCCGAACTGGCCGACAGCCCGGATGCGACGAGGCGTCTGCGCCGCGAGGCCGAAATGATTGCTCGCCTCAGTCATCCGAACATCTGCACCATCTATGAAATCGACGAGCATGATGGGCGTGCGTTCATCGCGGTGGAGCGCCTGCAAGGTCTTAATCTCAGGGCCCATATGGCTCGTAACACGCTGAAAACGAGCGAAATCATCGACATCGCGAGTCAGATCGCGCTCGCGCTCGAGGCGGCTCACGACCTTGGCATCGTCCATCGGGACGTCAAGCCGGGCAACGTCATCATCGGACCCAGGGGGGTCGTGAAAGTCATGGACTTCGGGCTCGCCAGGCGCTTTTCGACCCCGGAGTCGCCCGACGGGGACGCCGACGGATCGACGATTCCAGGACGTCCCCTCGGGACAGCCAGCTACATGGCGCCTGAACGGATTCTGCAGCTGCCGCTGGATGCGCGCTGCGACCTCTTCTCGCTGGGCGTGGTGATGTACGAGATGGCCACGGGGAGGCTCCCGTTTACGGGAGCCTCCACGACAGAAACGGTGGAAAACATCCTGGACAAGAATCCTGTGCCGTTGAGAACGCTGGCCCCCGAGCGCCCTGTTGCTCTCGAACGCATCGTCAGCCGGCTCACGGCCAAACGGGCTGATGAGCGCTACCAGTCCGCGTCGGAGCTGCGCGAGGCGCTCGTGGCGGCCGGAAACCGGCCTGGGGCCGGCCTGTTTGGACGGCTGTTCAGCAAGTCTCGCCCCGGTCCGAACGAGAAGAACTCCTAGGACTCCGCCATTCGCCGCTCTCCAGCGCTGGCGCTCGCCGGCGCTAGGTCAGGTTCAAAGCCGACTTGCTCTTCCAGGAGATGTTGACTTGTTTGGTCTGCCGCGGCTCGATTGGGAGCGAGAACTTGATTTTCCCGCCCTGCTTCGCCTTGTCAGTGAAGTAATCGAGAAAATCATTCCGCTGCTCATCGTCGTCCGGGAGCTTGATCTCGATATCGAACGATCCGGGGTCGTCGGGTGTTTCGTCGATGCCCGTCTGCTTACGCCCTTTGGGGCCATTTTCCTGACTGTCATGTTCCCGCACGTGACCGGCATTGACCTCCCATGCCACGCTGCCATCGCCCCCGAAGTGCCCGTCGCCCATGACACACCTCCTTTACTTATCGAGGAAATCCCCAGGTAGTAACGACGTCAGCGCACGATTCGCACGGCGAAGCCGCAGCGGGCCTACCATTCAACCTTCACTTCGATTTCACGCCCCGAGTTCTGGCCGCCACTGCGATCGACGGCCGGAACATGGAGCACGACCCGATTTCCGATGACTGTTGCCGATCCCAACGCGGCTTCCGCCCCGGCCCGGTTTTCGTACTCCAGCGTGACTTTGAAGTCCCCCCGGCGGCCATGTCTGTTTCCGATATCGGCCATGGGTATCGGATCGGTTTCTCCAACGTCGCGAGTGGTTGCCGCACCTTGGTGATGTCGGACTCTCCATTGCACGCTGCCATTGCCGCCGAAGTGCCCTTCGCCCATCACAAACCTCCTCTACGAACGCATCTCAATCGCGGAAACCCAGAACTCACGACGTCAGCGCGCGATTCGCATGGCGAAGCCGAAGCGGGCCTACCATTCAACGTTTACTTCGAGTGGACGCTTCGGGTTGGCGCCGCCAATGCGACTGACGACCGGAACGTGGAGCACGATCTGATTTCCGACAGGTGCTGCCGCTTCCCACGGGGCTCTCCCAGGGCCGCGTTCGCGTACTCCAGCGTGATCCTGCGTCTGAGGGACGCCATGTCTGATTCCGATCTGGTCCATGGGTATTGGACCGATGCCTCCAACCTCGTGATTCTGGGCGTCTTGATGTATGACCTTCGACTGCACGCTGCCGTCACCGCCGAAATGCCCTTCTCCCATCACACACCTCCTCTCTACGAACGCATCTCAATCGCGGAAACCCCAGGTCCTCACGACGTCAGCGCGCGACCCGCATAGTGTCCGGCTATAGCACGTCCCGGATGTCGGACCGCTGCGCGAAGCGTTCTCGGAATCTCTCTGGTACCGATTGAAGGAGCTGCTGAATGAGGCCTTGTGCACGGGTCCTTTCGGACTCGGCACCTGTCCGATCACCGTTCCCGGCGAGCGCCAGATTCCGCCAGTAGTAGCTCAGAGCCCTCAGCTCTGGGCCGACGGTCCGCTCGCCTTCGTCGGGGACTTCGGTCAGTACCGCAAGCGCGTCCGAATATCGCCGCGCGCCGAAGTCTAGTCGAGCGAGCTGCACGCGACAAAGGACTTCCGTGGACAGATGCTCCATTTTTCGCGCCTGCTCGATGGCGGCGGTGAGGACCCGCCGCGCGTCCGGGCGGACGGCACGGCCAGTATCCAGGGCGGCCAGCCGGCACGTGGCCTGGATGCTCGTATCGTCGGGCAGTTCGTCGGTCCATAAGCCGGCCGCCTTCTCGAATGCCGCCCGAGCCTCCGGTCTGGCGCCCGACGCGTCTTCGAGCTCGCCAAACGCGGTGTAAAGGCTTGGGGCGACGCTGAGCTCTCCCCGCCCGTTCATGCCGGTTAGGGCGGTATCGAGATGCTGCCGGGCGGTGTCGTAGTCACCCAGTCGTGCGTAGGTTCGGCCCAACGCGATTCTGGCGTCGAGATTGTCGCGGCCAACCTCAGTGTCAATCACCTGCTCGAGCTGTTCGAGCGCCTGGCCGTACTGGCTCGTCGTCCAATTGCTTTGCGCAAGTCGGACCGAGAGCGAGACAACCGTGTCGCGCAACTGCCGCTCGTTGGCGAGGCTGAGCGCCTGCCGGAGCAGGCGCTGACCTTCGGCATGCCGGCCCGTGAGCAGGTAGCTAGCCGCCTCCACCTGCATGGCGAAGACTTCGAAGTCGACGTTCCCCAGGCGCTGGAAGGTGGCGCGCGCAGCGGCGAGACGACGCAGGGCCGCCGCCTGGTCGCTGCCGAAGTTCACCAGCAGCGAGGCCGCGTTGGCCTCCTGCTCGGCTGCGCGCCGCTCGTCTCCAATCTGCTGGTAGAAGTCGCGGCTCTGCTGGTAGTAGTCG
>JBKPSC010000141.1:0-7403 GCA_046734915.1 Acidobacteriota bacterium | reverse complement strand
ATCTGACTCTGATCGGCCTCCATCGTCTTCTGCGCCAGGACCACATCGTTACCCGCGACCACGCCCGGTGTGGCGGATGCCGCCTTCAGCTTCTCGTAGGTGCTTGCGCTCGCCTCCGCCTTCGAGCGGACGGCCGCGAGTTGCGCCTCGGCGCTCTGCAGCTTGGACTGCGCCTCGCCTCTCTGTGCTCCGAGCTCGGGCGCTTCGAGCACGGCCAGTTGCTCGCCCGCGCGGACACGTGAACCGCGATCCACGGCGATCGTCTTCACGAAACCCATCACTCGCGCGTACAGCGCGACGGTCTGGTAGGGAGTCAACTCGCCTGGCAACGACAACGTCACGTTGAGTGGCTGTTCCACGACCTTGACGACTTCGACGGTCTCTGGTCCTGCCCGTCCGGCCTTCTCCGGGGCCTGGGCGGTCGTGTTGCCACGACAGCTGGCCATCAACAGCAACGAGAGCGCGCCGAACGCTGCGCGCGCTCGCCACAAATGTGTCTGCATGCTCATGCCGTTCCCTGCCTGCGATACGCACTCGCTGGATCGTCGGGATCCATGGAAGGGGATCCAATCCGCGCCGACTGCTGCACGAGTGCATACACGGACGGCAGCACGATCAACGTCGCCACAGTGGCGGCGGCTAGATGTTTAGTCCCGCCATGTGGTGGAGAGGGTTGAGTCTGAATCGTTCGGGCTCTTCTGTCCAGAGCTGACAGATCCGCTCAAAGGGTGTCAGGCCTCGAAGGCTCTTGAGGCGCTTCGCGAAGTTGTACGCGTCAACGAACACAGCCAGGTGCGTGCGAAGACTGCTGTGCGTGTCGTAGTAGAAGCGCCGTACCGTGGCCTCCTTGATCGTGCGGTTCATCCGTTCGACTTGGCCGTTCGTCCATGGATGATTGAACTTCGTGAGCCGATGGTCGATGCCCAGCTGAGCGCAGGCCAGATCAAAGGCGTGGGCGCGGAAGAGTCGAGCGTCCCGCAGCAGCTCTCGAATCTCCTCGGCCTTCCAGCCGCCCTCAGGCGGCGAGAATTGAAAGCCGTTATCCGTGAGCACGGTGTGAATGCGATAGGGCACGCGGTCGACAAGCCGCCGTAGGAAGTCCGCCGCTACTCGACGCGAGGCCAGTTCGTGGAGCTCCGCGAACGCGAACTTACTGACCCGGTCGATCGCGACGAACAGGTATAGCTTGCCCTCTTCGGTCCACACCTCCGCAAGGTCGATGTGGACGTACCCGAGCGGATACGCCCTGAACTGGCGCCGCGACGGTGGGCTCTCTACGCTCGGCAGACGGCTGATCCCGTGGCGCTGGAAGAGTCGGTGCAGCGAGGATCGCGTCAGATGCGGGATCGTCGCCTGGAGGGCGTAGAGGCAATCATCGAGTGGCAGCAACGTGTGTCGTCGAAACGCCACGATCAGCGTTTCTTCGTCCGTCGATAGCACGGTCGACCGCGGGACCCTTGGTCCCATTCGTCGGTCCTCGGACTCGTGCGCCGCCGCCACTTGGCGACCGTCTTCGGGTTAATGCCGTAGCGCTCGCTCAGCGCTTGGAGCGAAGCTTTCGATCGCTGTATTGCTGCTCGGATGGCGTGAGTGGTCGTTGGCGCTCCCGTGAAGTACCTGTCCCACAGCGTCTCCTTGGTTGTAGCGTCAATTCTGCCACCACCACACTGTGGGACTAAACACTCTAGTAGCCTGTCGAGACATTCCGTGCGTACGGTGCGCACGAACCGCTCGGCAACCCCGCTAGCCTGGGGCGTGCGAGGCGGCGTCCGAACGACCTCAATCCCGTCGCCGCGGAACACGTCATCAGCGCTCCGCCAAGGTCCACGACAACTGGCGCGCCTGCTGGATGACCCATGCCGCGCTCGGATTGGGCGTGCAACCCGCCGCATGCACACGACGGCTGCCCAACTCGATGAAGAAGAGGACGTAGAGCCGTTGCAGCCAGATCGTCTCGACCGTGAAGAAATCCACGGCCAACAGGCTCTGGCGGTGTGCCCGGACGAACTCTCGCCATGTCATCTCCCGGCGCTTACCCACCGGGCCGAAGCCCGCGGCCCGAAGCCACGCGCGCACGGTCGTCGAAGACACCGCGATGCCAAGACCCTTTAGTTCGCCGACAATCCGTGGATAGCCCCATCGCGGGTTCTCTCGGGCGAGCCGCAGTACGACGTCTCGAATCTCACGCCGCATTGGCGGCCGCCCGACGGGACGCGCGTACGTCCACCGCTTGGCGACCAAGCGCCGATGCCAGCGCAGCAGCGTCGCCGGCGTGACGATGAAGGCCCGCCAACGCACGCGCGGCATGAGCGGGCTGGGCCACGGCGAGCAACACGCGGTCGACGGCGGTGATCGCCGGACGGCACGTTTTGCGCTGGAGGATCGCGAGTTCGTGCCGCAGAACGACGATTTCGAGTTCCTTGAACTCCTCCGACCGAACGCAGAGCACCACGAACTCGAGAAGCCAGCAAATCAATCCGTAGCACAACGACACGAACACGGAGCCTCCTACGTAGCCAGGCTACGGCCCAATTCTCCGCACAAGCCGTCTCGGGTTCGTTCTCGTCGCGAGGCACCAAAACTCGGATCCGAATTTATGCACCCTTCACGCCACTTGCTGCGGGCGTCTCATCAACGGTTGTTGAGAGCACGTTCCCTCTTTGTGTGGAACGAAGTGACTTCTCCCTGTTGAAACAACCGGAACACGACATGGAAGGAGGGTAACGTTCTATTTTGTGTAACTTGACAGTGCCCGTTGACGCACGCACCGCGCAGCGCAACTTACGTCTGGCTAGCGACTCTACGTCCCGAAAATTTGCTTGAGGGCGAGTGTAGCTGCGTGGTACCCACACATTCCATGCACCCCCACCCCGGGTGGTGTGGATGCGGAACAGATGTAGAGCCCCTTCACCGGCGTCGAGTAATTGCGCCAAGTCGGACGCGTGAAAAACTGTCGCAGGTCGGTGACCCCTGCCGCGATATCGCCGCCGACGAGGTTCGCGTTATGGGTTTCGATGTCCGCGGGCGCCAAGACTGATCGCGCGAGGACGCGGTCGCGAAATCCCGGCGCGAATCGCTCGATCTGCCGCTCGATGCGATCGAGCATATTCACGGTTGACGCCCGCGAGACGTGGCAATAGCCCCACGCCACATGCTTGCCCACGGGCGCGCGTGACGGATCGAAAAGCGTGGGCTGGCTCAGCAGCACGAACGGCCGATCGACAATTCTTCCTTCCCATGTTGCTTTCTCCGATGCCGCGATCTCGTTCAGCGTTCCGCCCAGATGCACCGTCCCTGCGCGCCGGCATTCCTCGGCCCTCCAGGGAATCGGTGCCGCGAGCGCCCAGTCCACTTTGAACACCCCCATGCCGTAGCGGTACCGCTCGAGCTTCAGTCGGTACGATCGTGGAAACTTGTGGCCCGCGATTTGGAGCAACGGCTTCGGCGAAAGATCGCAAAGTATCGCCTTGGCGGGAGGCAGGTCGTCGATGTTGGTGATTCGGGCGTCAGCAATCACTTCGCCGCCAAGGGATTGCAGGTGCCGAGTCAGCGCGCTGGTAATCTTCTGCGAGCCGCTTCGAGGAATCGGCCAGCCACGCACGTGACACATGGCTCCCAACGTCAAGCCGATGCCGGCGGTGAGCGCGCGGTCGAGCGGCATCAATCCGTGCGCGGCGATGCCGGCAAACATTGCACGTGTCCGTTCATCCTTGAATGCGCTCCTGGCCAACCGTTCAGCTGAGCGCAGCGCCTTGAGCCCAAACCGCGCGAGCGCGAGGGGATGCTCTGGCACACTGAATGGCCCGAGCACGGCACGCTCGAGTCGCGGCCAATGTTTCACCACTGTTCCTATCGTTTTGAGGTAGGCATCGCCATCTCCACGTAATCGGGCAGCAGTGACATCGATCGATCGCTCCACTTCAACGGCGCTGCCATCGTCGAACGGATGACCGATCATGACAGGCGGTTGGATCCAGTCCAGCCCATACGCGGCGAGTGGAAGGGTTCGCCAGAACGGCGAGGCGATAGCGAATGGATGGACAGCCGAACAGATGTCGTGGACGAAGCCGGGCACCGTGAGCTCGGCCGACCGCGCTCCGCCGCCAATAGTGGGTTCCGCTTCGAACACCACGACTTTGCATCCGGCCTGCGCAAGGACGATGGCAGCGCTGAGACCGTTCGGCCCGGAACCGATTACAACTGCATCAATCACAGTTATGATGAGGATAACAGGGCCGATGTCGGAGTACTGGTACTCACGTTGGTTGTTCGAGCGCGCGCTCGCAGCTATTTACCTCGCCGCCTTCATCGCCGCCGCGAAGCAGTTCGTGCCCTTGCTGGGCGAGCACGGCTTCGAGCCCGTAGGCCGCTGGGTGCAGCAGCTTCCATTCCGGGCGTCGCCGAGCCTGTTCTATCTCTTTCCTAAAGACAACGCTTTCTACGCGTGCGCCTGGCTCGGAGTGGCACTTTCAGTGTTCGCGCTCAGCTCGCTTCCGCAGCAGATCGGTGGCGTGGCATCGGTTGTGGTGTGGGCGGCGCTGTGGGTGCTGTATCTCTCATTCGTCAACGTCGGCCAGACGTTTTACAGCTTCGGATGGGAAACACTGTTGTGCGAGGTTGGTTTCGTCACCATCTTCGCCGGCGCGAGCCGCATGGAACCAAACATATGGCTCATCTGGATTTGGCGATGGACGCTGTTCCGCCTAATGTTTGGCGCCGGCTTGATCAAGCTGCGCGGCGATCCCTGCTGGCGAGATCTCACGTGTCTGAACTACTACTTCGAAACCCAGCCCATGCCTAATCCGCTGAGCTGGTATTTCCATTGGATGCCCCACAGCATCCACGCGGCAGGCGTGGTGTTCAATCACATCGCCGAAGTGATCGTGCCGTTTGCGTATTTCGCGCCGCAGCCCTTCGCCTCGATCGCCGGCATCATCACTATCGTCTTCCAGGGTGTGCTCATCGTGTCGGGCAATCTCTCGTGGCTCAACTGGCTCACACTCGTGCTCTGTATTCCGCTCATCAGCGACAAATGGCTGGCTTGGCTGCCGGTTCATCCGCCCGAGCATGTCTCAACCCCGCCGGCGTATCAGATGACCGTCTACGTGGTATGCGCAGGTGTGGCATTGCTGAGTATCGGGCCCGTCATGAACATGCTGTCGCGCCGCCAGATGATGAACGCCAGCTTCGAGCCGCTGCACCTGGTGAACACGTATGGCGCGTTCGGCAGCATCACGCGCGAGCGTTATGAAATTGTGCTCGAGGGCACGGATGAAGCGAACGTGACCGAAAGCACGAAGTGGCGCGAGTATGAGTTCAGCGGCAAGCCAGGCGACCCGGCGCGGCGGCCGCCGCAGGTGGCGCCGTATCACATGCGGCTCGACTGGCTGATGTGGTTTGAAGCGATGGCGCCGTCGCCACGCAGCGACTGGTTCTTCGGGTTGCTCTCAAAATTGCTACAAGGCGATCGCGACACGTTAAGTCTGTTGCGAACAAATCCTTTCCCGAATGCTCAGCCGCGCTTCATTCGCGCCCAGTACTACCTTTATAAATTCACGACGCCAGCCGAACACCGCAAGAGCGGACTTTGGTGGACCCGCCAGCTCATCGGCACTTTCTACGGTCCTGTGTCTCTCGCTCGCGAGTAGGGTGACGTATTACCTCTTCTCCGGGCATTGATTCGGACCATGTCGGAGGCCAACCCGCTGTGGGGCGCGCCGCGGATTCACGGCGAGTTATTGAAACTGGGGTTCAACGTCTGTCAGGCGTCCGTCGCGAAGTACATGGTGCGCTGTGACAAACCATCCTCACAGGCCTGGCGGACGTTCCTGGCGAACCACCTCCAACAAATCGCGGCCGCCGACTTCTTCGTCGTCCCGACGGCTACGTGTCGGCTCTTGTTCGTGCTCGTCATCCTCACGCATGAGCGCCGACGTGTGCTGCCCGTCGCGGTGACCGCCCATCCTACGGCGGCATGGACGACCCAACAACTCCGCGAAGCGTTTCCGTGTGATTCCGCCCCACGATATCTCATGCATGATCGGGATTCAGCCTTCCACGCATGGAGAACGACGGCCGAGGCGAGAGAGCTTTCTTACCCTGTCGGCCTTTGAAGGTCCAGGCACCGGCGACGGTTAGCCGAGCGCCGTCGGTGAGTCGTCCTCGTGGAGTGCCCAGTCAACTCGGGATCCCACTCGAGTAGGAATTCGCGGTCAACCCACCTGTCCAACAACCCGGCGAGCTCGGAACTTACGCCGACGACGTTTTTGGTAGGGACAGGCTGTCGTCGTCGGAATCAGTGTCCAGATCGGTGCGGCGTCGCTGCCATTGATGGCGGGGTTTCTCGGAAATGCGGCTATTCCGAACGGGCTCTGGGGCGTCGTGTTTGGAGGTGCATGCCCACATGGATAAACCGCCGAAGCGATCTCGCGATTCGTGTGGCGCGAACGGGGGCACTCAGAAGCCAAGTCGGAATAGCGAGCGACAGCGCCTGATCACGCACGGTCGACGATAGAGGCGACAACCGCATTGCTGCCATAGCCTGTCGGGGTGCTACCGCACTGGCAGCATCGGTGTCGAGGAGGCAGCTGATAGCTGATATCGCGCCCTTTCGCGCAACTCGACAAACCCCTGCGATGTTCACCGCAGCCGATCGAATAAATCTCCGGCACAGGTGTTAACACCATCAGCAGACGGAATTCCCGAGGAGGCGGAGTCTCTGTTTCTGAGGACGGAGCGGGTGTTCTGAGTGGAAAAGAGGGAGTACCTCGTATGAAACACATCGCGCTGATCATCGCAGGCGTCCTGTTGGTTTCGACAGCCGCCCTGGCCCAGCGACAGGGCGGCGCGCCCCCAGCACTGCCGCTGGCGCCAGGCGTCTCGCAGGCCGAGGTCGACAAGGCGTTGCTCGCCGCACCCCCCGGTCTGAAGGACCAGGCGACCGTCATCAAGTGGAAGTCCGACTTCACCTACGACACGCTGAGGAAGGGCACTAATCGACTGGTTTGCTTCGACCTGTCGGGCTTTCCGCTGGAGCAGCCGTTCTCGGTCGAGTGCACCAGCATCGCCAACCTGGACCGGAAGGCGCAGAATCTGAAGGCCGAGGCGGCAGGCGACAGGAAGAAGTCAGAGGCGCTCATCGGTGCGATGGAAAAGGACGGAACCCGTGTGAAGTCGGAGTACGGATCCGTCTGGTACGAACTGGGGGGGCCCGACCAGCAGAGCGCGCGGGGACACAGGATGATCGCCGTGCCTGACGCCACGACGCAGTCGACGGGACTGCCCGACAATCCCAAACAGGGTGGCGCGTGGATCATGAATGCGGGCACGATGACAGCCCACATCATGATCCCGTGAGGCCGATTCAACAGCGGACGAAGAGGAAAGGCCCAAATCGATGAGGC
>JBKPSC010000140.1:0-14269 GCA_046734915.1 Acidobacteriota bacterium | reverse complement strand
ACGCTGGCCGAGCGGATCGCGCGGGGCCCGCTGCGGCTGCCCGAGGCGCTGCCCATTGCGCGGCAGATCGCGGAGGCACTCGACGCGGCGCACGAACGCGGGATCGTGCACCGTGATCTGAAGCCGGCGAACATCAAGATCCCGCCTGACGGCGTCGTGAAGGTGCTCGACTTCGGCCTGGCGAAGGCGGTCACCGGCGATGCGCCGGCCCGCGATCTGACGCAGTCGCCGACGGTTACGGTGGGCGGGACACACGAGGGGGTGATCCTCGGGACGGTGGCGTACATGAGTGCCGAGCAGGCGCGCGGACAGGCGGTCGACAAGCGTACCGATATCTGGGCGTTCGGGTGCGTCCTGTACGAAATGCTGACAGGACACGTCGCCTTCCCCGGAAAAACGATTCCAGACACGCTCGCTGGCATCCTTGAACGTGAACCGGACTGGGCTCTTCTGCCCACCACGACGGTACCGGCCGTCCGCCGATTGCTCGAGCGCTGTCTCGAGAAGGATTCAAAGCGTCGTGTGCGGGACATCGGCGACGCAGCGATCGATCTCAGCGATGCGATCGCTTCTCCAGCAAAGGTCGCTCAACTTCGCAAGCCAGTGCAACGCTGGATCTGGGGATTGGCGTCCGGTTTTGTCGTGGTCGGACTTGCACTCGGCTGGACCCTCGCGCATCTCCGGCAGCCAACCTTGGTCGAAAATCGCGCGGCGAGGCTCACCGTGAATCCTCCGGCCGGAACGGAGTTCGGCGCGGACACCGGCGCGGCGATTTCGCCGGATGGCCGGATGCTGGCGTTCGTGACCCGGTCGTCGGGTGGCACCAAGCTTTGGGTCCGCCCCCTGAATTCCCTGTCTGCCCGCGAGCTGCCTGGCACGGACGCCGCAACGTTCCCCTTCTGGTCTCCCGACGGCCGATCGCTCGGTTTTTTCGCCGCAGGAAAACTCAAACGGATCGAGGTTGCCGGTGGCCTGCCGACGGTGATCTGCGATGTGGGGTTGGGACGAGGTGGAACGTGGAATGAAGAGGGAATCCTTCTGTTCAACTCAGTGAACGATGGCCCCCTTCTCCGCGTACCTGCGACGGGAGGAACACCAGTACCCTTTACGACGGTCGACAAGGCAGGCGGGGAGAATTCCCACCGGTGGCCGCAGTTCCTCCCCGGAGGACGCCGTTTTCTTTACTTCGTCCGGACCGCCAGCCTTGAAAATTCGGGCGTGTACTTGGGATCGTTGGATCGGCCGCAGGAGAAGATCCGTGTGCTGACCTCCCCCACGAACGCCGTCTACGCACCCGATCGAAGCAAGCCGTTTGGTCACCTGCTTTGGGTGCGAGACGGGGCACTGATGGCGCAACCGTTCGTCGTTGAGCAGGGCCAGACTACCGGTGAGCCCACCACGGTGGCGGAAGGAGTCGCCTTTGGGGGCGCCAGCAGGCTAGGAGCCGTATCGGCCTCGAACGAAGGAACGCTCTTGTATGACGGAGCCGCAATCCGACACGGTCAATTGACGTGGTTTGACCGCGAGGGCAAACAGGTTGGCGAGGTTGGTCAACCGGACGAATATGCCGGGCTTCGCATCTCACCCGACGGCCAGCGCGTGGCATTAATGCGCGGCGCGCGCGCGCACGGAGATATTTGGCAGATGGAGTTCGCACGCGGCATCCCGACACGTGTGACATTCGGCGAGGGACTTGATCCGCTCTGGTCGCCAGACAGCCAGAGGATCGCGTACTGGAAAGGGGCGCCGCCGAATCTGTTTTCCCACAATACGAACGGCACTGGCGATGAGGAACGCCTCATCGAATCTCACGACTCATTGACGACGCAAGACTGGTCACCAGATGGCAGGTTTTTGCTGTACGTCGTGAACTCGAACGATCTTTCCTCGAAGACGCGATTAGATCTGTGGGTGTTGCCCCTGACAGGCAACAGTAAGCCGGTGCCATTCCTGTCGAGTCCATTTCACGAAGGACGGGGTCAGTTTTCGCCCGACGGCAAGTGGGTCGCGTACACATCCGACGAATCGGGTGGAAACGAAGTGTATGTGCAGAGCTTTCCAGCCGGTGGCAAGAAGTGGCAGGTTTCGAGCAAGGGAGGAGATTGGGTGCGGTGGCCAAGAGATGGTCACGAGATATTCTACATCGCAGCAGACCGCAAACTGATGTCCGTGGCCGTGGAGCCTATTTCAGGATCGCTGGAGGTTGGGAATCCCCGACCTTTGTTCACGATTCCCTTCACGCTGTCCACGTCAGGTGACCTCGCGCCATATACCTACGATGTCATGTCAGACGGGCAGCGCTTTCTGGCGATGGTGCCAGTAGGGGACGCCGCATCGCCAACGATGACGGTCATTCTCAACTGGCAAGCGGAATTGTCAACTGCCAAGAAGTAATCAGGTCGCTCGGAAGACTTGCTCTTCGATTTTCACGCACCTCTTGCCCCTCGCGGGATCTTCGCTCTGAACTTTCTCGCCCGCGTCGCGAGCGTCGTCAGCCATCGGATCTCGAGGCTGGTCCCCGTGCGGAAGAGATCGGTCCACGTCGGCGGAAGGGTGGAGAAGTCGATCTTGTGGCGCCCCCAGTCCGGCCGGCGGCCGTCGTAGTCGGTGAACCCGTAGTCCCGCGCCAGCTCCCACGAACTGAGGAGCATGCCGGTGCGCTCCTGAATCCGCGGATCGGCGGCTAGCGAAGCGATCGCCCGTCCGACGAACAGCGGCGACTCGGACACCAGGAAGTTTGGATCTTTCTTTCCTGCCTCGCGCCAGGTCTCCTCGGTGACCGCGAAGTGCTCGAGCACGGATTCCGATCGTAGGAAACCCGGCGTCAGAGCGACGACGGCGATGCCATGTGGCGCGAGCTCGGTTGCCCAGCTCAGGGGGAGAACCTTCTGCGCCACCTTGACGGCGTGCGCCATCGGATTTGCGCCGCCGCCGATGATGTCGTTCTCGGTCACGTCGACGATGAGGCCTCGCCTGGCGGGCATCATGGCGAGAGCGGCATGTTTCGCGGTGATGATGCGCGACGTCAACGCCTGCCGGAAGATCGTGTCGGCGTTCGTCAGGTCAGTCTCCCAGAGGAACCCATACCGCTTCATGACCGGGTCCTCTCCGGCCACGCTGTCGACGACGATGTCGAGACGCTTGTGCGTGCGGCGAATTCGCCGGAACAAGGCGGCGACCTCGCGCTCGAGGGTGTGATCGACGCGGACGGGGATCGCGGTGCCGCCGGCGCCCCTGATGAGCGCGGCCGTTTCGTTGATCGTTTCGGGCCGTCCGTAGGCTGAGGGCTTCCCCGGCACGCTGCGTCCGGTGCAGTAGACGATGGCGCCGGCTTCGGCCAGTGCGCGGGCGATGCCACGGCCGGCGCCGCGGGTCGCGCCGGCGACCAGCGCCACGCGTCCAGCAAGAGGCTTCGGTGAGGATCTCTTTCGTTTCATATCAAGCACTAGCGGCGGGGCCCCACCCCCGCCGCGAACTGACGCCGACACCTTCGCTCGGATCTACTGTCCCCGCTCAGGTGTGGCCGCAGGCGCAGCATCTTTCCCCCGCATTTACTGTGCAGTAAACTAAACGAGCATTTAGTTTATGTCAACGAGCCAGAGATGAGCCCGCGGCGCCGCAAGGCGGAGGATGCCGACGTGTTTGCCGCGATGGTGCGGGTGATGATGCGCGTCGGGCCGGCCGAGTTGACGCTGGGGACGATTGCCGCGGAAGCTGGCCTCACCGCGGCGGCGCTGGTCCACCGGTTCGGGTCCAAGCGAGACCTGATGCTGGCCCACGCCCGCCATGCGGCCGCGACGCACGACATCGGCTTCGGCCCGCCGGACACACGGACCAGAGCGCCGCTGCGCGCCATCCGTTCGAGCATCGAGCCGTACGCCAGGTTGGCCGCCTCACCGCGCGCGGCGTTGAGGAATCTTGCCTACCTGCAACACGACCTCGCGGACCCGGCACTGCGCCGCAACCTCCTGCGGCTCTCTCGCGCGGCACGCGCTCACTACGAGCAGCTGGTCGCCGACGCAGTCGCGGCCGGCGAGCTGCGCGCCGACACCGACGTCCGGAAGTTGGCGCGCCACATCGAGGTGACGCTCGGCGGTTCGTTCCTCGCGTGGACGCTGTATCGCGAGGGTTCTGCGGCCGCCTGGCTGCGTCAGGACCTCGAGGCGACGCTCGGTCCCTGTCTGGCGCGCCGCGCCAGGGCGTCCCGGTGACGCGATGAGCCCGGTGATCAACGCCCCGTGTGTCGCGAGCGTGGCCGAACACGCGGGTTGGGCGCACCTTGTCTGCGTTGGCGCGCGGGGCGGTGTGCCGACCGTCGTCGAGCGTCGGCGCGTGACGCTCATCGACGCAGGTCTCCCGACGCAGCCGTATCACCATGAATCCTTGAGCATGACCGAGGTCGAGGCCAATGCCCTCATCGCGCGGGTGAGGCAGTCGATCGCCGCCCACGCCTCGGCGTCGTTGGAGCGGCTCCTGACCGAACTGGCACCGTCTCATACCATCGTCGCCCTCGCGATACGGCAGCCGCCGTTTCCCGAGCTTCCTGAATCGGTGGCTTCCGTATGGGGATCCCGGCTGCTGTACTCCGCCGACGGGATGCTGTATCAATTGGCCGTCTGCGGCGCGGCGCGGCGGCTCGGACTCGACGTCCACATCTATCCGCGTCGCGAAGAGACGATTCTGGCGGCGCAGCAACTGGGCGTGACGCCCGAAGCTCTCGACCATTTCGTCGGTCACACCGGCCGCCCGCCCGGTCCGCCCTGGCAGCAGGAGCACCGGCGGGCCTACGCCGCAGGCATCGGCACGCTGGCGGGTTACATGCCGACGCGTCTCAGGATTCCTGCATGAACGGAACCGCGGCTGAAGCTGACGATACTCGAATAGCCGCCGATCAGCGGCTCGGCGCTGCAGGCTGGAATTCGGCGACGCCGAACTGCCACAGCGCAAAGGCCATCGCGTCGGCATTGCTTCCTTGGCGCTGCGCACGGAGCGAGGAATTGATGCCGCCGTGACCGGCGTCGTCGTCCATCCAGAACAGGACAGGTCGTCCGCTCGCCGATACGGCTTGCAGCCGCGCCGCCATCTTCGCCGAGTGCCATGGTGTTACACGTGGGTCGTTCCGCCCGACCTGCAGGAGAACAGCGGGGTAGCGCGTGCCGTCGCGTACGTGATGGTAAGAGCTCATCGCGTAGAGCGCCTTGAATCCTTCCTCGGTCGCGACACTGCCAAACTCGGGAATGTTCGGCACGCCGTTGGCTTCCGTCTCGTACCGGAGCAGATCGAGAAGGCCGACGTTCGGAAGTGCGACCGCGAAGAGATCGGGCCGCTCGGTGATTGCTCGGCCGACGAGGATGCCTCCGGCGCTCGCACCTCTGATTGCCAATCGAGCCGGTGACGTGTACTTCTCGGCGATGAGGTACTCGGCGGCGGCGATTGCGTCCTTCCACGTGTTCGGCTTCGTCGCCTTGTAGCCTCCCCTGTGCCATTCGTCGCCGTATTCACCGCCGCCACGCACATGCGCGATGACGTAGATCCCACCGAGCTCGCACCAGGCGCGTATCGGTGGCCTCATGTCGAGGTCGCTAGAGATTCCATACGCGCCGTACCCCTCGAGAATCACTGAATTCATCCCATTCCGCTGGAGACCGCGCTTATGGACGATCGATAGAGGGACGAGCACGCCATCGTGGCTCGCAACTTTTGTATGCACGACCTCCAGATCGTCGGGTCGGAGGACATCGCCGTGCGGAAGCAGTCCGCCCTCGACGACTCGTCCGGCCCGCGGCGCATATGTGTAGAGCCTCAGCGGCTGAAGTGGCCCAGCCACCGTCAGAAGTGCACCATCCACTCGTGGATCCAGCGGCATCAGTCGAACCCGGCCTTCCACCGGCAGCGGCAGCGTGCGTGGGGGCTGCAGGCCGCCTCGGTCGTCGACGCCAATACGCAGCAGCTCCTGCACCGGCCCGTCGCGTCGAACCACATAGACGGCGTCGCTCGCAGCCGCAAGCGTCTCCACGACGGCCGCACCCGGCGGAACGACGCCCGTCGCCGTTCGGCAATCGGCGGTAGCGAGATTGATCCGCACGACTTGTCGACGCGGCGCCCCTCGATGGGTGATGGCGAAGAGTTGGCTTCCCCGCACGACGAAGTTGTCGAGGTTTCGCATCTCGATGCCATCATCGACATCACAAACGCGACGCCATGGCGTATTTGGCGCAGCAACCGTGTCGATCGGCGCCGCAAACAGCGATACGGCGCCCTCGTTGTTGTCACGCAGCACACCCAGCGCCCAGCGCGAACCGGGCGTCGTGATCACCCGCGGGATATCCGCAGGGTTGATCCGAGTACCTGGCGGAGGCGCATCGATGCCGAAGACGACAGGATCGTTGTCGGGATCGCGCCCGAGCGTATGCAGGACAACCTGGACCCGTTGCCTCAGCGCCGACGCTGGCATACCGGGTGTTACCTTCTGGCGCTTGAGATAGAAAAATGAGCGGCCGTCCGGACGCCAATCGAGGTCCTCGAGCCGGCGGTCGATCGGGACATCGACTTCCTTTCGGCTCGACGTTTCGATCACATGCAGCACGGCATCTTCAGAGCCTGACGCCGCGATGCCGTACGCCACGTATGTACCATCGAACGATGGGTAATATCCCTCAATGGTGTGCGGCTTGCCGGTTACGCGGGTCGCCTCGTCCGGATCCACCAGCAGGATTTCCGGCCCGTCACGGCCCCGCCGCATGTAGAGCTTGCCCGTCTGATCTCGAGGTGGTTGAGTTTTCAGATAGAAATAGAGGTCGCCCGGCAGGCGCCGGACATCGGCCAGGCTGGCCCCGCCTTGTGCGGTCGCACGCTCACGCGTGATGTCATCCATGCGTTCCAGGAGTGCCGCTCGACCTGGAATCCGGTCGAGCAGTTCTCGCGCATGGTCGCTCTGTGCCTTCATCCATGCCGTCACGTCAGGATCGGCGAGGTTCTCCATGTATCGATACGAATCCTCCACCTTCACACCGAAATAAGAGTCGGTGACGGTTCGGATCGGCGCCACGGGTGGAGCCTGCGCAAGAGTCCTCAGCACCGAAATGACGAAGAGACCACCGATCGTGAGGGTGGTCGTGTTGCGTGCTGCTCTGGTCACGGTTTTCGCCCCCTACTATTCAGAACGGAATCGGGGGCGAAAACGGGCCAGGGATCAGTGTTGTACGAAGGGACGACGGCCGAGCTCTTCGAACCAGTTGACGACGATGCGCAGCTCGCGGTCAGATGTGGGGCCGGTCCGCGTCAAAGGCTTGTCGGGTTTGATCATGAGGAACCGGATGCCGTCCGGAGTGACGTCATATCCGTTCTGGTAAGGTCCTTCAAACAGCAAAGTCGGCGTCTCTGAGTGGAAAACCGTTCCTGTGTCGACTGTCACGACCATCATCTTGTTGCCGCTGCGGTAAAACAGTTCGCGACCGGTGCGCGACCACTTTGGCTCGGTGCCGCCGCCGATCGACACTTGCTGCCATCGTCGATTGGGCGTTGGATGCGGCGCGACCCAGATCTCCCGCTGGCCGGAACGGTTGGACTCGTAGGCGATCCAGCGTCCGTCAGGTGAAAACTGCGGATTCCCCTCGACCATCCGTGGATCGAGCAGAGCCTCGAACGCGGATGGGGCGGAAGCATCGAGCACTGTGCGAAAGATTCCTGGCCGGCCTCCGCCGGACACCGTACCGATCAGAAACTTTCCGTCGGGAGAGACCGAGGCTGGAATAGGAACACTCGCGGGCTCGGTGGGTAAGTCCGCGATGTGCTGGAGCCGTGCCGGATTTCCACTGCCGTCCGCCCGTACGGCAGCCAGCTCCGCGGTCTGGCGGTCGTTCCGCACGGCGTAGATCAGCCGACCGCCATCGGGACTCCACACGGTGCCGCCCTGGACGCTGCGCCCATCGTACGTCACGCGTGTCAGGCGACCGAATGCGGCGTCGTAGGTCCAGATGTCCGACAGAACGTCGCGCTGACCGGCGCGGAGAATATTGACGGCCGCCTTTCTTCCGTCGGGCGAGATCCTGGGCGCGCTGTACGGCCGCGATGCCAGACCGGGAATTTGCGTCTCGGTGCCGTGGCGGTCGACCCAGACCAACGTACCCGCCTGCACCGCATCCGCATCGCCACGCCGGACGACATACGCCAAGGTCCCGGTCCGGGAGACGCCAACGGGGAGGTTCGGTCCGAGCCTCGCTGTCTCGTCGCGCTCGATGACGCGACGGGCAGTCCCCGTGAGCTCGATACGTTTTGCGTCGAACGGCATGGCGAACAGCGACCCGTCACGTTCATATAGCAGGTGACTCGAAGCGGGATCGTGACCAGTCTGGGCGTAGGCTGCCGGACCTTCCGACACCAGCACCACGCGACGTCGGCCGGTCTTCATGTTGAACGCGACGACTCGCCGAGAGCCAGCGTCCTGAGCCGACGTGACGGAAACCGCCAAAAGAATCCACTCGCCACCCGGGAGCAGCGACAGGTTCGAGAACCGGACTTCGCCCTGCTTCTCGTCGCGGGCCAGAATGCGCTCTGGCGCACCGCCGGTCGATGAGATGCGAGCGACGCCGTCGTCGACGTAGTAGATATAACCGTCCTCACCCCATGCGACCTCTCCACCGCTCGGTGCCACCGAATCGACCAGTGTCGCGGCCACACCACCCGTGACCGGGATCTTCTTCAATCGGCTGACGTCTGCGCCCTCCATCTGCACGGTGGTTCGGTACGCCAGCCATTTACCGTCGGGCGAAAACGTCGGCACCGTCGCGTCTTCAGTACCGGGAATCGAGTGCTCCTGGCTCTGGTCGAGCGCGCGCAGTACGATTCGACGCCTTGGAATCCGGCTGACGAACGCGATCTGCGAGCCGTCCGGCGACACCGCGGGCGAATCAATATTGCCAGCCACGGGGATGGTCAATCGTGTGACGAGCGACGGTTCGCGCGAATCCTGCCGTTCCCACAACCATCCCGCCGTCCCGGCGCTGATGGCGAGGACCAGGGCCGCGCCCGCGACCAATGGTGTCTGCGTAACACGCCGGGACACCCCGCTGGTGTCGGGATGTGTCGCGTGCTCCGTTTCCGCTTCTTCCAGATCCAGGCGCGCATCCGCGGCGTGGGCGAGACGCCGTCTCCGATCCTTCTCGAGACAACGACGCAACAGTCGCCGCAGCGACGGCGGCGTATCGGTCGGCAGCCTGGTCCAATCGAGCGTACTGGTGATGACCCGATCGAGTGTGTCGGTGACATCGCTTCCCTTGAATGCGCGGCGGCCAGTCAGCATTTCGTAGAGCACGCATCCGAAAGCCCAGATGTCGGCACGTTGATCGACCGACTTTCCTTCTATCTGTTCCGGCGCCATGTAGGCAGCGGTTCCAATCAACGCCCCGACGCGGGTCACGCTGCCATTTGCAGCCTGGTTGGCATTCGACGAATGGAGATCCGGTTCGACGGCGTTCAGCGCCTTTGCGACGCCGAAATCCAACACCTTGGCCACGACGTCGTGGCTTCGTCCCGTTGCCGATTGGTGCAGTTTGATGTTCGACGGCTTTAAATCGCGGTGGACGATGCCCGCGTCGTGTGCCGCTTCCAGTGAATCGACGATCTGGTGCGCGATCGACAGCGCCGTTTCACACCCAAGCGGGCCGTGGGCGAGACGGTCGGCCAACGTGGGCCCGTCCACGAGCTCCAAGGCAAGCGCCACAAGGACCTCTCCCGGATGCCGAGAGAGCGCGAATTCCTCGAAGCCATAGATGGCGGCGACGTTCGGGTGATTCAGCGACGCCAGCATTTGCGCCTCGCGTTTGAAACGCATCAGACGCTCGGCGTCGAGCGCAAACCGCGGCGGTAGCACTTTCAGCGCGACATCGCGATGCAGTGTCGTGTCGCGTGCACGATAGACATCGGCCATGCCGCCGGCTCCGATTGAAGCCAGGACTTCGTACTGACCGAGACGGGTACCAGGGCTCAGCGATGTCCGACCGGTGTCCGGTCCGACCGCGGCGGTGACCAGGGCAGGGTCGAGCTGCTGCAGGAACGGGCCATCATCGCGCGCCGCCGCGAGATAACGGTCGGCTTCGCCGATCGACACTCCCTCGGCCTGGCATGCATGCTCCAGCACGAGCCCTTGCTTGGGCGCTTCGGCATCAAGAACGCGATCGAGGACAGCGCAGATGCGCCGCCATTGATCGCGCGTGGGGTAATCGCGGTCTGATGCGTGCTGGTCGGAATCCATGGCCCAAGCGATGCCCGCGCGAAGATTGCCCCTTACCGGGAATGGAGAGCGTCGTACAGAAACGCCCTCGCCTTTTGCCACTCCCGCTTGACCGTTCGTTCAGACAGGCTCGTCGTCGTCGCAATCTCTTCGATGGTGAGCCCGCCGAAGAACCGAAGCTCCACGATCTCGGCCTGCCGTGTGTCCAACGCGGACAGTCTGATGAGAGCGTCGTCGATCGCCAGCAACTCCTCATTCGACAGCCCCGTCGCCACTGCAACATCGGACAGCGGGTCGTCGTGTGTCACGCCCGCGCTCCGCTTTTGAGCCGTGCGATGGCGGATGTAGTCGATAATCAGTTGGCGCATCACGCGCGCGGCAAGCGCACGGAAGTGCTGCTCACTGCGTACGGCGCTCGGCGCCCTGTCGGACAGGCGCACAAAGGCCTCGTGCACCAGCGCGGTTGGACAGAGCGTCTCACCAGGACTGAGGTGCGCGATCTGCCGACGCGCCAGCGTTCGCAGTTCGCCATAGACGAGCTCGAACAGGTCGCCCAAGGAAGCGCGGTCCGCCGGGGGGCAATGGCTAGGCGCGCGCCGTGCCTCGGGAAAGCTCACCCCGTCCATGACAGCGCGGATTATACCGCCGTCAACCGGCCTTGCCGTTCGGATCGCGCTCAGGCCACCGGGGTGGTGCGAGGCGGCGACCGCCGCTCGCGTTCGAGATGAAGCGCTTGGGTCCAGACATCACGTTCCGAATCACCCGGGGCGAATTCACCGTCGAACGCATTTGCAGGGAATTGGGAGGCCGTTGGCCCTGAGCGTGTCACCATCGTTGATCTGATTGCGAATGCTACGAACGTGATCGCGACTGCACAGATGTCGTTCGGGTGATTTTGTGGATCGATTCCAGGTTCGCGTGATCAGAAGAAGCTGCTTCCTCCAGGCGGCCGGCGCGAGTCAGCCGCAGCGCCTCGAGGTGCGCGAGCCGTCGCCGAGTTCCAACGGATCGTGGACCATCGCAGCATCGTGCTCGTCGATCCGGTAGACGCGCTGGCGCGCCTGCAGCTGGCGCGAGCGCTCGCGCTCTCGGGTGATACCGTGAAGGCAAAAGACGCCTACAACGAGCTATTGATGCTGTGGAAGAATGCTGACCCAGACATTCGGCTGGTCAAGGAAGCGCGCACGGAGTACAGCAGATTGCCGTGACCGAAATCGCATCTGTTCCTCAGAAACCGAAGTTCACCCCAAACCGTAGCGCACGGGACGGGATGGTCGGAGTCGGCTCATCTTTGGCCGCGGTGGTGCTGAGCGGAACGAAGAGGTCTCCGACGAGATCGAGCTGGAGGCCTGACGCCGGACGACGAATCGCTCGTTCGAGGCCAGCAGAGAGCTGCCACTGCGTGGCGCCGTTGGAGACGTCTGTCAGCGCCGCAAACGGCGCGATATCGACGGCGGACTGGCTGGCAATGGGCAGCAGCATGTACGCGGGCAGACGGCCGTTTCTGTAGCCGAGAAGGCCGACGCTGATCCGGCTCGCCGCTGAAGGCGCGTAGCTCACACCGCCGCGGATCATCGATGGCGCGTTCCGGTTCACCGGCGCCCGCGCACCGGTGGCGCCGGGGCACGTCGGACACCATTGCCCCGGATCGATGGAGAGCTCGAGTTCTGGCCTCGTCTTCCTTCCCTCGACGCTCTCGGGCGGCGCGGGGTCGGGGACGGTGCGAAGTTTGAGTGATCGTCCGGACTCCTCCCGAACCTCATCCGGCTTCGGCGCCTGGTCAGGCTGGGGAGCCTGCGCGAAGGCGGGCTGGCCCAGGAGGCTGAGGAACACGATGGCGTGGAAACCGGTCCTGGCCAGCACTGCCGATTAGACGCGGTTCGCAACGAGTCGGCCTGCGTGTCCGTGATCTGCTAATCTCGTAGGGTTGAGCGGAGCGACAAATTCGGGGCTGGGGGCTCGGAGCTGGGGACTGGGGCCTAGAGAACCAAGAACCAGCAACCAAGAAGCAAGAACTGAGAGCACCAAGAACCCCAAAATCTGCAATCTTCAATCTTCAATCTGCAATTCCCTGTAACCAATGTCCCGTCCCTGGATTGCCGTCCGAGGCGCTCGCGTCCACAACCTGAAGAACATCGACGTCGACATTCCCCGGCACCAGCTCGTGGTGATCACCGGGCTGTCGGGCTCTGGCAAGTCCTCGCTCGCGTTCGACACGATCTACGCCGAGGGCCAACGCCGCTACGTCGAGTCGCTTTCGGCCTACGCCCGCCAGTTCCTCGAGCAGATGGAGAAGCCGGACGTCGACCTCATCGACGGATTGTCGCCGGCGATCTCCATCGAACAGAAGACCACCGGCTCGAATCCGCGATCGACCGTCGGCACCGTCACCGAGATCTACGACTACCTGCGCCTGCTCTTCGCGAGCATCGGCGTGCCGCACTGCTCGAACTGCGGCAAGGAAATCGCCAGTCAGTCGCTCGAGCGCATCATCGACATGGTGATGCTCTACCCGCAGGACGCCCGCATCAACGTCCTCGCGCCCATCGTCCGCGGACGCAAGGGTGAGTTCAAGAAAGAGCTGGCCGGGTTGCGGGCGCGGGGCTTCACCAAGGCCCGCATCGACGGCCAGTTCCGCCCGCTCGAGGACGAGATCACCCTCGACCGCCGGCGCAACCACAACATCGACGTCGTCGTCGACCGCGTCATCGTCCGTGGCGGCGTCGAGCGGCGGCTGACCGAATCAGTCGAGGTCGCCCTCGGCCTCGCCGACGAGATCGTCGTCATCAACTCCTACGACGAAGGCGACCGGCTCTTCTCGCGGCGTCTCGCGTGCGTCGATTGCGGGATCAGCATGCCGGAGATGACGCCGCGCGCGTTCTCGTTCAACTCGCCGCACGGCGCGTGTCCCGGGTGCCAGGGCCTGGGCTCGACCATCGATTTCGACCCGCGTCTCATCGTGCCCGACGAGAGCAAGTCGCTCGCCGACGGGGCGATCGCGCCGTGGGCCAGAGGCGATCGCAAGCTGGTTCGCGAGGCGCTGCAGTCGCTCAGCCGGGACTTCGGCATCGACTTGTCGGTGCCGTTCTCGAAGCTGCCCCGGAAGCAGCGGGACGTGCTGCTGTCGGGCGGCAAGGCCGGATCGGCGACCTTCGAGGGCATCCTGCCCAACCTGCGCCGGCGGTTCGAAGAGGGCACGTGGGCCGAGCAGGCCGATCTCGATCCGTTCCGCTCGCTGCGGCCGTGCGCGAGCTGCGGCGGGCACCGGCTCAAGGCCCAGTCGCTGGCGGTTCGCGTCAAGGGCCGGACGATGGCCGACTACGTGGATCTGCCGATTTCGGAAGCGCTCGAGGTGTTTGTCGGGCTGAAGCTGTCGGATCGCGAAGCGATCATCGCCGAGCGCATCCTGCGCGAGATCCAGGAGCGCGCGCGGTTCCTGCACGACGTCGGCGTGGGCTATCTGACGCTCGGCCGCAGCGCCGCCACGCTCTCGGGCGGCGAAGGCCAGCGCATCAGGCTGGCCACGCAGATCGGCGCCAACCTGACCGGCGTCCTGTACGTGCTCGACGAGCCGTCGATTGGCTTGCATCAACGCGACAATCGCAAGCTGCTGTCGACGCTGGCTCGCCTCCGCGACCTCGGTAACACCGTCATCGTCGTCGAGCATGACGAGGAAACGATCCGAACCGCCGACTACATCATCGACCTCGGGCCCGGCGCCGGCGATCTCGGCGGGCACGTGATCTTCCAGGGCACGCCGGCGGCACTGCTGAAGCGTGCAGAGGCCGAAGCGGCGGCCGACACGCCCTCGGCCGACGGCCACCCGTCGCTGACCGGCGCCTACCTCGTGGGCGCGAGGGCGATGCCGACGCCGACGGCGCGGCGTCCGGCGCTGAAGGGCGAGCTCGTCATCCGTGGCGCGCGCGAGAACAATCTCAAGGGCATCGACGTGCGCATCCCGCTCGGGGTGCTCACGACGGTGACCGGCGTCAGCGGCTCGGGGAAGTCCACGCTGGTCAACGACATCCTGTATCGTTC
>JBKPSC010000139.1:0-11534 GCA_046734915.1 Acidobacteriota bacterium | reverse complement strand
GCGCAGAGTTGCTCGCTCGGCCACCGGTACTGACCGCTATGGGAGTTGAGGCCGTGGCAGATCACCACGACCGCTCGAGGCGCCGACTCCGGAAGCCAGGAGCGGACGAAGATCCGGATGCCCTTGGTGCTGTCGATCGTCTCTTCGCGCGTGTTCGCGGGCGTTGTCATCGCAGTTCTCCCTGTCTCTGGCGGAAACTTCTTTCAGTGGCGGTCGCGCGTTGCGGCACGAGTGTTCCTCAGCCCCTGCGCTAGCGACTCAGTGGGGTCAAGCGGGTTCGGCGGTGGGGGAGTGGGCGGCCAGGAAGTACCGCGAGCGGGCGGGCCTGGCGAACTCCTTCGAGCGCCTTGCGATCGAGAGTCCGAGGTTCGATCTTGCTCAGTGCAGTCACCGACCTTTCACCGCAGCTTGTGAGTTACGGAGTTGTATTCGACATTCAAGGAGTCGACGGTTGAGCCGAGCGCATCCAGCATTGCCGATGGCCACGACTTTCATGGTGACCTCCCAGAGGTCGTCCGGGCCGCCCGACGCCACGCCGTACTTGCTAACGACCCCGGTAACGACTCGGTGTGTGACACATCCTCAGAGACCCGTCGATTGCGGACGGAGGCTGACGACATCTTGGCGACTTCTATGGTGGGTGAGGTGTGGCGCGGTTCGCCATGAAACATGTGTTCGTAGAGCTGAAAGTGTTCACTCACGACGCAAGGTGTGCGCCGGCAACGAGGCCGCTGCCGAACGAGTTGCGAAAAGCGTTTGGTCCGCGGCGATCCTCGATCGACGTGTCGTCTCCTGCGCGGTGAAGCCAGTCTGCGCATGACCGATGCTCTCCTTCGCCAACGTGCACCGCCGTGCAGGCAACACGTGGTCGACGCGCAGGATGGGCCCGTTGTTCTGGTGGGTCATTCCTACGGGGGCGCTGTTATTACGGAAGCTGGGATGCACGACAAGGTTGCAGCGCTTGTGTACACCAACACGTTGAGTCCTGGAGTGTTCGGTCGAGGCACGCGCGGCGGATGCACCACGACTTCCGCGAGACTCTAACTACCCACCAGCACTCGGCCTGGTCGCATACGGAGTTTTGCCATCAGCATCGCGGCAGTCTGCGGGCTGACAATCGGGATCAAGACCAGCGCTTGCCGGTGCACAACATCACCGCTCGCGCCGTGCACATCCACCACTACTTGCCCGGCACCGCCCTGCTCGTACCCCCGGGAGCCTTCGGTAGTCAACAGATCAATGCTTGACTCCGCGCGGACCGCGGTCGGACTGGACAGTCCGGCCGCGGTGAGGCTGAGTTTGTCGGGCCGGCGCTCTCGCCGTTAGCGGAAGGCGGCGTCGACCAGGCGCACGCGGTTGTTGTTGGTATCGGCGATCAGGAAGCCGCCAGTGGCGGTCGCCGCCACTGCCCAGGGTCCCTTGATCTGTGCGAGAGTCGCGGGGCCGCCGTCGCCCAAGAACCCCCAATCGCCAGTGCCGGCGACGGTCGTGATCGTGCCCGTGGGCGACACACGGCGCACACGCTGGTTGCCGGTGTCGGCGATCAGCAGGCCGCCATCGGGAGTTTCCACGGCACCGCCGCCCAGGCTGAGGCTGGCGCCCCTGGCCGGACCGCCATCACCCGAAAAGCCCGCGATGCCGTTGCCTGCAACGGTCGTGATGGTGCCCGTCGGCGAGACCCGACGGACCCGGTTGTTGTTGTCGTCGACAATCAGAAATCCGCCGTCGGAGGTCACCGAGACGCCGTTCGGAGACCACAGTCGAGCCGCGGTCGCCGGACCGCCGTCGCCGGAGAAGCCTTCGGCGCCGTTGCCAGCCACCGTCGTGATGATGCCGCTGGCCGACACCTTCCGGATCCGGTTGTTGATGGCATCGGCAATCAGAAAGCCGCCGTCGCGCGTGGCCGCCACCGCCACCGGAAGGTCGAGTTTGGCTGCTGTCGCCGGCCCGCCGTCACCCGAGAAGCCCTCGGTGCCGTTGCCAGCCACGGTCGTGATGATGCCGGTCGGCGAAACCTTGCGGATGCGGAAGTTGTTGGAATCGGCGATCAGGACGCTGCCGTCGGGCTGCACCGCAACACCGTATGGCGCATTGAGCTGGGCTTGCGTCGCCGGGCCGCCGTCACCGGAGAATCCATTGGCGCCCATGCCGCCGGCGAGCGTGGTGATCGTGCCGGTCGGCGACACGCGCCGGACGTTGCTCCAGTTCCAGCTACTGACGACATAGCCGCCGTCGGGCATCATCGCCACGCCCGAGGGCGTGACCAGCAGCGCACTGGTCGCCGGGCCTCCGTCGCCGATGTCCTGGGTGCACACCCAATCCGGCGTGCACTTGACGGTCAGGCGCCCACCGCCGGCGACGGTGGAGATGGTGTTACTGCCCGCGGCCAACACCGCCGCTGGGACGGTGAATGCCGAAACGATGAGGAGTACGAACGCGCCCAGCACGATGCGGACGCCTGTGTGTCGCCACCCGCGGTGGGCGGCGTGCTTGTTTGCCAACATAAGTTTCCTTTCTCATTACGCTACGCAACGTAGCGTGTTGACGCATGTAAGCCTAGCAAAACGTGCTACGCTACGTTGCGATTTATTTGAGGACCCTACGTTCTTGGCCACTGCCGAACACCTTCCGCGCACCCCCGAACGCCGCCGGGCGCGCTCCGAGCGGGCAATCCTCGACGCGGCGCGCGCGTTGCTCGCCGAGGTCGGTATGCGCGGGCTCACGATTGAAGGCGTGGCCGCCCGTTCGGGCGTTGCCAAGACCACGATTTACCGGCGCTGGCGCGATAAGGACGAGCTCGCGCTCGCGGCCGTCTGGAACGACCTGGCGGGGCTGAAGCCACCGCGCGACGTCGGCGACACGCGCGCGGAGCTGCGCGCCTTCGTCGACCCGGTGATCGGTGTGCTGCGCTCGCCTCTGCTGAGCGGCGTCATCCGCGGGCTCACGTCCAAGATCGCCGAGAGCGGCGATCTTTCGCGTATGTATCGCCAGGATTTTGTCGAGCCGCGACTCGCGCAGCTGAGCGAGGTGATCAGCCGTGGCATCGAGCGCGGTGACCTCCGCTCGGACGCCGACGTGCGCCTGGCGCACGAACTGCTGGTCGGCCCGGTCTTCTACCGTCTGCTCTACAGCGGCCAGCCACTGGACGATGGCCTCGGCGCGCGGGTCACCGACGCCGTGCTGCGCGCCTTCGCCGCCGAGGCGACTGACGCACACCGCGCCGACTACACGACGACAAGCCGCTCGTCGCACAGGAAACGTTCGCGTACGGCCCAGCCATGACGCGGTCGTGGCCGCCCGACATGCAGGCGGCCACGGAATAGCACGCGCGTGGTGAGCGCAGCAGGGCGGAGTCGTGGAGCGAGGACTTCACTCCACCAGGTCAGACCGCTGGCGCGACAACGAACCAGACGCCATTCACGTTCTGTCCAAGTGTGTCGCCGGGCTTCGTGTCTTTGACCCAGTAGTACAGGGGCACGCCGTTGTACGTGACCTGCTGCGAGCCGTCGTCGCGGCTGGTGGTGCCCAGACCCGCGGCGATGGCGGCCGGGCCCGTGGGAAGCGACGACCCATCGACGATCAGCGGTGGCCAGAACGAGGCGCACTCACCGGAGCAATTGGACACACCGGGTTTGTCGTTGGTGTACATGTACAGCGTCTTGCCCTGTGCGTCGGTGAGCAGTGCGCCAAGCGTGGCGTCGTGGTGGATCTGGATGGTCGGCGTCACGCTGGATGCGACCGTGAACCACACGCCGTTTTTGGCGTAGCCGTGGACGTCGCCCGGCTTGCTGTCGGCGACGAAGTAGTAGAGCGGCATGCCGTTATAGGTGACCTGGTGGCTGCCATCCGTGCGCGAGATCGCGCCGAACGTTCCGCTGAAACCCGGCTGACTGCTGGGGGCGGAGTCGGACAGCAGTGGCGGCCAATACGTGGCGCACGTGTCGTAGCAGTTCGAGACGCCCGCCTGGTCCTTGGCAAACGTGTACAGGGTGCGACCGGTGCCATCGGTCAAAATGGTGCCCAACCCCGCGGCGTACTGCGACGCCACGCCGGCTGGTGCCGATGAAGCCGGAGCAGCGGCGACGGTCAGAACGATGGCAGCACCCGTCAGGACGATCGCGACACCGCGCTTGAATGCAAGAAGCACGAAGCTTCCTCCTCGACGACGTACCGGACGAGCCGTCCGGCCATCGCCACCATCCTCTTAACCCTGCTGCCTCCGCATCCTCCGCGAGAGCGAAACTCAGGTTTAAGCCAGTGCCGTCAGTCGAGCTGCTCCACGGCCAGGAGTCGCACGCCCAGATCGCGAATACGTGTGAGCACTCCGTGCAAGGCTCCCTGATCGGCGATATAGCCGCACAGCAACGAATTGCCCCGCGTATCCCAGGTCACTTCGAGCCCACCGAGCCAGTCCGACCAGGACGCGTCCAGCTCACCCTGCAGCCGAATCACATACCATCCGCCAGCGCTCGCCGGAGGCGGGGCTGGCAATCCGTCCTGCTCACCCATGAACTGTCAGTGTCATGGGCGCGTGGAGGCGGCGACATCCTTCTCGAGTATGATCGGGCCCCTTAAACCAGGCAGGCGTACACTCGATCGGCATGACGGCGGCGGCAAAGGGCGCGGGCGCCGGCCTTGCGCCGCTCAGTATGAAGCTGGTTGCGCCACCGCGCCGCGAGTCTGTCCTGGATCGCGCACACCTGCTCGAGCGTCTCGATGCCGCCGCCAGTCTCCCGCTGACCCTGGTCTGCGCGCCCGCCGGTTTCGGTAAGACCACGCTGCTCGTGGAGTGGCTGGCGCGTTCCGCCGCGCCTGCCGCCTGGCTCGCCGTGGACAGCGCGGACAACGATCCAACGCGCTTCTGGACGTACGTCGTGACCGCACTGCAGCATCTGGAGCCTTCCGTCGGCGCCTCGGCGCTCGGCTTACTCCAGGCGCGGCACGGTGCGCCGCTCGAGGTTGTCCTGACCGAGCTCGTGCGAGATCTCGCCGCGCTCGACCAGCCTCTTCCTCTTGTCATCGACGACTACCACCTGATCGATGCGACTGAAGTGCATCGCGGTGTGGCGTTTCTGCTGGACCACCTGCCGCCACAGCTGCACCTGATCCTCGGGACGCGAGCGGACCCGCCGCTTCCCCTGGCCCGACTGCGAGTACGGGGCCAGCTCGGCGAGCTGCGCGCAACAGACCTGCGCTTGACGACACCCGAAACCGCGACCTTTCTGCGCGACGTGATGGGCATCGAGCTTTCGAACGTGCAAGTGGCCGAGCTCGAAGCGCGCACCGAAGGCTGGCTCGCCGGACTGCAACTGGCGGCGCTGTCGATGCGCGGACGGTCTGACGTCGACGCGTTCGTCGCTGCCTTCACGGGGAGCCATCGCTACGTCATCGACTACCTGGTCGAAGACGTTCTGGAGCACGAGTCGCAGCCGGTGCAGACCTTTCTGGAGGAGACGTCGATACTCGATCGCCTGACCGCCGGAGTATGCGACGCGATCACCGCTCGCGCCGATGGGCAGGAGATGCTCGAGCGTGCCGAGCGTCAGAACCTGTTCGTCGTCGCGCTCGACGACGAGCGACGCTGGTATCGCTACCACCACCTGTTCGCGGGTGCGCTCCGCCAACGACTCGGCAGACATTCACCGGACCGTGTGGCCGAGCTTCATCGCCGCGCCAGCGTGTGGTTCTCGGATAACGATGCCATCGACGACGCCATCGAGCACGCGCTCGCGGCGCGCGACTGGGAGCGCGCCGCCGCATTGATCAACTCCACCGCCACCAACCTGGTGAATCGTGGCGAGCATGCGACGCTCGACCGGTGGCTCGTGACAGCGCCAGATGCGCTGTACCACGCGCAGCCGCTACTCGTTGTTCGCGCGGCGGAAGCGCGCGCCTGGCTGGGCGACTTCACAAGTGCGGACACTTTGTTGGACCACGTCGAGCTGCGGAGCACGTCGGCGGATCAGTCGGTGCTCGGCTACGCGGCGGCGCTCAGAACCCGAATCGCTGTACTCCGCGACGACAGCGCCGCGGGCATTGTGTATGGTCAGCGCGCTCTGGAGCTGCTACCCGCGGATGACATTTCGGCACGTGCGAGCGCGATGGTGGAGCTTGGCTCGGCCTGGCTCTTGTCCGGTGGCCTGGCCGAGGCTGACTCATTGCTCAACGACGCGCTGGGTCTATCGAGACAGGCGGGTGCCAGAGCCGAGGAATGGACGACGCTCCTTCGCCTGGCACGACTCGACCGCAGACGCGGTCGACTCCACTCAGCGGCGACACGTCTCCAGAAAGTGCTCGACGCCACGACGGACCTGCGGGTCATGGCGCGCACCGGTGCCGAATATCGCATGGGTGCGCTGAAGCTGGAATGGAATCAGCTAGACGAGGCAGAGGCCCACGTCGAGCGCGCGATAGGATTGGACGAGCGCACTACTGGCCGCCGCCTTCTCGGCTTGTGGTTATGGCGGGTGCGTGCCGATTTACTGTGCGTGCGTGGTGACTTCGCCGGTGCGCTTGCCGCACTCGAGCACGCTGGTCGGGATGCGGAGCGATTGGGCAATGTGCCCGAGCGGCGGCGGATCCGGGCGGCCGCGGCCGAGATCAGCATCCAGACGGGCGACCTCGCGTCCGCGCGCGACTGGGCACGCGAGGTACCTGCCGAAGGCAAGCCCGACGGGCCACTCGGTGGCTCCGGCCGCGAGGCCGAGCTGGTCGCCCGCGCGCGGCTAGAAACCGCGGAAGGTGCCCCGGCTCGCGCGATCGCGTTGTTGCGGGAGCCGCTCGCGGCCGCCGAAGCAGCGGGCGTCGTCAGCGATGCCATCCCGTACCTGGTGGTGCTCGCGCTGGCCTCCGATCAACTGGCCAACCGTGCTCAGGCGATGTCGTTTCTCGAGCACGCTCTCGATCTGGCCGAGCCAGGCGGTTACATCCGCACCTTTGTCGACAATGGTCCGCCGATGATTCGCCTGCTTCGCGCAGTGCGGCCGGTGCGCGCGTACGTGACCGTGCTGCTGCGTGCGGCCGGCGAACACGTGTCGATGGCTCCGCCGATGCTCGTGAAGGATCCGCCCAGTGAACGCGAGCTCGAAGTGCTTCGCCTTATTGCCGAGGGTCTCGACAATGCGCAGATTGCCAATCAGATGGTGATCAGTGTGAACACCGTGAAGTCGCACGCGCATCACCTGATGAACAAGCTCGGCGCCAACAACCGCTTACAATTGGTCGGTCGCGCGCGCGAGCTACACCTGTTGCCCTGATCGCGCTTCAACCCGCCAATCGTCCCCGCGGATGATGACCGGGCCGAGGGTTTAACCCAGGCTACGGGAATGGAAAAGACGATATGGCACGGAACGCCTGGCGAGCGGCACCGTCTGCTGGCTTCCGTGGCACTCAACTGCGCTTGCGTTGTCGACCCGTCCGCCGCGCAATCAGAGATCTGTTCGCTCCACGAAGCCGTGCAGTCCGATCAGCGGTTCCTCGATCGCCTCCTGTACGCGCGCCGCACGCGTGAACGTCTGCTGTGCGACGAATGGCTTGTCGACGACCAGAATGCCGCGGCGTGATCGCGCGATCTCTTCGCGCTGAGCTCGCGCCACGTGGGCCGGCAGGCGCGCGCGTTTGCTCTCGTGTGTTGGGGCTGGGCGTACATCCGGTCAAGGCCATGCAGTGGGTTGACGTCAGTGCGGACGCCGCTGGAGGATCCTCGATGTCGACCGGGTTGTAATCGAATTTCACGACCGCGTGGCCAAAATCATGCTGGGCGACACCCCCGTCGGGGACGCGAGGTCTTGGCCGACAGCGCGGCCGACGCGATGCTGGGAGAAAAATAGGCGCGGTGCCGGCGACGACTTTCCTGAGGGTCGCCACCAGGCAATCTCGGCGGGCACGGAAGCAGTTGTGGGCATGGTCGGACGCGAGGCCGAGGCACAGCTCGTTGACCGGCTCATCGATGGTCTTCATGAGGGCGGCGGCGCCCTCATCGTCCGCGGCGAACCAGGCATAGGCAAATCGGCGCTGCTGGAGCACGCCCGCGAGTGCGTCATCGCGGCAGGCGGTCGCGTCCTGTCAACCGTTGCCGTCGAATCGGAGGCCGAGCTCGCATTTGCCGGGCTGCACCAGCTGCACCAGCTGCACCAGCTTTGCCGGGCTGCATCCCATCCTCGGGCTGACCGAACACCTGTCGCCTGCCCAGCGACGGGCGATCGACGCGGCGTTTGGCGTCAGTGGCGAGGTCGAGCCGGACCCGTTTCGCGTCGCGCTCGCAAACGAGCCGCGAAGGCGGGGTCCGGATCGATCGGCGTGAGAGCAGTGCGCAGCGCCTCGAACGGATCAGGCAAAGTCGGCATCCTCCTGCTCGGAGTAGGCGCGGCGGAACGCCAGCCGGGCGCGCACTGCAGCGGGTTAGATTCAGTCGACGACGAGCGGCGGGCGCGTAGTGCTCGCTCCAGAGAGAGCTATAACCTGCGCCAACTCAGTCGGCCGATGACCCGGTTTTGGGGTGGCCAGCCTGTCTGGCGCCGCATCATGTTGCCTGTTTTGAGAGCGACACCGTCGGCGCGATTTACGCGGCCTTGCGCAACTCCACGAACTGCGACTTCAGGCTGGGTTGTTTCGACCTCGGGTCGATCGCTGTTTCGACGAGTGTGTTGATCGAGCCACCGTCGTGCCGGAGCGCACCCCAATGAAATGGAACGAAAGCCGTCCCTGTCAGCACCTCGTCGGTGATGCGGACAGCGTACCGCGACCTGCCTCGGCCGGCGACGCGCAGCTCCGCCCAGTCGTCCTCGTGCAGGTCGAGCCTGGCAGCATCCGCGGGATGGATTGCGACGTACGGCGTAGGGCAACTCTTCATCAGCTGCGGCACGTGCCGGGTCCGAGTCATAGTGTGCCACTGGTCGCGTTCGCGGCCGGTCAGGAGCGTCACCAGTTCTGGAGCCGGGCTCACTGGCTGACGCCAGGTCGGGACGTGAAAGCGCGCCCGCCCATCAGGGGTGGCGAATCGGCCATCCGTGTAGAGACGGCTCGTTCCAGCGCACCCTTCGTCGGGACACGGCCATTGGATAGCGCCTTCCTGCTGCAGGCGTGCATAGGAGACTCCCGTGATGTCAACCGGTGTGGCCGCGGTCGAACTTCGATACTCGACAAACACTTCCTCCGCGCACGTGTAGGCGAACGCGTCACCGAAACCCAAGCGCCGACCGAGTTCCGTGAAGATCTCCCAGTCCGCGCGCGCCGTGCCCGGTGGTTCGACCAGAATCGGCAGGTACGAGATTCGCCGTTCCGAAGATGTGGCCACGCCTTCTTTTTCTGCCCACTGTGCGGCGGGCAGTGCAATGTCCGCCAGTTGCGTCGTCTCCGTCGGGAAGTAGGCATCCTGGACGACGACAAGCTCTGCGCGCTCGAGACCGCGACGCACAACGGACAGATCCGGCATGGACACCATCGGATTGGTCGCGGCGATCCAGACTGCTTTGAGCTCGCCGGATGCAAGCCCTTCGAAAATCTCGACACTTGTCCTGCCTGGTCGCGAGCTGATCCGTTCCGCGGGCACTCCCCAGAGGTCGGCAACCTCGCGGCGATGGTCTCGATTGGTCACAGAGCGGTAGCCAGGTAACAGGCCGGCCAGGCCGCCGACTTCGCGTCCGCCCATGGCATTCGGCTGGCCAGTGAGTGAGAACGGGCCTGAGCCGGGACGTCCGATCTGTCCGGTCGATAGGTGCAAGTTCACCAGTGCCAGGCTGCGATCCACGCCATCCACGGCCTGGTTCAAACCCATTGCCCAGCACGAGAGCACGGCCGACGCTTTACCAAAGCGCTGCGCAACAGCTTCGATCGACTCTGCTGCAACACCGCAGGTGACGCTGGCGCGATCCGGAGTCCAGGGCGCTGCGTCGGCCACGACCGCATCCCAGCCGGTGGTGTGGTCACGGATGAACTGATCACGGATCAGACCGTCACGGATCAAGACGTGCAACAGCCCTTGCAGAAGCGGAACGTCGGTCCCCGGTCGGAGTTGAACGTGAACGTCGGCGGAGCGAGCCGTCGCCGTGCGCCGCGGGTCGACGACGATGATGGTCACGCCCTCGGGGTCGGCAGCCTTGCGCCGGAGAGCGCGCTGAAACAGGACAGGGTGGCACTCAGCGGCATTGGAACCAATGAAGAGAAAGCAGTCGGCAACATCGAAATCGTCATAACTGCACGGTGGGCCATCGCTGCCGAGCGCCAACTGGTACGCGGAGACGGCGCTGGCCATGCATAAGCGTGAGTTGGAGTCGACGTTGTTCGTACCGATAAAGCCCTTGGCCAGCTTGTTGACGACGTAGTAGTCCTCCGTTAGCAGCTGGCCTGACAGGTAGAACGCGATGCGGTCCGGGCCGTGGTCCGCAACAATGCGGCCGATCTTGTCTGCCGCCTTGCCAAGGGCTTCATCCCAGCTCGCCAGCTGCCACGGCTGATCGCGTCGTGGCCGCATCTGAGGCTGTGCGAGTCGATCGGGGGCATTGACCGCTTGCGGCAGATACACCGCTTTGCGGCACAACATCCCGTGCGAGCCGCGGTGTGTGGCATCGCCCCGCACACGGGCAACACGACCACCCTCCAACTCGACCTTCAGACCACAACCGATGCCACAGTACGGGCAGACCGTACACCCGGTCTTGATCGTCGTTTGATCCAGCGAAGTTTCTGCCATTGTTACTACGCGGCGAGGGGGGTCGTGGAAGCGGAGCGAGTCGATGGGGGCAGAGATGTCGACGATCCGGATTCGAGGTAATACGGCTGACCGGCGCAGCGACGGCACAGGGTTCTGGTGCCAACGTCGGTGTAGCGCAGATCGAGCACCTCTTCACTACATTCGGCACAGTCGATGCGATGACCTGCCTGTCCCACCAGGGCAGCCACGGGCGTCAGCAAGCGGACTGAGTGCGCGGAGACCAACTCTTCGATTGGCATCCGCTGGTACCCCGCCAACTGGGCGTGCCAGCGGCTCGGGGCTGTCGGCGCATACGTGGCCGCCCGCGCACGCGCCCGCGGATCGGGTCGCAGTCGCACCGCGCGCTCGGAATGGAGGTCGATTGCGATGACCGCGACCTTTCCGTAGTCGACCAGACGCAGACTGCGACGTCCGAGCCAGCAGCCGGTAGCGACCGAGATCCCGTCCGCAAAGCAGCCGTCTGTCTCGACGATGGACAGCAGGCGCCGGTCCTCCGAGGGCAGTTCGAGTCCCAGGAGCTCGCCGGCGTATATGCCCATTCGTACACCGAGTACCTGGCGCGGGCACAGGCGCGAATGGAGCTTGGCCAGCATCTGAAAGTAGAGTTCGAGGTCAGCTAAGCGGTTCACGTCGGGCCCAGTCTCTTCCGTCTCGGCGCGCACGACGTCAATCAATGCGGGAGTCTTTCGACCACCCGGTGGCCAGTCCCTGACCTGGTCAGGTGGCCAGGTCGCGCCGGAGTGGACTCACTCCGATGCGCACGGAAGGAAATGGCAGCCGCCTGGCGTCCGTTTTGACGCATCATGGCCGGATTGCGTTTGAT
>JBKPSC010000138.1:0-17057 GCA_046734915.1 Acidobacteriota bacterium | reverse complement strand
CTGCTGCTCTCTGCGCCGTCTCTTGGACTAAAGGAGGAGAGGCTGCTGGCCTACGCGCACCGCTCGGCCTAGCTGCGCGCCGTTAAAGGCTCATGCTGATGCGCCGATCGGTAGAGCTTGAAACGATGCGGCGGCGTGAGCGGAGACGGTCCACGACAGCGAGTCCCCCGACGTCGCGGCGGCGATCGATGCGATGCGTGCTGAACGCGATGATCATCGCCACGATCGCGGCGAGCCGACCCTGGAGTCCCCGTGGCGTGCCGATGCCGATGAGGGTGCGCAACGATTTGCAGAGACGCCTGGCGGGCGGCGATCTTCTGCTTCCACGTGCGTTGACGGCGATCGGGTTCAGCGATGCCACCGAGCCCGAGATCCCCCACGATGCGTCGAGGCGCGAGCCGATCGAGGAGATCCCGATCGAGCCGTAGAACGAGCAGCCGGCGTAAGAGTGAGCGGCGTCGGTGGGTGACCGCGCACGTGCACGCGCCGGAGACCCGTCTCACAGAGATGAGTGCAGGGTCGTTCCAGCAATTCCCCACCTGCCCGCAGAAGCCGTTGCCCGCGGTCGCCGCGAACCCGGCGGCGATTTGTATGACCGCGTCGCGTTCCGACTTTTGATCAACCCACGACTGGGGCCCGCGATCGGGTTCGCGATGTTAGGTGCGAGTTTCCAACGTTTGGAAATCGTGAACGGTCCGCCGACTGTGATAGCCCTTGTCGGCCAGGACTTCTTCGGTCAGGCGCACCGAGTCGTCCGTGACGGCGGCGGCCGCCTCAAGTTGCTCGGCGGCTTCGGGCAGGGTCACTTGGATCGTCGTGGTGTCGCCCTCGTCAGCGGCTTGACCGGTCACGCCGACGATTGCGCCGGTTTCGAGATCGATGGTGTGCTCGGCCTTATGCGCCAAATGCGCCGGCCGTCCTTCATCTTCGTGATCTTGGCGTCGGGATCGCGCGGATGTGTCCAGTCGTCATTCGAGCCTTTCTTCTTGCGTTTCCGATCGATCCGGGCCAAGTCGGCGCGGGTGGATGTCCCGATGCTGGAGGCTTTGGCGAGTGTCGTCAGAACCTCTTCGTAGCCCTCACCGCTGCCCGGTGGACGATGCTTCGCAACGCCGCGTTGGCCTCAAGCGTCGTGGCGTCGATGCCGATTCTTCTGTTGCACAGGGCGCCGGTCAGCGAGCGTTCTTCGCCGGGCGATCGATCGACGGACGTACTTGCTCGTGCTGCTCAGCGGCGAAGCTGGGCTTCGATCGGGCGAGATGGTGGCGTTGGAATGGTCGGATGTTGACTTGGTCAAACGCTTGATCTGCGTGCAGCGAAACACCTGGGAGGGCCAGGTGTCGTCACCTAAGGGAGGGCGGATTCGGTACGTTCCGACCACGACTCGGCTGACGGCGGCGCCTCGTGAAGGCCGCCACTCGCGGGGACCGCGGGTGCTGTGACGGGACAACGGTGAACCACTCACCGAAGGCGCGGTGACGTGTCGCATTATGCGGGCTGCCCGCCGGGCGGGGTTGTCGGGGAATGGACCGCATGTCTCCGGCACACGTTCGGTTCGCATCTGGCGATGCGGGGCACAGCGACGCGAGCCATTCTGGAGCTCGCGGGTCACGCGCACTTCACCGCGACACAGCGCTACATGCACTTGAGTCCGTCAGCGCTGGATCGGGCGATCGATCTAGTGGAGCCAAGAAACTCCGAAAAGTTTGGAGACATATTGGAAACGCGAAGCAGCTAAACGCGAACTCCTTTCCCTTCAGTCAGTTGTGGCGGAGAAGGGAGGGAGTCGAACCCTCCGGGGACCTGACGATCCCCAGACTGGTTTTGAAGACCAGCGGCACCACCGGGCACCTTCCTTCTCCGTTCTTGCTCCAGGGTCCCTACCCCACCCCGGTCTTCGGACACCACGGCGGTAAGGTTGAAATCGCAGGTTCAGTATGCCAGCCTGAGCGCTCCACTATCGAGCGGCCAGAAGCCCGAAACTCGAAGCCTGAAGCCTGAAGCCCGAAGCCTGATCGATCCCGATGCCCGAGACCCGAGGCCGCAAGAAGCCCGACGTCCGAAGTCCGAAGCTCGACGTGAACCTCCTGCTCCGCGAGCTTCCGTCGGTCGATCGCGTGCTCTCCCACGATGAGACCCGTCAGTGGCTTGACCGCTACGGCCGGGAGTATGTCACGCGCCACGTGCGCGCAACACTGGACGACGTGCGCCGCGAGATTGCCCGTGGGGCGAATGTCGATGCCACCGCGATCATGACCTGGCTCGCCGCTCGAATCGAGCGCGATACCACCCCCGGCTTGCGGCGGGTCATCAACGCGACTGGCACCGTCCTCCACACGAATCTGGGCCGCGCGCCGCTGGCGGCGTCGGCCGTGGACGCCGTGGTTCGGGTCGCATCGGAGCCTTCGACCCTGGAGTTCGACCTGGCGAAGGGCGCTCGCGGCCGGCGTGAGACCGACGTCGCGCGTCGACTGACCTGGCTCACCGGTGCCGAGGCCGCGACCGTCGTCAACAACAATGCCGCGGCGGTGCTCGTCGCCGTCAACACCATGGCCGCCGACAAAGAAGTCATCGTGTCGCGCGGCGAGTTGGTGGAGATTGGCGGGGCGTTCCGGATACCGGACATCGTCGCGAAGAGCGGCGCGATCCTGCGGGAAGTCGGCACGACGAACCGTACACACCTGTCTGACTACGAACGCGCTATTGGCCCCAATACGGGCCTGCTGTTGAAGGTGCACACCAGCAACTACCGCATCATCGGATTCTCGGCCGAGGCGTCGCTGGAGGAACTCGTCGAGGTCGGGCGCCGCCGTGAAATTCCTGTGATGGAAGACCTCGGCAGCGGTGCGCTCGTTGACCTGGCGAAGTACGGACTGCCAAAAGAGCCGGTCGTGTCGGAACGGATGGCGATCGGTCCCGAGCTCGTGACCTTCAGCGGCGACAAGCTGCTCGGCGGACCGCAGGCCGGCCTCATCGCCGGCACGCGAAAAGCGATCGAGGCGATCGGCGAGAATCCCCTTCATCGCGCCCTCCGCTGCGACAAAATGACGCTCGCGGCGCTCGAGGCAACTCTGGCGCTTTACCAGCAATCCCCGACACTGGACCGCGACATCCCGACTCTCGCTTTGCTGACTCGACCGATCGAGGAGATCGCCGCCCTTGGCGAGCAGGCCAAGGCCCTGGTGCAGCATGCGCTGGGCAGCGGGTTCGACGTGCAACTCGAAGACGACGTGTCGCAGGTGGGGAGCGGCTCGCTGCCGACAGCGGAGCTTCCGACGAAGGTCCTCGTCGTGCGCCACGCCAAGTTTTCGCCGGATCACATTGCCGAGCGGTTCCGCTCCGCCAACCCGCCCATCATCGGCCGCATTCGGGACGACCGGTTCCTGCTCGACCTTCGCACCGTCGCGGTCGCGCAAGACCTGGTGCCGGGCGCCTGACCCCCGTGCACTGGATCATCGGCACCGCCGGTCACATCGATCACGGCAAGACCAGCCTGATCAAAGCCCTCACGGGCGTCGACACGGACCGCCTCAAAGAAGAAAAAGAGCGAGGCATTTCAATCGACCTCGGTTTCGCTTCGCTCGAGCTGCCAGATGGCACACGCGCCGGAGTCGTCGACGTACCCGGGCACGAGCGGTTCGTTCGCAACATGCTCGCGGGCGCTCACGGAATCGATCTCGTCCTGTTCACCGTGGCCGCAGACGACGGCGTGATGCCCCAGACCGAGGAGCATCTGGACATCGTCCACTTGCTGGGTGTGAAGCGGGCGGTCTTCGTTCTGACGAAGGTCGACCTGGTGAGCGCGGATCGCGCGGAGGATGTCGCGGAAGAAATCCGGACGCTCGTCGCCGGAACGGCTCTCGAAGGTGCGCCCATCGTGCCCTGTGCCGCGCCGGCGGGCGTCGGCATCGATGAAGTGCGAACGGCGATCGCGGCGGCACTGAACCGCGGCGCCAAAGCGCCGCCGGCGGGCCGGTTTCGCCTGCCAGTCGATCGGGCCTTTTCGTCCATCGGTCACGGCCTCATCGTGACGGGCACCGCGATCAGCGGTGAGATCCGTGCCGGCGACCGGGTGCGGCTATTGCCGTCCGGCGAATTACTGCGCGTGCGCAGCGTCGAGGTTCATGGCGCGCAAGTAGACGTCGGGTGCTGGGGACAGCGGATCGCGCTGAATCTGACCAGTTCCCATTCGCCGTCCATTGCGCGCGGCGACGTCATCGTCGACGAAGGCACGACGCTCACGTGCGATCGATTCGATGCCCTGGTTGAGGCGCGTCCGTCGGCGACGCGCGGTCTCAAAGATCATCAGCGCGTGCGCGTTCACCTGGGCACGGCCGAACGGATGGGAAAAATCGTACCGCTCGGGTCACGACAGAGGCCGGGGGCTGATTCAATCGCCGGCGGGGAACACGGCTACGCTCAGCTGGTGCTGGCCGAACCCGTCGTCGCCTTGCGCGGCGACCGTTTCATCCTGCGGGACGAGACGGCCCAGCGGACGCTCGGCGGCGGCGTCGTGTTGCTGCCAGCGACTGAGAAACGCAAGCGCACCGATCCAGCCGTGCTGGCCAATTTCGAAGCTCTCGAGCGAGGCGATGATGCCGAGCTCTTCCCGGCTGTCGTGAACGGTAGCGGTGCATTCTCCGTCTCGCTGACCTGGCTCGCACAGCGGCTGAACGACCGCGACGATGAGGTGCGTCGACGTGCGAACACGACAGCCGCGCTGCACGCGTTCGATCTCGAGTCGGAGGTCCAATACACCACGCCTGGCTTGCGCGACGTCGCGATCGCCGGGCTGCTGGACGCAGTAACCCGATGGCACACGGCAAATCCGCTGTCGCCTGGTCTGGACGTGGAAGAAGCGCGTACGTCCCTGCCGCTGACGCCGGCGCCTCGCGTATTTCGCGCGCTCGTGGACGAGATCGAGGGCGAGCGCCGTCTCGTTCGTGAAGGCAGCTCGCTTCGTCTGCCATCGCACCGCATCGCCGTGACGGGCGCAGATCAGGTCGCGGTCGATCGGGTCATGAACGCGCTCTCCTCGAATCCGCTGTCTCCGCCTGACGTCAAGCAGTTGCTCGAGATGCTGGGCCTGGATCGATCCAAGCTGCTGGCTTTGCTGAAAGCGATGGAGAAGAGCCGGCAGGTGATCGCCGTTGCGACCGATCTGTATTTCGCCGCCCCGGTCGTCGAGCGCCTGCGCCAGGAACTCCTCCAGGACCTTCAAGGCGGAAAGACGCTGACGACCGCGGACTTCAGGGACCGCTACAAGACTTCGCGGAAGTATGCGATTCCCTTGCTCGAATATTTCGATCGCGTCGGCGTCACGATTAGGATGGGTGACGTAAGAAGACTGCGAGAGGCCGCCAGAAAAGCATGAGGACCCGCGACACCGTCCCCGCGGCCGTGAGGCGACGCGGCCGCAAGGCGCTGACGAAGGCGCTGGGGTTGACGCAGCAGGTCGCGGCAGCCGGTTGAGCGGCGAAGCTCGGCCCTGCCGACCTGGCGCACGTGCTGCGCCGATTGCCACCACTGCTTCATCCCGACGTGATTGTCGGCACCGAGACGTCCGACGATGCGGGAGTGTTCCGCGTGAGGCCCGATTTGGCGGTCGTGAACACCGTCGACTTCTTCACGCCGATCGTCGACGACCCCTTCGTCTTCGGCCAGATCGCGGCCGCGAACGCGTTCAGCGACGTGTACGCGATGGGCGCAGACCCGATCACGGCTCTCAACATCGTCGGCTTTCCGAAAGGCACGCTCGACATCGAGATCCTCGGCGACATCATCGAGGGCGGCATCGATCGGGCGCAGGCTGCCGGCGCGGTCGTCATCGGCGGTCACACGATCATCGATCCGGAGCTGAAGTACGGGATGGCCGTGACGGGCGTCGTCCACCCGGATCGTGTGATCCGCAATGTCGGCGTCAGGGCTGGTGACGCACTCGTGCTCACCAAGGGGCTCGGCACGGGCATCGTGACGACGGCCCTCAAGCAGCGAAAGGCGCCACGGTCCAGCGTGCAGGCAGCCGTGGCTTCGATGGTGGAGCTCAATCGTACGGCGTCGGCCGTAATGCGTCGCTTCGACGTCCACGCGTGCTCCGACGTGACCGGGTTCGGCCTCCTCGGGCACGGCGCGGAAATGGCGATGGGCAGCGGCGTGTCACTGGTCTTCGAATCGGGTCGGCTGCCCCTCCTGCCGGGCGCGCTTCAACTTGGCCGGGCCGGTTGCCTGACCGGCGGCTGCCGGCGCAATCGCGCCTATCTCGAAGACAAGGTGGCGATCGATCCCACCGTCAAGCCCGGATACGAAGACATCGCCTTCGATCCGCAGACGTCCGGTGGGCTGTTGATTGCTGTCGCCGAGCGCACCGCGCCGCGGCTCGTCAATCAGTTGCGCGCCAAAGGCGTGACCGCCGCCACCATCATCGGCCGCGCCCTACCGAAGCGGGAGGCGTGGGTGTCTCTGGTGTGACCGTCGGCCGCTCTCGGATCAGATCCTTCAACGAGACGGTCCACGTGACCGGCACGCTGACCGGGTTGAAGCAGATCGCGTCGTCGCAGGCCTGGTAGTCGACCGTGCCGGTGATCGTCAGCGATTCCTTGCCTTTCAGCGCCGCCTGCGCGTCGGCGGAGCCTTCGAGCAGAATTTCCTGGACCAGCCGGAACGGCTTCTGAAAGATCGGCACGCGCTCGTTCAACGGCTCGAAGAAGTAAATCTCCGACGCCGGATATCGAGTCGGGGAAAACTGCACGAACGGCTGCGGGCTCAGGTTCAACGCAATGGGCTTGTAGCCGTCGGCACCCGGAGCGTAGACATGCATGCCCCGGCGTGGGACGACATCGACGACGACCGAGAAGCGATTGCCGGGAGCGACGGCCGCATCGCTCGCATAGGTGGTGAAATCCAACTGGCTCGATGACACTCGTGTTGCCGAGGCCGGAACGGTGCCGGCGCCGACCGTGAGCAGAACGCTTTCCGACGTCTGGCGCTCGACGTAGAACTCTTCGAAATAGCGCGACGTGACGCGTCCCTGCTTGTCCACCACGAATGTTCCGGGCAGTGCCATGCCGCGCTGCATCTCTGCCGCACGCCCGGTCCCGGAGACGTACGTCCGCAGCTGGCTGACGACCATCGGGTCGTCCTTGTCAGCACCGAGTCCCCATTCGACCGCTGGATTCAGGATGCCGAACGCGCGGATGGTCTTCGAGTCGGCGTCCGACAGCAGCGGGAACGTGATACCGCGCTGCTCGCTGAATGCGACGAGAATGGCCGGAGAGTCATAGCTCACCGCCACCACGTTGAGCCCCTGGGCCTGGATGTCCTTGAGACGGCCTTGCAGCTCGACGAGCTGCGTCTTGCAGTACGGTCACCAGTCGGCGGAACGGAAGAAGACAATCATCGCTCCCCGGGGACCGAGCGTCGACTGTCGCGTCCACGTCCTGCCGGTCTGGTCTTTCAGCGAAAAGTCGGGAATCCGCTGACCGACTTGCGGACCGAGCTTCGTCACGTCGATCGGCGCCGGCCGCGTGGCCGGCTGGGCCGCCGCGCCCTGAACGGCGCCGACACCGACCAGAACGATTCCGAAGAGCCTGGCCAGCCGTTTCATGGTAGGTTTGGCGTCTGAGGTTAGCATGGCAGGACACCTGAAACGGCTCCTGGTCGCGTCGCTAGGCCTGGCAGCGGTGGGGACCTACCTCATCTCAGGTGCGTTGGCGCAACAGCCGATGCCGGGACAACCTGAGTTGAAAGTTGGTGACGCCGCGCCGGACTTCACGCTGCCGGCGACCGATGGACGCACGTACACGCTGTCGAAACTGCGCGGAAAAGCGGTCGTGCTCGCGTGGTTCCCCAAGGCCTTCACCGCAGGTTGAACGGCCGAATGCCGAGCCCTCCGTGAGAGTGGCCCGCTCATTCGCGCTTACGACGTTGCCTACTTCATGATCAGCGTCGACACCCTCGAGGACAATACCGCGTTCGCCAAGAAAGAGAATGCGGACTTCCCGCTCCTCGCCGACCCGACGAAGGAAACGGCCCGGAAGTACGGCGTGCTCGTCGACATGAGCAAGTTCAACATCGGCGAAGTCGCGGCCCGTCACACGTTCTACATCGGGGCCGACGGTAAGCTGATCGACATCGACCGGAAAGTCAGCCCGGGCACGTCGGGTGAGGATATCGTCGCGCATCTGAAGGCGCTGAACGTCCCGCTCGCCAAGAAGTAATCCCGAGGCCTCGCGACCGGTCCGCTCACGCGCGACCGGCCGCTCGCACCGCCTTCACGATATCCGTGTCCGCCGGAAAGCCGTTGGCGTCCTTCTCGGCGACCTTTCGACCGTCGACCCACACGGTGAACTCGCCACGCGCACCTTCGACGAGCTCGGTGTCGAGCTGTAGTTGCTGCTTGATCAACGCCGCCGCACGGGCAGCGCGAGGCCGGTAGTTTCAAACGCGGCAGTAGCGGATGCGGACGTCTGACATGGTCTCAGGATAGCATCGGCCGACTTCGCGCTTGTTTCCGTTCGGTCGTCGGCCGTATTCTCCTCGCCTCAAGACTCGAGACGCCCGTACCGTGGCGGAGGTGAGTGATGCTGAAACTCGTGCAGATCGTCGCCGCCATCGTGCCGGCGGTCATGCTGTTCGGCGGCGGGTTCGAGCCTGCCATGGCACAGAGTGGCCCTCTTCGTCTGCTGGTTTCCAATGGCATGAAGGGCTCGCTCGAGGCGCTCCAGGTTCAGGCGGAAAAGGCCGTCGGCCGGCCGCTGTCGATCGAGTTCAACTCCACGGCAAGCCTCAAGAAGAAGATTGCCGCGGGTGAGGCGTTCGACGCCACCGTCATCACGGTGGAGGCCGTGGACGAGCTGATCGCGCAAAGCGTTCTCACGGCGGCGTCGCGCACTGACGTTGGCCGGTCCGAACTCGGCATCGGCATCCGCGCTGGAGCTCCCCGGCCGGACGTTCGAACTCCCGAGTCGCTGAAGCAGGCGCTGCTCGCCGCGAAGTCGATCACCTACCCACAAGACGGGGCGAGCCGCGGGTATATCGAGCAGATGTTCCAGCGTCTCGGCATTGCCTCGGAGGTGAAGCCCAAGGTCATTCTCGCCCAGGGCTCGGGACCGGCGACCGAGAGCGTCGCCAAGGGACAGGCAGCAATGGTTCTGACGCTGTTCAGTGAGATTCTGCCAGTCGAGGGGGTCGAAGTCCTGGGGCCATTTCCCGGCGACTACCGGTTCGACATCAAGTTCGCGGCGGCCGCGAGCGCAAAGTCGCAAAACGCCGCCGCCGTCAAAACGTTCATCGCCTTCCTCACGAGCCCAACCGCCGCACCGGTGCTGAAAGCGAAAGGTATCGCGCCGAAGTAGATCGGCGCGAGGAGGGGGAGACGACGGATGGGTGTTCGCCATCCGTCGTCCACGAGCGGACTCGTTACGATCGATCGAGGGCGACGAAGCTGAAATCGCTGTCGACCAGCGTGCCAGCCAGGTTGCGGATCTCGATATCGATCGTGTGCGAGCCGTCCAGGGCGCTCTTGGTATACGCGAGGACACGGCCGATGACGCCGAGGTAGGACGGCGTCACGACCGGCGTGAGGAAACGGCCGGTGACCGTCGCCGGAATCGTGATGCGGTAGGTGCCAGCCGGTGTCAGACGGACGACAGTGAAGCCGGTTCCAAACCGGATCGTCGCGTCGTAGCGAACCCAGCCCGCGAAGTACACCGGCATTGCGCCAGCGGGCCCAGTCGCGCCGGCGGGACCCTGAGGCCCTTGCGGACCCTGCGGTCCCTCGACTCCCTGAGGACCTTGCGGCCCGTCAAGGCCCTGCGGACCCTGCGACCCGGCTGCGCCGGCCGCACCATCAGCTCCCTTGGGGCCGGCCGGGCCCATTGGCCCAACCGCGCCCGTCGGCCCCACTGGCCCCATCGGACCTGCCGGACCGATCGGACCCGCGGCTCCGGCCGGTCCGATCGGGCCAGCCGCTCCCGCCGGACCCACTGGACCCATCGGTCCTGCGGGTCCAACTGGCCCGGCCACGCCGGGTTGACCCGTCGGGCCTGCTGGACCGACCTGGCCCGCCGGACCCATCGGGCCCGCTGGCCCCATCGGTCCCGCGGGTCCCGTCAATCCCATTGGGCCCATCGGGCCGGCCGGGCCCATCGGCCCGGTCGTCGATGAACCAGTGGAGGCAGCCAGTCCAATGGCGACAGGAAACTCCGCTGCGAATTCCTGCTTCAGCAGGCGGGGCTCGCGCCAGTACGGGCTCTGGAATACCTCGAGCAGATAAGTTCCCGGCCGGAGCGCTGGCAGCGTTGCCACAAGGTGACGGCCGGTCCTGTCGACCTTGACGTCCCCGAGGGCCACGCCCCCGAGTCGGGCGTAGGGACGGTCGCCGAAGTTGTCACCGTCGACCCAGAGCGTTGCACCATCGGATGAGACGATCGCATTCACGACGTCCGGCTTGTGGGGGTGATTCTGGGCGCTAACCGGGATACTCATCGTCAGAGCGATAACGCTCATCGCACCAACGGTTTTCAGTATCGGGCTCAACATGCGCATCTCCTCGATGGAACGGATGGGCAAGCAGGGTGCCGACACGGATGAGTCGGTCCGAACCTTCACGATTTGTTGGGTTTCCGGTCTTTTTCTGTGCAGCGGGCCACAGAGCGGCAAGCCCCACATTTGAGCCGTTTCAGAACAACTGATTGCGAAAAACGTGGTGAATGGACCTCATGTGTTCAGATATGGAGCACAAAGGCGAGATTCACGGTCAGACGACCGAGCGATGTCATCGGGGACGTTTGGCATCGATTCAAGCGGGTCTGTACGTGCGGTCGGCGATCGGGTTGCATACGCGCGCAGTGGTGACCCCGCCAAAACTCCGCGATGCTCAACCCTGGTCGACGGTTTTCTGGAAGCTTCTGCTCCTGCTCGGTCTTATCGAGGCTCTGGCAGGCGCGTACACGCTGGCCCGCGGGCCGTTCAGCTTGGTGATCGGGCCGTTGCCGATCAGGTCGACCGACGGCTGGAAGGCCCTCACGCTCGGTGTATGGGGACTAGCAGCGGGCGCATGGCTTCGAGACAGATTGGGCCGTCAACGGCTCGATTCCGCGACCAGAACGCTGCACCACTGGACCATCGGCGCGTTGGTCGCGTTCCAGGTGATCTTCGTGCTGCCAATCGCGCTGCCCGGAGTCACGGCCGGCCATGACGCCACGGCACACCTGACCAACAGCTTCCTCTTTCATCGCGCGCTCGAACAGGGGCAGTTCCCCGTGCGGTGGGTCGAATGGATCTCGCCGGGCAACGGCCAGCCGTTGTTCAACTACTACCAAGTGGGCTTCTATTACCTTGTCCAGATCGTGCACATGGCGGTCGCGAGTCTCACGACTGCGGTCAAGCTGACGCTGGTCATGGTCTGGACGGCCGGAGCGATCTTCTTCTTCAGACTGCTTCACAGGCACGGGTTTTTCGCCGCGGCCTCGGGCGTCGTGCTGTTTTCGAGCAGTTCGTACATTTTGCTCGACGCCTACGTCCGTTCCGCGATGCCCGAACTGACGGCGATCGTCTGCGTCGTCGGTCTCCTCGGGACGACGACCGAGCTCACGAGCTCACCCCGACCGAGCGTCGCACTCCTGCATGCGGCGCTCGTCGGTCTCATGCTCACGTCACATCTGCCGACGGCGGTCGTCGCGGCGCCGGTGCTGGCAGGCTATGCGCTCCTCGGCGCGCTGCGCGCCGGCTCGCGGGGGATTCCCGCGATCGTCGGCGCCACCGCGTTGGGCGCCGGCCTCGCGGCGTTCTACGTGCTTCCGGCGATCGCCGAGCTCAGCCTCGTCAACATCCGTGCGATGACGGGCGGAGACTTCGACTATCACCAGTACTTCGTCGCTCCGCGGCAATGGTTCAACACGGCGTGGGGTTACGCGCCGCTGAACGTCGGCGCGCAGGATCCGATCTCGCTGCAGATTGCGCCAATTCAGTGGATTGGCGCCGCGCTTGCGCTCGTGATGATTGCGCGTCCGCGAAGACCTGAGCGGAGCGAGCGCCTGGAGTTGGCATTCTGGCTTCTGGTGTTCGCCGCCGGTGCCTTCATGACGACGCGATGGTCTCTCCCGGTTTGGGAGGCCCTGCCCCCGTTGGCATTCCTGCAGTTCCCCTGGCGCTTCCTGATGCTGCCTGCGCTTGCCTCCACGGTGCTGCTGGGGGTCGCCATATCGAGGCTGTCTCGCGAATCGACGCGGGCGCTGGCGTTCGTATCCATCGCGCTCTTCCAGCTGCAGATGACGCACGACTACCGGGCGATGGTCGCGTCGAACGGAACGCTGCACGCAGACGTCGAGAGCGACGCATGGTGGACCGTGGACACGAACGGTCGTTCACTGGCGTTCCGGGAACGCGCGTACGACCCGATTGGCAAGTCGGCGCAAGCAGGGCCAGTCAGAGACCGGTGGACCGTGATCGACGGTGCGGCGTCAGCCCGCGTCGTCGAGAGCCGAGACGCCGACACCACGGCCGTCGTCGATGCGAGCGAGCCTTCGGTGGTGCGTGTGGCGATCCCGTACTTTCCCGGCTGGCGCACGTATCTCGATCGCGTCGAAGTGCCTTCGGTACGCACGCCGGAGGGATTCATCGGCGTGGCTGTTCCGGAAGGGCGGCACGCGGTCGAGGCGCGATTCACTAGCACCCCAATCCGCCTGGCCGGCAACGGCATCAGCGCAGCGGCCGGCGCGAGCTGGATTCTGATGCTGGTAGCCGTCGTGGCGCGCCGCGCCACTCGAGGCAGAGGCCGCTTCGCGGGTACGGATTTCTGGTTACCACGGACGGAGCTGCGGGTCCGGCACCCTGGACCGACAGACTCCAGGCTCCAGACCGAGTCCCCAGGCCCCAGGCGCCAGCCCCGGGTGTAATCTGATGCCCCATGTTCTCATCATCGACGCGGCGGAGACTGCTGACCGCCTCCGGCTTTGCCGTGTCCGTAGCGCTCCTGGCGCAGCCGTCGCCGTCCGCTCAGAGCCGTCTGAGGACGCCCGACGGCCGCCCCGACTTCCAGGGTATGTGGTTGAACGACACCGCAACACCGCTCGAACGGCCAAGAGAGTTCGCCGACAAGGCCGCTCTGACCGAGGAAGAGGCCCGGGATTACGAGCGCAAGTATCAGTTGGACCGAACCGCCGCGGCCAGCCGCGTCGATCCCGTATTCGAGCTGGACGCCGCCGGTGATCTCGATACATACGAACCGGGCCGGCTGCTGCCGGGAAGACGCACGTCACAGATCACTGATCCAGCGGACGGACGCGTGCCGTCTCTGACGGCACCGGCGCAGCAACGACTGAGCGCCAGAAACGAGCACTTGAAACTGCACTACGCAGATAACCCGGAAGACTTTCCGAACACCGAACGCTGTCTGTTGATGGCCAACGCCTCTGCGCCGCCGATGCTGCCCGTGTACTACAACAACAACCTGCAGATCGTACAGACGCCCGACTACATCATGCTTCTGAGCGAGATGATTCACGATGCGCGCATCGTCCGGCTGGGCCGGCGCGCCCACCTGCCGAGCCACATCGGCCAGTGGAAAGGCGATTCGATCGGGCGCTGGGACGGCGATACGCTGGTTGTGGAGACGACGAACTTCACGGACAAGACGACGCTGCGCGGCTCGGGGACTGGTCTCCGCGTGACCGAGCGGTTCTCTCTGCGAGACGTCGACACCATCACCTATCAGTTCACCGTCGACGACCCCGAGTCGTTCGTGCGGCCGTGGTCGGGCGACAGCCTCCTCTCCAGAACGAACGGCCAGATGTACGAGTATGCGTGTCACGAGGCCAACTACTCGCTGTCCAACGTGCTTCGGGGCGCGCGGTTCCAGGAGAAGCGGGGAGCGACCAAAAACTAATCGGCGCCGATCGATTGAGACAGGACCGCATTTGGAGACACGAGCATGAAGAGAGATCGCCACAGCCGACGCCAGTTCCTCAGCCTCACCGGCTCCGGCGTCGTCACGGCGTTCGGTGCGACGGGGGTCGGTGCTGCAACCGTCTTCGCGCAGGCTCCGGACACCAGAGACGCCGATCTGGTCGTTTTCAACGCGAAGGTCTACACCGTTGACCCGCGGCTGCCGAGAGCCGAGGCGTTCGCCGTGAAGGGCGACCGGTTCATTGCCGTTGGCAGCACGGCCGACATCAAGGGCCTGATTAGCGGTAACACGCAGACCTACGATGCCAGGCAGATGACGATCGTCCCCGGCTTCACCGACTGCCACAATCACGCCGGCGGCGACGTGCTGCTCTTCGAAGTGCTCGTCGGGAATCCTTTCGAGGTCGAATTCGTCACCATTGGCAGCATCATCGACAAGCTGCGCGCCAAGGCCAGGCAGACGCCGGCGGGCACCTGGGTCGAGGGTTTTTTCTTCGACGACACCAAGGTCAAGGACAAACGTGAACTGAACGTGCACGATTTGGACGAAGTCTCGCTCGAACATCCTGTGGTCGTCCGGCACCGCGGGGGCCACACGTCGTTCTACAACAGCAAGGCGCTCGAGATGGCGCATGTGACCAGGGACACACCCAATCCGCCAGGCGGCACGTTCGACCGCGATGCGAGCGGTGCACTGAATGGCCGGGTCACCGATCGCGCGAGAAGCGTCTTCAGCGATGTCGGGAAGCGTCAGACGTTCGCGCCCGATGAAGCCGCCAGGCGGGAGCGCGACGGGCTCGCCCACATCTCGAAACAGTTCGTCCGCTACGGTCTGACGAGCGTCCATCATGAGGGCGGTGACTTGTCTGCGCTGCAGGATGTGCGCGCCCGCGGGGAGCTCCTGCACCGCGTGAGCTATGAAGCGAGCGGCCGGGTTCTCGAGGCGATGATCGCCGCCGGGATCAAGACTGGTTTCGGTGACGAGTGGATCCGGTTCGGCGCCACCTCCGAGCACACGGTCGACGGGTCGTTCTCGGAGCGGACGATGGCGTTGAGCGCACCGTATCCGGGCATTCAGCCGCCGTACAAGGGCAACGTCACCGAGGCGCAGGACGAGCTGAACGCCTGGGTCGAACGCGTGCACCGGGCCGGAATCCAGGTCAACTGCCACGCCAACGGCGACGTCGCGATCGACATGTACCTCACCGCGGTCGAGCGGGCGCAGAAGTTGTCGCCGCAGAAGGACGCGCGGCCGAAGATTACGCACTGCACGCTCATCAACGATGACCTCGTGCGGCGGATCAAGGCGGCCGGAGCGGTGCCGGCGATGTTCACGACCTACGCCTTCTACAACTCCGACAAGTTCGTCTTCTACGGTGAAGAGCTGATGAAGCGGTGCATGGCCTACCGATCGTTCCTCGATGCCGGCGTTCCGGCGACGGCCGGCTCCGACTTCAGCCCCGGGCCATTTGCGCCGTTGATGGGCATTCAGGGCATGGTCACGCGCAAGGGTTGGGACGGAAAGACCTGGGGCGTCAACCAGAGAATCTCGGTGGAGCAGGCGCTGCAGGTCAACACCATCAATGGGGCGTACGCATCCAGGGAAGAGGCCATCAAAGGATCCATCACGCCGGGAAAGCTGGCCGATTTCGTCGTGCTCGCCGACGATCTGCACGCGATCGATCCCGAAAAGATCAAGGACATCCAGATCGTTCGCACCGTCGTTGGCGGCGCAACCAAGTACCAGGCGTGACGGCAGTCCTCGCAGGGTCAATGTGAGCAGACATCATCCACGGATCAGCCTCGCCCCACGCAGCAACTAGGCGGAATCGCGCCTGATTCGCGGCACGCGTGATGCAGAACCCCGATGGATGAGTCGCGCTGGGCTCGGCCTTGTCGTCGCCGTCCTTTCGATCGCGATCAGCCGCGATGCGGCGGCGTACTCGGTGCTGGCCCATGAAGCCGCGATCGACGTGGTCTGGGACACCGCGATTCGCCCTCTGCTGGTAGCCCGCTACGGCAATGTCTCGCCGGACGCTCTGAACGAGGCCCGTTCGTACGCCTACGGCGGCTCGGTCATCCAGGATCTGGGCTACTACCCGTTTGGCCAGAAGTTCTTCAGCAACCTGCTGCACTACGTGCGTTCCGGTGACTTCGTCGAAGCACTCATCCGGGACGCGCACGACATCGACGAATACGCCTTTGCCTTGGGGGCTCTGGCCCATTACGCCAATGACAACACGGGGCATCCCGAAGCCACCAACAAAGCCGTGCCGCTCATCTTCCCCAAGCTGGGGAAGAAGTTCGGCGACACGGTGACCTACGTCCAGGCGCCGAAGCAGCATGTCATCACCGAGTTCTCGTTCGACGTCGTGCAGACGGCCGGCGGTGCGTATCTGCCAGACGCCTACCGCAGCTTCATCGGCTTTCGCGTCGCGTCGGATCTGCTTCGGCGTGCGTTCCAGGAAACGTATGGCCTGAAGATGGAGGATCTGTTCGCGGACGAGAAGCGGGCGCTGGCGACGTATCGCTATGCCGTCAGCCAGATCGTGCCGGCGTTGACCGAAGCCGCGTGGCGTGAGAAGCGCGACGAGATCGAGAAGCTCACGCCGAATATCCAGAAGGAGCATTTCGTCTTCCGATACGGACGGCGCGACTACGAGACAGAGTATGGAAACGAGTACCAGAAGCCGGCGCTCTTCGCGAGGTTTCTCGGCTTGCTCTACCGGCTGGTCCCGAAGATCGGCCCGCTGAAGCCGCTCGACTTCAAGGCCCTCACGCCGGATGTGCAGGCATTGTTCGAGCAGAGCTTTCGCGACGCGGCGCGGCGATATCGAGCGATGCTGCATGACGTCTCGGACAAGCGGTTCGATTTTCGCAACACCGACTACGACACCGGCAAGCCGTCGCGCCACGGCGAGTACAGCCTCGCCGACGACACCTACCGAGAGCTGCTGGACAAGCTCGACGAGCGCTCGTTCGTGGATGTCCCGCCACGCCTCCGGCAGAACGTACTTGCGTTCTACGGGCCGAAGCCGACACCGCGGACGCGGGATGAGAAGAAGCACTGGCCGTCGGTCCAGCAAGCGTTGGCGTCGCTGTCGAAGCTCCCAGCGTCGCCGCGACCGGCCGGCACGTCTCGATAGCAGCGC